>NZ_JBFTLG010000012.1:0-167236 GCF_056396305.1 Arthrobacter sp. 05T420 | reverse complement strand
CGGCCCGATCGTGGCAGTCACGGACTACATGAAGGCCGTGCCGGACCAGATCCGCCAGTTCCTGCCGAACGAGTTTGCCTCGCTCGGCGCCGACGGCTTCGGCTTCTCGGACACCCGCGCCGCGGCACGCCGCTTCTTCAAGAACGACAYCCACTCGGTYGTGGTCCGTTCCCTGGAGATGCTGGCCCGCCGGGGCGAAGTGGATGCCCAGGCGCCTGCCCAGGCCATCGAGAAGTACCGCCTGCACAATGTCAATGCCGGCACCACCGGCAACGCGGGCGGCGACTCCTAACCGCGCTCCAGCGCAAAAGCGAACGTTCGACGGCGGTCCACACCTGTTGGTGGGGGCCGCCGTCGGGCGTTTAACGGCTCCGAGTCCCGGCGCGTTCCCGCCGCCTCCCTCCGCTGCCTCCCTCCGGGGGGCGGGCCGGCGGCGCTGTGACCCAAGGCAAAGCGAGTTGTAGCCTTCGCACAAATGGAGCTTGGACGGCGCGCCCCGTATGCTCAATGCATGGCAGAGCCGATCACCACTCCCGAAAAACGCAAGCCGGCCTCGAGGGCGATGACTCCGGAAAAAGCCGAGACCCTCAAGAAGCTCCGGGCCAGCGTGGGCCAGCTGTCGACGACGACGCTGCGCCAGCTGGAGAAGTCCCTGCCGTGGTACGGCCGGCTGAACTCGGATGAACGGTCCGCCCTGGGCATGGTGGCCCAGAACGGCATCGCAGCCTTCGTCACCTGGTACGAGCGGCCGAGCTCGCCGTCGTGGATCCTCTCCGACGTCTTCGGCACCGCGCCCACCGAGCTGACCCGCTCCATCAGCCTCCAGAAGGCGCTCCAGCTGATCCGGATCGTCGTGGAAGTCGTGGAGGACCAGGTCCCGGTGATCGCACCCGAGGCGGACCAAGGGGCCCTCCGGGAAGCCGTACTGCGCTACTCGCGGGAGGTCGCGTTCGCGGCCGCCGACGTCTACGCGCGCGCCGCGGAATCCCGCGGCTCCTGGGACACCCGCCTGGAGGCCCTGATTGTCGATGCTATCCTCCGTGGCGAAAACACCGACGCGCTGCGGTCCAGGATCGCGGCCCTGGGCTGGAAAGCACAGGAACGCTTCACCGTGATGGTGGGAAATTCCCCGTCGGAACCCAGCGCCAGCTACGTCAGCGAACTGCGGCGCACCGCGGGGCGCTTCGCCGAGGACGCCCTCGTGGGGATCCAGGGCGACCGTCTCATCCTGATCCTCGGCGGGGTCCATGACCGGGAGACCGCGTACCTGAAGCTCAGCGAACTCTTTGCCCCCGGCCCGGTGGTCTACGGCCCGGAGGCCGGTTCCCTCCTCGAAGCCAGCGGCTCCGCCCAGTCAGCCTTTGCCGGCCTCACCGCGGCCCGGGCGTGGCCTTCCGCGCCGCGGCCGGTGGCGGCCGATGACCTGCTCCCCGAGCGTGTGATCTCCGGCGACGACGCCGCCCGCCGCTCGCTGGTCAAGAACATCTACCGCCCGTTGCTGGCCGCCTCCAACGGCCTGGTGGAGACCCTGGGCACGTACCTCGAGCTGGGCCATTCACTCGAGGCGACGGCGCGCGAACTCTTCGTCCACGCCAACACGGTGCGCTACCGGCTCAAGCGCGTGTGCGACGTCACAGGCTGGGATCCGCTGCTGCCACGGGAGGCATTCGTGCTCCAGACCGCCCTTGTGGTGGGCCGGCTTTCGGCCCCGCCGAAGGCCCCCACGGAGCGGCAGCCTCCCCGCAACGGCTCCTGAACCGTTGTAGACTTCCTACAAACTGACCCAGTGAGCTTGGTGCATGAAAACACGAATGTTCACGCGGTAATTTGGAAAGCTGGTTACGTGCTTGCAATCGTTTGCCCTGGACAGGGCTCCCAGACCCCTGGTTTTCTGGCCCCCTGGCTGGAACTACCACCCGTCGCAGGCCTCCTGGCCTCCCTCAGCGAAATAGCAGGCATCGATCTCACCGCCCACGGCACCACCTCCGATGAGGAGACCATCAAGGACACTGCGGTAGCGCAGCCCCTGATCGTCGCCGCGGGCCTGGTGACCGCGAGCTCACTCTTCGACGTCGAACTCAGCACGCTGCCGGTCATCCTCGCCGGCCACTCCGTCGGCGAAATCACCGCGGCCTCGCTCGCCGGTGTGCTGACGGAAACCGAAGCCATGACGTTTGTCCGCGAACGCGCCAACAGCATGGCCGCCGCGGCTGCCGC
The DNA here is from genome assembly GCF_056396305.1 of Arthrobacter sp. 05T420. Classification (NCBI taxonomy): domain Bacteria; kingdom Bacillati; phylum Actinomycetota; class Actinomycetes; order Micrococcales; family Micrococcaceae; genus Arthrobacter; species Arthrobacter sp. 05T420. The sequence goes on along the minus strand of NZ_JBFTLG010000012.1, from coordinate 165,019 downwards.
CACCCCCACCGGCATGAGCGCCGTCGTGGGCGGCGACCCCGCGGACGTCCTGGCAGCCATTGGGGCGGCCGGAGCCACCGCCGCCAACGTCAACGGGGGCGGCCAGACCGTCGCCGCCGGCACCATGGAGCAGCTCAAGGCCCTGGCCGAGAACCCGCCGGCCAAGGCCCGGGTCATTCCGCTGAAGGTCGCGGGCGCGTTCCACACCGCGCACATGGCCCCCGCCGGCGCGGCCCTGCAGGCCCTGCGCCCGTCACTGCACCCCCAGAACCCGCTGGTTCCGCTGCTGTCCAACTTCGACGGCGCGGAAGTCACCGACGGTGCTGCCGCCGTCGACAGCCTGATCGCCCAGGTGTCCCGTCCGGTCCGCTGGGACCTCTGCATGGAGACGATGGTGCAGCGCGGGGTAACCGGCGTGATCGAACTGGCTCCCGCCGGAACACTGGCCGGCCTGGCCAAGCGCGGCATGCCCGGCGTCAAGACCGTCACCGTCAAGACCCCGGACGACCTCTCCGCGGCCCTGGCCCTATTTGCAGAACTGGAGGGAGGGGCATGAGCGTTCCCACTTTGAAGCAGGCGCCCGTCCAGGAAAACACCCGCATCATGGGTGTCGGCGCGTACCGGCCCAGCGTGATCGTGACTAACGATGACGTGTGCCAGTGGATCGATTCCTCGGATGAGTGGATCCGCCAGCGGACGGGCATCGTCACCCGGCACCGCGCGCCCGCCGATGTCAGCGTGATTGACATGGCCGAGGGCGCCGCACGTGAGGCACTGCAAAAGGCCGGCATCGAGGCCTCCCAGCTCGGCGCCGTGATCGTTTCCACGGTCACCCACCCGTACGCGACCCCCTCTGCTGCCGCGAGCCTCGCCGACCGCCTCGGCGCGACGCCGGCCCCGGCCTTCGACATCTCCGCGGCGTGCGCCGGTTACTGCTACGGCATCGCCCAGGGCGACGCCCTGGTGCGCTCCGGCGCGGCCGCCTACGTCCTGGTGGTCGGTGCCGAGAAGCTCTCCGACGTCATCGACAACACGGAACGGACCATCTCCTTCCTGCTCGGCGACGGCGCGGGCGCCGTCGTGATCGGCCCCTCCGACACGCCGGGCATCGGCCCGTCAGTGTGGGGATCGGACGGCAGCAAGTGGGATGCCATCGGCATGACCCACTCCATGCTGGACATCCGCGAGCTCGCCCTGACCGGCAAGCGCGGCGGCGCTGTCAGCGATGAGGAAGCGGCAGTGACCGACGCGTCCCTGTGGCCGACCCTGCGCCAGGACGGCCAGACCGTCTTCCGCTGGGCCGTCTGGGAGATGGCCAAGGTGGCCCAGCAGGCCCTCGACGCCGCCGGCATCCGGTCCGAGGACCTTGCCGCGTTCATCCCGCACCAGGCCAATATGCGCATCATTGACGAGATGGCCAAGAAGCTGCAGCTGCCGGAGACCGTCAAGATCGCCCGTGACATCGCCGACGCCGGCAACACCTCCGCGGCGTCCATCCCCCTGGCCACCCACCGCCTGCTTGAGGAAAACCCCGAGCTCAGCGGCGGGCTGGCGCTGCAGATCGGCTTCGGAGCCGGACTGGTCTTCGGCGCCCAGGTGGTCGTGCTTCCTTAGGCAGCCACCGCTTTTCCGAACTGAATACGTTCCGCCCGTTATACCTTTGCACCGCATGTCTTTCTTTCCGGGCTCGCCCCCATGCTGTGCTCAGCAAGCATTCCCGCACCAAGCCGAATCCTCGGTTTGAAATCATTCCCGCCCACGGCTGCCGGTATTTTTCCGGCGGCCGCGGGCAACAACCAGAAAAGGAGCCATCAATGGCTAGCAACGAAGAAATCCTGGCCGGCCTGGCTGAAATCGTCAACGAAGAGACCGGCCTGGCCACGGAGGCCGTCGAAATGGACAAGTCCTTCACCGAGGACCTGGACATCGACTCCATCTCGATGATGACCATCGTGGTCAACGCCGAAGAGAAGTTCGGCGTCCGCATCCCGGACGAAGAAGTCAAGAACCTCAAGACCGTCGGCGACGCCGTCAGCTTCATCGCCAACGCCCAGGCCTAGTCTGGCTTCCGCCGGCAACGGCGGACCCCGGTGCCCGGTCCGGGCGCTCCAGCAGTGCCCGGACCGGACCACCATCACATGCATGACCCCATAGTTTTCCCCTCGCAGGCCCCGGCCATCCCGTTCGCGGTTCCGGATACGGCAGGCGCACCGACAGAGAGTGATCCCATGGCACGCAAAGTAGTCATTACCGGTCTGGGTGCCACCACACCCATCGGCGGCGATGTCCCCACGATGTGGAAGAACGCGCTCAAGGGCGTCTCCGGCGCGCACACGCTTGAGGACGACTGGGTGGCAAAGTTCGAGCTGCCTGTCCACTTCGCCGCGCGCGCCACCACGCCCGCCCTCGATGTCCTGACCCGCGTCGAGGCCAAGCGCATGGACCCGTCCACGCAGTTCGCCGTCGTCGCCGCCCGCGAGGCGTGGGCCGACTCCGGCATCACCGAAATCGACCACGACCGTCTGGCGGTTGCCTTCGCGACCGGCATCGGTGGCGTCTGGACCCTCCTGGATGCCTGGGACACCCTGCGCGAAAAGGGACCCCGCCGCGTCCTGCCGATGACCGTCCCCATGCTGATGCCCAACGGCCCGGCCGCTGCGGTTAGCTTGGACCTGGGAGCCCGTGCCGGCGCCCACACCCCCGTTTCCGCCTGCGCGTCCGGCACCGAGGCCGTACACGTTGGCCTGGACCTGATCCGCGCTGGCAAGGCGGACGTCGTCGTCTGCGGCGGCGCGGAAGCCGCCATCCACCCGATGCCGATCGCAGCGTTCGCCTCCATGCAGGCGCTCTCGCGCCGCAACGACGATCCCGAGCACGCCTCACGCCCCTACGACCGTGACCGCGACGGCTTCGTGATGGGCGAGGGCGCCGGTGCCCTGGTGCTCGAAGCCGAGGAACACGCCCTGGCCCGCGGCGCCCGGATTTACGCCGAACTGGCCGGCACCTCGGTCACCGCCGACGCGTACCACATCACCGCCCCGGATCCCGAGGGCCTCGGCGCCACCCGCGCGCTGAAGGCCGCCATGTTCGACGGCCGCATACAGCCCGAGGACATCGTGCATGTCAACGCGCACGCCACCTCCACCCCGGTCGGCGACAAGCCCGAGTACGCCGCCCTCAAGGCCGCCCTGGGCCAGCACGTGGACAGCGTTGCAGTCTCGGCCACCAAGTCCCAGATGGGGCACCTGCTGGGCGCCTCCGGTGCCGTGGAAGCCGTGCTGACCGTCATGGCGATCTACGACCGCAAGGCCCCGGTGACCATCAACCTCGAGAACCAGGACCCGGAAATCCCGCTCGATATCGTCACGACGGCCCGGGACCTGCCCGCCGGCAGCATCGCCGCGCTGAGCAACTCGTTCGGTTTCGGCGGCCACAACGCCGTGATCGCGGTACGCAGCGTGTAGTTCCACCTCTCCGCAGCACGCCGAGAAGGCAGATGGCGGCAATGTTCTTCGTGAACATTGCCGCCATCTGCCTTTTGGCGCCTAGCTATGGAATTGCTGCGGTATAGCGCCCGGTTTGGCCCTAGCCGACCTGGTGGAGCCAGCGCACGGGGGCGCCTTCGGCGGCGTGCCGGAAGGGCTCGAGTTCCTCGTCCCAGGCCTCACCGAGGGCGAGCGAGAGTTCGTGGTAGACGGCCGAGGGGTCGCCGGCGCCGGATTCGTAGGCGTAGCGGATGCGGTCCTCGGACACCATGATGTTGCCGTGGACATCGGTGGTGGCGTGGAAGATCCCCAGCTCCGGGGTGTGCGACCAGCGGCCGCCGTCGACTCCCTGGCTGGGTTCTTCGGTGACTTCGTAGCGCAGATGCGCCCAGCCGCGCAGAGCGGACGCCAATTGAGCCCCCGTGCCCGGCGTACCGGTCCACGACAGCTCGGCCCGGAACATTCCGGGCGCGGCAGGCTGAGCGGTCCACTCCAAGTCCGTCCGCTTATCCACGACAGACCCTATGGCCCACTCAACGTGGGGGCACAAGGCAGTCGGGGCTGAGTGAACGAACAACACACCTCGGGTCAGTGCAACAGACATTCCATCCTCCATAGCTGTAGGTACGTCTTCCCCAACGACCTGTGCCTGGATGTCTGTCTGTTGCGCGGATCCGAAATTATGCCTGCGGTCCCTGCCAGACTACTAATATACAACCGGGTTCGAAGCTGGGACGTGGTTCATTCCAGCTTCAAGTTCAACTTGAAACTTCCCGGGCGTGAGTTTTATTCTGCCCTACCCCTCCTAATTACGCCAGTGCGATTCGGCGCGTCTTTCCCGGCGCGCCGCCACCGTCTCCGCGGACCGGTCTCCGGGCCGGCCCGGACACCGCCTTGCCGGGCAATCCTCAGGCCCGGGGGTGCGCCTGCTGATAGCTCTGCCGGAGCCTCTCCACGGACACGTGGGTGTAGATCTGGGTGGTGGCCAGGCTGCTGTGCCCGAGGATTTCCTGCACCGCACGCAGGTCCGCCCCGCCGTCAAGCAGGTGGGTCGCGGCCGAGTGCCGCAAGGCGTGCGGTCCGGTGGCGGCGGTGTCCCCCAGCCGCTCCAGCATCCCTTTGACCACGCTGCGGACCTGGCGCTGGTCCACCCGTCCGCCGCGGGCGCCCAGGAAGAGCGCTGGACCGCTGGTCCCGGTGGCGAGGGCCGGCCGGCCGCGGCGCAGCCAGTCATCGACGGCGAGCGCCGCCGGCAGCCCGTAGGGCACCGTGCGTTCTTTGTTGCCCTTGCCGAGCACCCGGAGGGTCCTGCGGTCCGGGTCGAGGTCGTCGATGTCCATGCCGGCCAGCTCGCCAACCCGGACACCGGTGGCGTAGAGCAGCTCCACCATGGCGCGGTTGCGCAGGGCCAGCGGTTCCCCCTCGGCCGAGGCGGATTCGGCGTCGTCCACGAGCCGCCGGACCTGTTGCTGGTGCAGGACCCCGGGCAGGGACTTCTCCCGCTTCGGGGCCTTGAGCCGCAGGGCCGGGTCGGCGTCGATCAGCTCCTCGCGGACAGCCCAGGCGGTGAAGGCCCTGGCGGTCGCGGCGCGGCGGGCCAGGGTGGCCCGGGACTTGCCGGACTCGCTCTGGGCGCCCAGCCAGCGCCGCAGGGTCCCGAGCTCCACCCCGGCAAGGTCCTGGACCCCCTCGGTTGCCGCGTGCGCCAGCAGGCTTTCGACGTCGGAGAGGTAGGCCCGCACGGTATGGGCGGACCGGCCCCGCTCGGCTTCCAGGTAGCGGCAGAAGCGTGCGGCGGCAAGCTGCATGGCGGAAGGCAGGGCGGCGGGGGGATCCTGTGTTGACACCCTCCTACTGTCGCAGTAATCCCGGGGCATTCAAGGAGCCGGTCGGCGAGCCGCGCCTTCCCGGCGGCGCTCGTCACGTCAGTCTGCTTTCCTGGAGCGTTTCCAGCCGCCGTGCCGGGATTCCGCCAGGCCCAGCAGCCCCAGCCGGCCAAGCCCGGCGCGGACCGAGTCCGGGCTCAGTCCGGCCACAGTGGCCAGCTTCTCGATAGAGCTGGTGGTGCGCAGCGGCAGGGCATCAAGCAGGATCAGGTCCTCCAGGGTCAGGCCGTCGTGGACCTCGGCCCGGCCGGCCTTGTCCGGGGGCATCGCCTCGCCGCTCGGGGAGGCGAGCTCGGCGATTTCCCCGGCATCCGTGACGCACACGGCCCCGCCTTCGCGCAGGAGCCGGTGGCAGCCGGCGGAGTTGGCGCTGTGGATGGAACCGGGCACGGCGCCCACGGCCCGGCCGAGGGTTTCGGCATGGTGGGCCGTGTTGAGGGCGCCGGAGCGCCACCGGGCCTCGACGACCACCGTGACGGAGGCCAGCGCCGCAATGAGCCGGTTGCGCTGCAGGAACCGGTAACGGGTGGGCGCGGATCCGGGCGGGACCTCGGCCAGGACCGCGCCGTGGTCCGCCACCGCCCGGAGCAGGTCCTCGTTGCCGGAGGGGTAGAAGCGGTCAACTCCCCCGGCCATGACGGCAATGGTGGGCACGCCGCCCGTGCCGCCGGCCAGGGCGGCCCTGTGGGCGTGGGCGTCAATCCCGTAGGCACCCCCGGAGACGATCGTGAAGCCACGCTGGGCCAGCGAGTACGCGAGGTCACCCGTGACCGAAGCCCCGTAGCTGGTGCTGTCCCGGGACCCCACCAGGGCTATGGACTTGGTGGCTGGCGGCAGTTCCTGCGCCACACCGCGCCACCACAGGCAGAAGGGCTCCTGCAGGCCGAGGTCCGCCAGCTGGCGCGGCCACAACTCATCCGTGGGAATGATGATCCGTCCGCCGAGCCGCTGCATGGTGGCCAGGTCCCGCTCCGGTGCGAGGTCGGGCACGCGGGGCGCCCAGCGCTTCAGTGCCTCAGTGAGTCCTGACCAGCTGCTGCCAGAGCCACTGTCCGCCAGGATTCCGGTGATCTCCTGCTCGAGCTCGGGACCGGCCTCGAGCCCGCCGCTGGCAATCCGCAGGGCGTCTTGCGCTCCCGCGGCCTGCACCAGTGCCAGCGCCGCCGCGTCCTGCGGTTCGAAAAGCCGGGACAGGGCGGCCCGGGCTGTTCGTTCGTCATCAATCATGGTTGTTCCTTTCGCGGAGGCTAGGGGCGGCGCCGTGCTGGGACAGGCTTAGGGGTAGGCCGTGGCGGCCTGGCGGAGGCCCAGCGCCTGCCCGACATCGTCACCGTCCGGCGCGTCGCGCCGGGAGAGGTCCGCAAGGGTCCAGGCGAGACGCAGGACGCGGTCGTAACCGCGGGCGGTCAGGACACCACGCTCCAGTGCGTAGTCCAGGATGCGGGTGGTGGGGGCATCGAGCCGGAGAGCTCCGCGCAGCAGCCGCCCCGGCACCTGCGCGTTGGTTTCCATCCCGAATGGCAGCAGCCGCTCGAGCTGGCGGCTCCGGGCGGCCCGGACCCGTTCCGCGATGCTGGCGGTGCCTTCCTCGGGCGCAGGCTGGCCGAAGCCGGCGAGCGACACCCGCTCGACTTCGAGCTGGATATCCACCCGGTCCAGCAGCGGCCCAGACATCCGGGCCTGGTACCGGCGGCGCATGGTGGGGGTGCAGATGCAGTCCACCCCTTTGCCAGTAGCCTTGCCGCAGGGACACGGGTTGGCCGCGAGGACCAGCTGAAACCGGGCGGGATAGGCTGCTGACCCGGCGGAGCGGTGGATGACCAGCTCACCGCTTTCCAGCGGCTGCCGCAGGGCGTCCAGGACGCCGCGATCGTACTCCGGCGCTTCGTCAAGGAAGAGCACTCCGCGGTGGGCACGGGACGCCGCCCCGGGCCGCGGCAGCCCGGACCCGCCACCGATAATGGCCACGGCGGTGGCGGTGTGGTGCGGGTTCTCGTAGGGTGGCCGGCGCAGGAGCTGCACGGAGCCCGACGGCAGCGAACACAGGGAGTGGATGGCGGTGACCTCCATGGCCTCGGTGTCGCCGAGGTCCGGCAGCAGGCCGGGCAGCCGCTCGGCCAGCATGGTCTTGCCGGCGCCCGGCGGTCCCGTCAGCAGCAGGTGGTGGGCGCCGGCAGCGGCCACCTCCAGGGCGTGCCGCGCCGCTGCCTGGCCGGAGACATCGCACATGTCAGGTGCCAGTGCGGGGCTTGTGTCTGTACCGGGGCCGTCCGCGTCGTCCGGCTCGGGTTCGAAATCGAGCGCCAGGTCCTGCGGGTCCGCGCCGCAGTCGAACGCGAGCCGGGCCAGTGTGCCGTAGCCCCGGACCTGTGCCCCCGGGACGAGCTCGGCCTCTGCCACGTTGGCCCGCGCCACGATGACCTCGGGATAACCGGCCCGGACCGCGGCCATCACGGCCGGAAGGATGCCCCGGACGGGTCGCAGCCGCCCGTCCAGGCCAAGCTCGGCGATAAAGACCGTGCGGCCCGTGGGCCGGATGTCTTCCGCCGCCAGCAGTACCGCCATGGCGATGGCGAGGTCGAAGCCCGAGCCGCGTTTGGGCAGGGACGCCGGGATGAGGTTGGCCGTGATCTTCCGGCGGCTCAGCGGGATCCCCGAGTTCTGGGCCGCGGAGCGGATCCGTTCCTTGGCCTCGTTAAGTGAGGCGTCCGGCAGGCCCAGGATCACGAACGCCGGCAGGGTCTGGCCGATGTCGGCCTCGACCTCCACGATGTAGCCGTTGAGGCCCACGAGGGCGACGGAATAGGTCCGGCCCAGGGCCACCTACCCCACCCCCTTGAGGTGCTCGACGGCGGGCTCCCCGACGCCGTCGTCCAGCACGGCGATCACGTCCACGCGTCGCAGAGGCATCCGCACCTCATGGTCCCGGCACCACGCCGACGCGAGCCGGTGGAGGCGGGCCAGCTTGTCCGCGCCGACCGCCTCGAAGGGATGCCCGTACGCCAGGGACTTCCGGGTTTTCACCTCGGCGATGACCAGCGCGTCGCCATCGAGCGCGACAATGTCGATCTCACCCTCGGCACAGCGCCAGTTCCGGTCCACCACCCGCATACCGAGCGATTCAAGATACCCGGCGGCGAGTTCCTCCCCGCGCCGGCCCAGCACATCCTTGGCTCTCATGACACCAGCGTGGGGTACCGCTACCTACGAACACAGGGAACACTTTGGCTATGTGGAAACTTCCCCGAAGCGCGGGCCGGGGGCCCCTGGTCCGGGCTGTTCGAGGGCTGGCCTAACTTGGACAGCCATGTTAGGAACGACAGCAAGGCCAGCCATCTACGAATGTTCTGTAAGCGGAAGACAGACAACGGAGGTGAGGAGCGCCGGCTACCCGGTTTCAAGCTGGTTAACTGCATGCTCGCGGAACGAACCGCAGGAGGAACAGGAATGAAAGTACTTTTCCTCGATGTTGATGGAGTCGTCAACCGCGTGGGTACGAGAGAGCGCTATCGCGGCTTCATGGGCATCGACCCCGTCCTGGCATCAAAGGTCGGCAAGATCATCCTCGACACTGATGCGGCCGTTGTCCTTACGTCCACATGGCGTCACTTCCAAGGCGGCCGTGAAGAAGTCGACCGACACGTCTACAAGACCTTTGACGTTACTCCGACAGCCGACACTGGTTTTCGTGGCGAGGAAGTGAAGATGTGGCTGGACCAGCATCCGAACGTCACCCGCTTTGCCATTCTCGATGATGACACCGACTTCTATGATGATCAGCCGTTATTCAAGACCAACTGGCAAACGGGAATCACCGACGAAGTTGCGCAGCAGGTAACCGAGTATCTCAACAGCAAGGAGAAACCCCCCGGTGGCAGACAAGGGTGAAAGGTGAACCGCTGCTAGCCGAGGGAACCTGTTGGCGGTACGAACTTTCCGAGAATGGGTCCCAGCAAGGCGCTGAATTCCTCATTCAGGTGATTCGTATCGAAGTAGACGACCACTCCACCGATCACCGCGTAGCAGTCTCGACGGTCGCAGAAATGGTCCGTCAGGTCGATCAGGGAAACGCCGGGATTTCGAGCAGACCTGGCGGCCATGGTGAGCGGATCCTGCGGCTGCGCCACTGCCAGCGGAACAGCGCACTGGGCCGGATTCGCCTCATTCAAGGACACGCAGTCCGCGGACCTCACCCCGGCATTCAACGGAGGGTCCGCCAGCACGTAAACTTTGGCGCCCGCATCCGTCCACTTCTTCCATGTCCGCTCGAACCCCTCGCCAAACTGCTGCCCTTCCGGGGCCCCAGAGCCGTCGTCGACCTTCATATCCCGGGCGAATGCGGAGGAAAAGACGGCGGCCGGCCGGTCCGTGGCGACGGCGCCGGCAACAGCCGCGGACCAGTCCATGCACCGTCTCGCTTCGGCCGGGTTGGTCTTGCCCTCATACCCAATGAAATGAACGTCAGACACGGGGCAGCCGCCGAGCATGGCCGTCTTGACCAGCCAATGCCGTTCCCGGGCCAGGGCAAAGATGGCACCCTGCCACTGCTGGGCGTGGGAATCCCCCACCAGCCAGACAACCTTGGGATTTGGCCTGCCGGCGGAGAAATCACACGAAACGTGCGTCTTGGTTCCGCCTGCCATCAGGGCCGTGAGTGCAGCCCCGCATTCCGGCGCCACGTTCCAGTACCGGTTGGCCTCTGTCATGACGGGAACGGTGGCCGGCCCGAAGCGGCCAGGGCAGTGCGCGCCTGGTTCCATGGCCCGGGGTCCACGGCAGGGCGAACGCTCTGCCGTGGCGATGGCCTCCTCCGCGGCAGCGTTCTGCACCCCCCAGGCCCAGGTTTGGCCTGCCGCGATGCAGCCGATGACCGCAATGCCTGCCGCCATCGCCAGGAAGCTGCGGCGGTTACTGCGGGCCAGGATTCGGGCTTTCTGTCCGCGGTCTTCGACAAAGGCCTTGGTGACGGCGGCCAGGGCAACCGCTACCAGTACGATTGCCAGCTTGTCTATCGAACCCAGTTGCCTGTCCAGCACGAACGGGGCCAGAACAATAAGCGGCCAGTGCCAGAGATAGACCGAATACGAAATATTGCCAAGATACTGGACAGGGCCCACGGCAGTCACCTTGTCATGCACCAAGGGTCCGCGACCGCCGCTGGCGATGACCAGTGCCGTCCCCAGCACCGGCAGGAGCGCGGCGACGCCGGGGAAGTCGGTCTGCTCGGTAAAGAACAGACCGGAGAGCAGTATCAGGGCCAGCCCGGATAAGGATGCCGCATTGGCCGCTGCCCGTCCGAGGGCAAGCCGGGGCCCCGCGACGGCGATCAACGCCCCGGCACCGAACTCCCATGCACGGACCGGGGTCGCAAAGTACGCCTGGTTGTGGGCGAACTCAGTCATCAGCACAGACACGATCAGGCTTAGGATGCAGAGACCACCGATGCCCAGGCCAAGCACCCGCTCCGGGCTCCGCTTCAACCGGCGCGCGAGCACGAAAAGTCCGGCCAGAAGCAGCGGCCACAGCAGATAGAACTGTTCCTCTACTGACAGAGACCAGTAGTGCTGGGCCACCGTTGCGGACTGCGTCGACGCCGAGTAGTCGACAGATTTGGCGGCCAGCACCCAGTTTTCGCCGTAGATGGCGGTGGCCAAGACTTCCTGGGCCGTGGCCGGCCAGCGGGAGAACGGAAGCCAGATCATGACCGCGGCGCTGGCTGCTACCAGCACCAGGAAAGCGGCCGGCAGCAGGCGCCTGACCCGCCGGGCATAGAACGATGTGAGGCGCAGACGGCCCGTTGCGGACAGCTCCTTGTTCAGGTGCGAAGTGATCAGGTAACCGGAGATGACAAAGAACACATCCACGCCCACGTAACCGCCGGTCAGCCGGGCGGGCCACAAATGGTTCAGCACCACTAGGCCGACGGCCACAGCCCGGAGCGCCTGAATGTCCGTGCGAAAAGCTGCCCGCCCTGTCCGTGCTGGTGGGGACTCCGCACGTGCGGACTCGGACAAAAGTGCTGTGGGCATGGAGGAAACGATAGTGCATTCTCAGCAACGGCCCGGCCACCGTCAGAGCCTCCGGCTGAACCGAGCCCCAGGCGCGTTACCGCAGGTCATCTGCCGGATCGCGTGTCCGCGAGCAGACGTCCGAAAATTCCCGCAGGGCAGGCGGCGCCAGGATTCAAAACCGTGGCGGCATTGACGGGACCTGTTGAGGCGATTGTCAGGCCACGAAACGTAGCCAGCGCCCGCATGGCCCGCCTAGGCTTTTCCCAACCCCCTGGCACTCCGCTGGGGCGCCTGCATTCTTTCCAAAGGAGCGGCGTATGGATGATCGCGCGGCTCCGACGCTGGCGGAGACCCAACCGTTGGGAACGTACCAGCCCACGGAACCGGTTCCCCGCGAGCCGGGTGGGCAGGCTGCGCCCACTTGGTTCCCGCCAACGCCCGGGCGCCAGCCGGTGCCGGCGTCAGAGTCCACGCCGGCGCCCGCGCCAACCCGGCCTGAGCCTGGGCCTGAGCCTGAGCCTGGACCTGCGGCTCCGGCGGTAAAACGCAAGCACCGGATGCGGCGGCTCCTCGCCAGGGTCTTCAAACTCGGCCTCGCCATGGTGGTCCTCACAGAGCTGGCCGCCGTCTCTTTCATCTGGTTCGCTCCACCACGTACCGCCTTCATGCTGCAGACCGGCGGCCCGATCGCCTACCAGTACGTATCCCTGAACCACATCAGCCGCTACGTCATTGCCGCGGCCGTTGCCCACGAAGACCAACGGCTGGGAACGCGCGTTGGCGCGTTCGACTTTGATGATTTCCGGGACAGAGCGGTCGCCTACCTGCAGGGGAAGGAAGACCCGAGCGGCTCCACGGTCCCGCAACAGCTCGTGAAGAACATCTTCCTGTGGCCTGAACCGAATCCGCTGAGGAAGGGCCTGGAGGCAGGGCTTGCGACCGAGTTCAGCCTCACCCTGAGCCCGCAACGGATCATGGAGCTGTATCTGAACTACGCGCAATTCGGTCCGAAGCTGTACGGCATCTGTGCAGCGAGCTGGTACTACTTCGACGAACCCCCGTGGAAGATGTCCGAGTATCAGGCCGCGCAATTGATGGGGGTCCTGCCACTGCCCACACTCGTCACCCGGTCCGCCGAAGGTGGAATCTATCTGGGCCCGGGGGTCCATCCCAAAGTGTGGGACTACGTCAACGGTGCGGCCAACGTGTGGGTCCCCAAACAGATCGAGGGTCTCGGCGGATGGAAGGCGGCCGTGGCAACCATCGGCATCTCCGACACAGCGACCGACCACGCGGCCGAGCGAGGAACCGCAAACCCGGATGGCTGCAGTTCGTACCCGAAGAGTGTGCTGGACCTGCTGCGGCAGCACGGCATTGCACTGGACCGCAACGGGCACCCAGCGCCACTGAGAGGCTAGGAAAACTGGGGCTAAGAAGACCAGGGCTGGGAAGCCAGGGTCAGTTGCCCAGGTCCTCGACCTTGGGAAGGGCGAGTTCCTCGCTGCGCGGCAGTTCCTCGACGTTGACGTCCTTGAACGTGATGACGCGGACGCTCTTGACGAACCGGGCGGAGCGGTAGACGTCCCACACCCAGGCGTCCTGCAGGGTCAGGTCGAAGTAGACCTCGCCGTCGGCGCTGCGGGCCTGCAGGTCAACGTGGTTGGCAAGGTAGAAACGCCGTTCGGTCTCGACCACATAGCTGAACAGCCCGACGACGTCGCGGTATTCGCGGTAGAGCTGTAGCTCCATGTCGGTTTCATAGTTTTCAAGGTCCTCGGCACTCATGGTTCCATCTTGCACCATCCGGCGCCGGCCGCGCGCCACCGAGCCGGAGCCGTGCGCCACTGGCCGCCACCGGCGGGGAGCGCCTGCCCGCTAGAGCAGCTGCCAGCTGACCCGGTGGTAAGGCGTGGGTCCGGCGGTCCGCAGCGCCTCCTTGTGCACCCCGGTACCGTAGCCCTTGTTCTCGTCCCAGCCGTAGGCAGGGTATTGGAGGTGCAGCTCGCACATCATCGCATCACGCTCCACCTTCGCGAGGATGCTGGCCGCGGCGACGCTAAGGCACTGCATGTCGGCTTTCACCAGCGTGTGCACCGGCGCGTCGCAGCCGGGTTCGGCGGGGCCTTCGTCAAACAATGAGGGCTGGAGATCGGGCGAGAGCCAGTTGTGGCTGCCGTCCAGCAGGACCACCTCGGGCCGGAAACCGGCGGCGAGGACGGCGAACCAGGCCCGGTTGCCGGCAAGGCGGAGGGCGGCAATGATCCCGAACTCGTCAATCTCGTTCGCGGACGCATGTCCGACGGCGGAGGCGACGCACCACTCCCGCACCAGCGGCACCAGCCGCTCCCGGTCCGCGACCTTGAGCAGCTTGCTGTCCCGGACATCGGCCAGGAGCTTTTGCTGCTGCAGGTCCACGACGGCGATCCCCACGCTGACGGGGCCGGCGAGGGCACCGCGGCCCACCTCGTCGATGCCTGCGAGAAGCCGGGCGCCGGAGCTGCGGAAGCGGCGTTCGTAGTCGAGGGTAGGGGCGACTGACATGGCGGGCGGCTTACTTTCCGGACGGTGCGGGCACGGCCCGGAAGACGTCCGGGTAGTTATCCAGGGCCGATATCCTGTTCAGCGGCCACGCGATGACGGCAGCCTTGCCTTCGATGTCGGACTCGTTGACGAAGCCGCCATTGGTGTCCATGTGGGCGCGGGAATCGGCCGAGTGGTTGCGGTTGTCGCCCATGACCCAGACCTTGCCCGCGGGCACCACGACGTCGAAGTCGCGAACCTGGGGAATCTCTGCGGAATTGATGTACTTCTCGTTCAGCGGCGTGCCGTTGACGGTGAGCTGCCCGCCGGCGTCGCAGCAGACCACGTGGTCGCCCGGGAGCCCGATGACGCGCTTGACCAGGTGCTGTTCCGAGTTATCCGGAAGCAACCCGACGAACGTCAGCCCGTCCTGCACCCAGGTAAACGGGCCCTTCGTCTTCGCGGCTGCGGGGGCAAGCCAGCCCTGACTGTCCCTGAACACCACGACGTCCCCGTGTTGGAGCGCCATGGGCTCCGGCACGAGGAGGTTCACGAAGATGCGGTCGTTCACATCGAGGGTATTGACCATGGATTCGGACGGGATGTAGAAGGCCCGGAACAGGAAGGTCTTGATCAGGAAGGACAGCACGATTGCCACGATGACCACCGTGGCAACCTCCTTCAGCCACAGGAAAAGTGGACTGTGCCCTTCACGGGCCTTGGCCTTCCTGGCCCGGCGCGAGGACGCATCCGCGTGGGCGGGACCGGCGGCCCGGTCCCTGTCGGCCCGGTCCCTGGCGGCCCGGTCCCTGTCGGCCCGGTCTCTGTCGGTCGGTTCCCCGTCGCCTTGGTCGCCGTCGCCCTGGCCGCCGATCCGATCAGCTCGCTGCGCTCCGGTGCCATCGTCCTGCGACGCCGACGTCGGGGCACCAGCACGCGCCACAGGCCCCGCCGCGTCTGGCGCTCCAGCCGGTGGATCCGCCGGCTCGTCCCCGGGGATCGCCGAGGCGGTAACCCGGGGTCGGTCCTGACCCTGCGGATCAGGAGTGCGCGGTTCGGTCTCGGGCATCTACTGTCCGTTCGTCGTCGTCGTTGTCGCAGCCGGTTCGGGCCGCGCTACTGCTGCAAATCTATCAAGCGGCCAGATGATCTGTACCGGTCTGCCAATGACGCGTTCCAGCGGCACCATGCCGCCGCCCGGGGCGCCGAGGAGGCTCCGGGAATCGGCCGACAGGGAGCGGTGGTCCCCCATGAGCCAGAGCCGTCCCGCCGGCACCTCAACAGCGAACTTCACCTCGCTGGGGTTGTCACCCGGATATATGTACGGTTCCGCAACTTGCTGGCCGTTGACTGTGAGCTTGCCGCCGGCATCGCAACAGACCACGCGGTCGCCCGGCAGTCCGATAACGCGCTTGACATACGTGGTGTCGCTGCCCGCGAGGCCCAGCCAGCGTCCGGCCTCGGCGAGGGTGTCCACCACGGGGCCGTTGCCGCTGCCCAGGGGGGCGAAGGAGCCGCGGCCGTCGAAGACCACTACCTCCCCCCGGCGCAGGGGTTCAGCCTGGAAGCCGGTCCGCGCCACCAGGATCCGGTCCCCGGTGTGGAGGAGCGGTTCCATGGAGGCGGACGGGATGAAGAAGATGTCCACCCACAGTGAGCGGACCACGGCGCTGATGACCACGGCGAGCACCAGCGCCAGCAACGCAAAACGCCAGCCCGGTTTCCTGGGCTGGCGTTTTGGCTGTTCCATGTTCCGTATCCCTTGGCGCTGTCGTGAACTAAATTGCGCTGTTGCGGATAACTCCGGCGCCGCATTAGCTGACGCACCGGGTACGGTCCGTGGAGCCGCGGTGGAAGCCTGCGGTGTAAGTCTGGAAGGACTTACTTAGCGGGCTGGAAGTCGCGCTTTTCCTTGATCTTCGCGGCCTTACCACGCAGGTTACGCATGTAGTAAAGCTTGGCGCGGCGCACGTCACCCTTGGAGACGAGCTCGATCTTGTCGATGATCGGGGAGTGCACCGGGAAGGTACGCTCTACGCCGACACCGAAGGAGACCTTGCGGACGGTGAAGGTTTCGCGGACGCCATCGCCGTGGCGGCCCAGGACGAAGCCCTGGAAGACCTGGACGCGGGAGTTCTTGCCTTCGATGATGTTCACGTGAACCTTGATGGTGTCACCCGCGCGGAACGCGGGAACATCGGTGCGCAGCGAGGCTGCATCTACGGAATCGAGGATATGCATTGATCCACTCCTGGTGAACGCCACAGGTCACTCACGTTGGGTTACGGCGGCCAAACCCGGGGGCATATGCCGCCCGGAAATTTCCGCCGAAAGTTTGTCAATCCGGCCCTGTCAGGAATAGACGGGACCGGGGTGCCGGGCTGTTGGTAGCGCTCCCCCTGTGGCAGGTTCGCAACCCAGCAGGCACAAGGACTAATTTTGCCACATTTTATGCGGGTTAGCCCAATCCCGGCGGTTAGGCGTCGGGACGGCGCACCAGGTGCCCGTCGACGACGTCGTACCCCAGGTCAGCGAACGCCGTGCGGTCCGCGCGCGGCAGCTTGCCGGCGTCGAACTCCGCGAGCAGGTCGGGGCGGCGTTCGGCGGTGCGCCGGTATTGCTCGTGCCGGCGCCACTGGGCGATCTTGCCGTGGTTGCCGCTCAGCAGCACCGCCGGGACGTCCCGGTCCCGCCAGCTGGAGGGCTTGGTGTAGACGGGGTACTCGAGCAGCCCGTCCGAGTGGGACTCCTCCACGAGGGACTCGGGGTTGCCGACGACACCGGGCAGCAGCCGCCCGATGGCCTCAACCATGGCGAGCACGGCCACTTCGCCGCCGTTGAGGACGTAGTCCCCCAGGCTCATCGGGCGCACCGTGAAGTGGTCCGCGGCCCATTCCAGGACCCGTTCGTCGATGCCTTCATAGCGTCCGCAGGCGAACACCAGCTGGTCTTCCTCCGCCAGTTCGTGCGCGGTGGCCTGGGTGAAGCGCTCCCCCGCCGGCGACGGGACGATCAGGACCGGTTTGCCGGCAGATCCGGCAGCACCGGCAGCGTCGGGGGCGCCGGCGTCCTCGGAACGCTCCATCTGCCCGGCGGCCACGGCGGTGAGGGCCTGCGCCCATGGCTCGGGCTTCATGACCATGCCGGCGCCGCCGCCGTAGGGGGTGTCATCCACGGTCCTGTGCCGGTCGGTGGTGAACTCCCGCAGGTCATGGACCCTCAGGTCCAGCAGGCCGTCCTGGCGGGCCTTGCCGATCAGCGACAGCTCCAGCGGGGCCAGGTAGTCCGGAAAGATGCTGACGACGTCGATTCTCATCTACGCGATGCCCTGGGCTTCGGGGTCCTGGTCTTCGGGGTTCTGGGCTTCGGGGTTCTCGTCGGTGTTGACCTCGAACAGTCCGGGGGGCGGGGTGACCAGGACGTATTTTTCACCCACATTGACCTCGGGCACAATCTGCTCCACGAACGGGATCAGGACTTCCTTGCCGTCGTTCGCGGTGACAACCAGCAGGTCCTGGACGGGCAGCGTGTGCAGTCCGGAGACCTTGCCCACCACATTGGCGCCCACCCGGACGTCCAGGCCCACGAGCTCGTGCTCGTACCAGCCTTCATCGTCGTCGTCGGCGCCGATTTCTTCGGTTTCGATGAACAGCTTCGCGCCGCGCAGGGTCTCGGCCTCGTTGCGGGTCTCGATCTCATCGAAGGCCAGCAGCAGGATGTCTTTGTTCCAGCGGGCGCTGATCACCGTCAGCGGCCCGGCAGAGGCGGGTTCCACGATGAACTGCGTGCCGGGGACAAAGCGGTCGCCGGGCGCGTCGGTGAGCACCTGAACGGTCACTTCGCCGCGGATGCCGTGGGGCTTGCCGATTCGTGCCACCTGGAGCTGCATCTGTTCCTCTGTTCGGGGTTGGTGATTCTGTAGGTCTGGTGCGTCATTACGGGAAAACAGTCCGGCCCCTCCACCATTATCTGGTGAAGGGGCCGGACTCAAGACAAGTAGTGCTGAAAAGCGTTACCGGCGGCGGTCGGTGTCGACGACGTCGACCCTGACCGGCTCGCCGTCCGCCAGTGCCGCAACCACAGTGCGCAATGCGCGTGCGGTGCGGCCCTGCCGGCCGATCACCCGTCCGAGGTCGTCCTGATGAACGCGCACCTCGAGGGTTTCCCCGCGGCGGTTGTTCTTCGCACTGACCTTGACGTCCTCGGGGCTGTCAACAATCCCGCGGACCAGGTGTTCGAGCGCTTCTGCCAGCAATTTACTCTGCCTCGGTGGTCTCTGCTTCGGCGGCGTCGGCGGGAGCCTCGGCAGCTTCGTCCTTCTTGGCCTTCTTGGTGATGGCTTCCGGGATGATCACGGAACCCTTTTCCGGGGTAACGAAGGCAGCCTTGGGAGCCTTGGTCTTCAAGGTTCCCTCCTGGCCCGGGAGACCCTTGAACTTCTGCCAGTCACCGGTGATCTTCAGGATCGCGGCAACCTGCTCGGACGGCTGTGCGCCGACGCCGAGCCAGTACTGGGCACGGTCCGTGTCGACCTCGATGTACGAGGGCTCTTCGGTCGGGTGGTACTTGCCGATCTCTTCGATAGCACGGCCATCACGCTTGGAGCGTGAGTCCATGACGACGATGCGGTAGTACGGTGCGCGCATCTTACCGAAGCGCTTAAGGCGAATCTTTACGGCCACTTTTGTGGTCACTCCTGTTTCTGAAACGGGGTCGAGCCCGGCGTTCTGCACCCGTGGGGCGGGCCGTACTTGGGGGTTCTAAAGGACAAGATCCAGACGCGGAGAGAGGGGCCACGCAGATCGAGTACCTGTTCATTGTGCCAGATCACCGGCAGGATTTCGACTTGACACGAGCCCCGCGTACCGGCGGGCGGCCTGGACAGGGCGAAAGACGCGGCGATCCGCGCCGGTCAGGAGGTCCAGACGTAGAGGCCAGACCTGGTTGCGGGGTCCACTCCGGCGGCGAGCTCGGCGATCCGGCGGACATAGCCGCGCGCCTCGTCCGGGCCGAAGGGCATGTCCTCCTCGGCGGCCCAGTTGGCCGCGACATCCTCAAGGACGTCGCCCTCCCCTTCGGTTTCATAGCTGAGCAGTTCCGCAAGCGTGCGGACCATCGCGGCGGGGACGCCGAGCAGCGAGTCGCTGGCCACGTCAACCATGGCCAGCTCATAGTCCGCGCCCGGGGCGTGCACGGCCACTCCGGCGAGGTCTCCGAGCCGCTCCACCTCGAAGTCACTGATGTCCGGGATCCGGACGGCCCCCGGCGCGGCCGGGCCGCCGCCTTGGAGTGCGCCGGCGCGCTTGAGGGCTTCTTCGTGGGTGGACACAAAGAGTTCGGTGAATCCCATGCAGCTGGTCCTTAAGGTTCGGCGGTACGCGGACCGCTGTTTTCGCACGTCATCCCAGCCTAGCGCTTCGGCCCGGCTGCGCCTGGAGTGGACATGTCCCGCGGCCCTGCCAGCCACATGGGGACATGTCCACCGCTGGCCCGGCCATCCCCCGCCACTTCCCGCGGGCATGCCCTCCGCCGGCCGCGACCAGTGGACATAAAGACGCTATATCCACTCCCGGGCGCGGCAAATGGACATGTCCCGCGGCCCTGCCAGCCACATACGGACATGCCCACCTCTGACCCGGCAATCCCGTGCCACCTCCCGCGGGCATGCCTCCGCTGGCCGCGACCAATGGACATATAGGAGCCATGTCCACTGCTGACCCACTGCGCTGGGCATGCCCCTCAAGGCTCGGGCTTTAGCGAACCGCGACGCGGATCCGGTTGCGCCACGGGTCCTCGAAGCGCAGCTCGGCGCCAGTGTGGTGCGAGTCGATGCCGGCGACCTTGAGCCGGTCGGCCAGGGCGGCGACGTCGTCACCGGACGGCACTTCGATGAGGACCTCACCCAGGCCCAGCGTGTCGCGCCGGGGGCCCGCGCCGCGGCTGTTCCAGACGTTCATGGCCATGTGGTGGTGGTAGCCGCCGGCCGAGACGAACAGCGCCTGGCCGTGCCAGCCCGCGGTCTTCTCGAAGCCCAGCGTGCCGACGTAGAACTCATGCGCCGACTGGACGTCGCCCACCTGGAGGTGGACGTGCCCGACGCCGGCGGCGGCCTGGCGCTGGCCGGTCACGGACTCCTCGGTCAGGTACTGCTGCAGGTAGCGCTGCGGCGGCAGGGCGAGGCTGTCCATGACGACGTTCTTGCCCTCCCAGGACCAGGCCTCCCGCGGCCGGTCCCAGTACAGCTCGATGCCGTTGCCTTCGGGGTCGTTGAAGTAGAAGGCCTCGCTGACGAGGTGGTCCGCACTGCCTGTGAAGGACTGCGGCTCGTACTGAGCCGCGCTGGCAATGGTGGCCGCCAGCGAGTGCTGGTCCTCGAAGAGGAGTGCGGTATGGAAGAGACCGGCCTCGCCGCGAGACGGAAGATTCAGGCCAGGTGCGGGTGCCAGGTGGACCAGCGGCTTCTGCTGGCGCCCGAGGTAGAGCCCGCCGTCCTGTTCGGCCACAGTCTCCAGGCCGAGGGCGCGCTGGTAGTAGTCGGTCATGAGCTTCATGTCGCCGACCTTGAGCATCACAGTGCCCATGGTGAGTTCGGCAGGAAGGAGGTCCTGCGTGCTGGCTTCTGCGGTCATTGAAACGCTCCGTGGGTTCTGTGGCCACCGGATTTCGGTGACCCTGCATAGAAGTAAATTACTTGAAGCTTCAATTTATTCCTAATGGCCGGGCTGGTTCCCGGTTCACCGGGAGCCCGCGCAACACGATGTGCCTGAGCCGGTGGAGCGTGGCCGGCTGGCTCCGCGGATCCTCGGCGGTGACCAGGACGTCCGCACTCGCCCCTTCACCGATGGAATCCGCGCCGAGCCATGTCCGCGCGGACCAGCATGCGGCGTCGAGTGCGGCTGAGGCGGGAAGGCCTGCGGCGTGCAGGGCCTGGACTTCGTCCACGATCCGGCCGTGGCTGATCACGCTGCCGGCGTCGGTGCCGGCAAAGATGGCCACCCCCGCCTCGTAGGCTTCGAGCACCCGATCCGCCCGCCGCTCCCACAGCGAGCGCATGTGGGCGGCGTAACGGGGGAACTTGGCCTCGGCCCGGGCGGCAATGTCCGGGAACGTGGCGATGTTGATCAGGGTGGGCACAATCGGGACACCCTGATCGAGGAAGCGCGGCAGGTGCCGGGGCAGCAAGCCGGTGGCGTGCTCGATGCAGTCGATCCCGGCGTCGAGCATGTCATCCAGGGTGTCTTCGGCGAAGCAGTGGGCGGTGACGCGGGCCCCTTCGTCGTGGGCGGCCTGGACGGCGTCCATGACCGTCCGGGCGGGAAAGCTGGCGGCGAGGTCGCCGGCGTCGCGGTCGATCCAGTCCCCCACGAGCTTGACCCAGCCGTCGCCGGCGCGGGCCTGCTTGCGCACGGCCTCGACGAGATCATCGGGTTCGACCTCGATGGCCAGGCCCGGCAGGTAGCGCCTGGTCCTGGCGATGTGCCGGCCGGCGCGGATGATCCTTGGAAGGTCAGCGCGCTGCTGGAGCCAGCGGGTGTCGTGGACCGCGCCGGCGTCGCGGACCAGCAGCGTCCCGGCGCCGCGGTCCGCCAGGGCCTGAGATTCCGCGGTGGCCTCGGAAACGTCACCGCCCGGGCCCAGTCCGATATGGCAGTGCGCGTCCACGAGGCCGGGAATGACCCAGCCGTCCAGCACGAGGTCCGGCGCGGCGGCCGGACGGCGGAAGGTCAGCAGGCCGTCCACCGACCAGAGACCGCGGCGTTCCCGGTCCGCCGCCGTGAGGATGGGGCCGCTGAACTCGATGATTGCGGTCATGGGCTAAGCCTAATCCGCATGACGATCCGCCGTCCCAGATCATCCAGCCCCAACTGCGCTTCGCGGATCCGCAGGGCAGCCAACGCCTGCCCGGGTTGGGGGTACTCCTCGAAACCGCAGCTCGCATAAAACGGCGCATTGAACGGAACGTCCGCGAAGGCGCAAAGCGTCATCGACATATAGCCACGGCCCCGGGCCGCACCGAGGGCCGCCTCCACCAAGGACCGTCCGATGCCCCGACCGCCAAAGTCGGGGTGCACCGAGAGTTGCTCCAGATGGGCGTGGCCGCCGACATCGTCAACGCGGGCAAACCCCACGGGCGGGGCTCCGGTGACGAGTATGAAGAGCGGCTCAACCGGCGTCGTTAACTCCGGGACCGGGAGCGACTGGTTCCCCAGCTCCGCTTCGAGGACGCGGTCTGCTGCGGCCTCGAGAACCGGCAGGGCCGGCATGTCTTCCGGCGTCGCCGTTCTGATGCGGGGCACGGCCCAAGGCAGAGTCACAATGCCACGCTAACACCGCGGCCCGTCGCACGCGTCACACTCGACAGCCATCCGGAAGCGCGTGGTAGCTTCGTCTACGACCACACGGGTGCCCTTGCAGGGGCTGAGATCGGGCTGACGCAGCCTGCGACCGTTGAACCTGTCCGGGTAATGCCGGCGAAGGAAGTGAGTATTTTCGTGAATACCCAATTGACACAGCACAGCCCTGTCCAAAATGAGTCAGTCCACAACGAATCTGCAGCCGCCACGCAGTCGATGAAGTCCCACTCGCTGGCCTTCACCACGGACCTGGACCATGGCATCCGCGTTCCAGTGACCGAGATCGCCCTGGAACCCTCGCCGGGCGGCGTCAGAAACGCACCGTTCCGGGTCTACCGCACGGCCGGCCCGGGCAGCGATCCGGTCCGCGGGCTGGAGCCGTTCCGTGCGCCCTGGATCGAGGCCAGGGCTGACACCGAAACCTACGCCGGCCGGGAACGGGAGCTGCTCGACGACGGCAAGTCGGCGCTACGCCGGGGCGCGGCATCGGCCGAGTGGCGGGGCGGACGCCCGGTGCCGCGCCGCGGGGTTGAGGGCCGGACCGTCACGCAGATGCGCTACGCCCGGGACGGCGTCATCACCCAGGAAATGCGGTTCGTCGCGCTGCGTGAGAACTGCGACGTGGAGTTGGTGCGCAGCGAGGTGGCCGCGGGCCGGGCGATCATTCCCAACAACGTCAACCACCCCGAATCCGAGCCGATGATCATCGGCAAGGCGTTCCTGGTGAAAATCAACGCCAATATCGGCAACTCCGCCGTGACCAGCTCCATCGCCGAGGAAGTCGACAAACTCCAGTGGGCCACGCAATGGGGCGCGGACACCGTCATGGACCTCTCCACCGGGGACGATATCCACACGACGCGCGAGTGGCTCATCCGCAACTCCCCCGTCCCCATTGGCACGGTCCCCATCTACCAGGCGCTGGAGAAAGTCAACGGCGAGGCGAACGCCCTGACCTGGGAGATCTTCCGGGACACAGTGATCGAGCAGTGCGAGCAGGGCGTGGACTACATGACCATCCACGCGGGGGTGCTGCTGCGCTATGTGCCCCTGACGGCCAACCGGGTCACCGGCATCGTGTCCCGCGGCGGAGCGATCATGGCCGGCTGGTGCCTGGCGCACCACCAGGAGAACTTCCTCTACACCCACTTCGACGAGCTGTGCGAGATTTTCGCGAAGTACGACGTCGCGTTTTCCCTGGGTGACGGGCTGCGGCCCGGCGCGACGGCGGATGCCAACGACGCGGCGCAGTTCGCCGAGCTGGACACCCTGGCCGAGCTCACGCAGCGTGCCTGGGAGTTCGATGTGCAGGTCATGGTGGAGGGTCCCGGGCACGTGCCTTTCCACCTGGTCCGGGAAAACGTGGAGCGCCAGCAGGAACTCTGCAAGGGCGCTCCGTTCTACACGCTCGGGCCGCTGGTCACCGACATCGCACCCGGGTATGACCACATCACCTCGGCGATCGGCGCGACGGAGATAGCCCGCTACGGCACTGCCATGCTCTGCTACGTCACGCCCAAGGAACACCTCGGGCTGCCGAACAAGGACGACGTGAAAACGGGCGTGATCACCTACAAGATCGCGGCCCACGCCGCCGACCTCGCCAAGGGCCACCCCGGCGCCCACGAACGCGACGATGCCCTGTCCAAGGCGCGGTTTGAGTTCCGCTGGCGGGACCAGTTCGCGCTGTCCCTGGACCCGGTGACGGCCGAGGCCTTCCACGATGAGACGCTGCCCGCGGAGCCGGCCAAGACGGCCCACTTCTGCTCGATGTGCGGGCCTAAGTTCTGCTCCATGCGGATCAGCCAGGACATCCGGGACGAATACGGTTCAGCTGACTCGCAGGCGGCCCTCGCGCAGATGGCGGCCGGAATGCAGGCGAAGAGCAAGGAGTTCATTGCCTCGGGCGGCAAGGTCTATCTGCCGGAGCCTGCTATGGGAGGCCCCGCAGCTTCCTAGGACAGCGTCCTAGGATGCCCGGGCGTGCTGGCGCCGGCTGACCTCGGCGATGTACGAGCGGATGGCCCGGTCCCCCTCGGTTGAATCCTGGGGCCGGTGCCCTCCCGGCGCCGTGCGGTGCAGGGCACCGGTCTCGCGCAGGTAGCCGGCGATTTCCTCATACAGCGGCTCCCAGCCGCCGGTCAGGACCAGCGTCGGCACGCCCGGCACGATCTGCAGCGGGGCTTCCCACGGCGGCGCCTGCAGGCGGAGCCGGCGCGCCGCCCGGAGGGCCTCCGGCGTCGTGGCCCCCGGCGCGTCCGCCGCAAACGCTCGGCGGATGAACTCCCGCTGGAAGTCGTCGTCGCTGAGGTTGTGCCGGACGTCGAAGAGCGGCTGCATGAGCGCCCGGTGCGCGGCGGTGGCCGGGAGCTCAGCGGTCAAGGACAGGCAGGCAGGTTCCACCAGGGTCAGCGACTGGACGAGGTCGGGCCGTTCGACGGCGGCCATCATCGCGGCGATCGCGCCCTGCGAATGGGCCACCACGTGACCGCCGGCCTCGCCGCGGCCGTCGTCTGCCAGCGACGCGAGCACTATTGCGGCGTCGGCGGCGAAGTTGGATTCGAGCGGTTCCGCGACGGCGTCGAACCCGTGCCGCCGCAGGAACAGGGCGTCGTAGTCCAGCGCCATGCCGTGCTGCTTTGGCCACGCCGCGGCACCGAAGCTGCCATCCCCGTGGACGAAGACTACGCGCTGCTTGAACATTGTCTAACCCTATGGCACGTCAGTGCTGATGCCGCCGGCGACACAGTCCCGGCGGCGCCCAGCAGGTGCGGCTATTTGCTGCCGCCGAGGAACTTATCGAAGCCCTTGGGCAGGTTCAGCTGGGACGGATCGAAGTCGCCGCCCTGCTGGCCGAACGATGCTCCGGTGGGCAGGGCCTTGGGGCCGGCGGCGCGCCGGGCCTCGGCGTCACGCAGTTCCTGCGCAGCCTTGGCCGGGTTGCCGGAGCGGGCCTTCTTCTTGGGCGCGGACTTGGCGCCCTTCCGGGCACCGCCCCCGCCGCCCATGCCGGGCATCCCCGGCATGCCGGGCATCCCGCCGCCGGCGGCCATCTTCTTCATCATCTTCTGGGCTTGGGCAAAGCGCTCCAGGAGTCCGTTGACCTCCGAGACGTGGACGCCGGAACCGCGGGCAATGCGAGCCCGGCGGGAGCCGTTGATG
This sequence comes from Arthrobacter sp. 05T420, assembly GCF_056396305.1. Lineage (NCBI taxonomy): Bacteria > Bacillati > Actinomycetota > Actinomycetes > Micrococcales > Micrococcaceae > Arthrobacter > Arthrobacter sp. 05T420. The sequence goes on along the minus strand of NZ_JBFTLG010000012.1, from coordinate 139,601 downwards.
ATCTTCGGGGCCACGCGCTCGTGCGGGGTCATCGACCGGACAATGGCCTCGACCCGGTCGATCTCGCGCTCGTCGAACTGCTCCAGCTGCTGGCGGATGTTCTGCGCGCCGGGCATCATCATGAGCATTTTCTTCATGGAGCCCATGTTGCGGATCTGCTGCATCTGGGCGAGGAAGTCATCCAGGGTGAAATCTTCCTGGTCGGCGAACTTCTTCGCCATCCGGGCGGCTTCATCCTTGTCCCAGGACTTCTCGGCCTGCTCGATCAGGGTGAGGACGTCACCCATGTCCAGGATGCGCGAGGCCATGCGGTCCGGGTGGAAGAGCTCGAAGTCGTCCAGGCCTTCGCCGGTGGACGCGAACATGACAGGCTTGCCGGTCACCGACGTGACGGACAGCGCCGCACCGCCGCGGGCGTCGCCGTCGAGCTTGGAGAGCACAATGCCGGTGAAGTTGACGCCCTCATCGAACGCCATGGCCGTGTTGACGGCGTCCTGGCCGATCATGGAGTCGATCACGTACAGGACTTCGTTCGGGACAATCGCGCGGCGGATCTGACGCGCCTGCTCCATCATCTCGGCGTCGATGCCAAGGCGGCCGGCGGTGTCCACGATCACGACGTCGTGAAGGGTGCGCTTGGCTTCCTCGACGCCGGCACGGGCGACGGCGACCGGGTCGCCGGCAGGGTGGTCCAGCTCGGTGGACGTGGCGCCCGGGTGCGGGGCGAACACGGGCACGCCGGCGCGCTGGCCGACCACCTGCAGCTGGGTGACGGCGTTGGGGCGCTGGAGGTCACACGCCACCAGCATGGGGCTGTGGCCCTGGGCCTTGAGCCACTTGGAGAGCTTGCCGGCCAGGGTGGTCTTACCGGCGCCCTGCAGGCCGGCCAGCATGATGATGGTGGGTCCGGTCTTGGCGAGGCGGATCCGGCGGGTCTCGCCACCGAGGATCTCAACAAGCTCCTCGTTGACGATCTTCACGATCTGCTGGCTTGGGTTCAGCGCGCCGGAGACTTCGGCGCCGAGGGCACGCTCGCGCACGCGGCCGGTGAACTCCCGGACCACGGGCACTGCGACATCGGCGTCCAGGAGGGCACGCCGGATCTCGCGGACTGTGGCGTCAACGTCCGCCTCGGTCAGGCGGCCTTTGCCACGCAGATTCTTGAAGGTTGCTGTCAACCGGTCAGAGAGTGAATTGAACACGCGCCGTGCACTTCTTTCAGTGGATCTACAGATGGCGGCCGGAGCGGCACGCCAGCGTCGCGACTGGTGTTCGCCTGAACGAACCGCCTCGACAACGGGACTCGACTATCTAGGGTACCAATATGCGCCTTCAAGATGGCATGCTGGCTTAGGTGACCAGCCAAACAACTGTAAAAACCCTGCTCATCCTTGGTGCCTCCGGCGATCTTACGGGCAGGCTCCTGTTGCCAGGGCTGGCCCGCCTGGTGGCCCGGGGCCGCGCCGACGGCCTCACCCTGGCAGGAGCGGGATCGGACCCCTGGACGCCGGAGCAGTGGCTGGGCCGGATCGAGGAGTCCTTCGCGGACGAGAACTCGAAGGCCGATGCGCACGGCAAGGGGGAACTCAAGCGGATCCGCCAGGAGAGCACCTACCACCAGCTCGATGTCACGGCCAAGGGCCAGCTCGCCGGCTTGCTCGCGCAGCTGGAAGGCCCCGTAGCCGTCTACTTCGCCCTGCCGCCGCACGTCAGCCAGCTCGCCTGCGAGGCCCTGGCCCCGGAGGACGTGCCCGCGGGCACCCGCCTGGTCATGGAGAAGCCGTTCGGCTCGGACGAGCAATCCGCACAGCACCTGAACAAGACACTGGCCGCGCTGGTCCCGGAGGACCACATCCACCGGGTGGACCACTTCCTCGGCAAGGCGACCGTCCTGAACATCCTTGGCCTGCGCTTCGCTAACACGTTCCTGGAGCCCGTGTGGAACCGGCAGCACATCGAAAAGGTCGAGATCATTTTCGACGAGGACCTCGCCCTCGAAGGCCGTGCCCGCTACTACGACGGTGCCGGCGCCCTCCGCGACATGATCCAGAGCCATCTGCTGCAGATCATGGCCCTCATGGCCATCGAGCCGCCGGCCTCCGTGGACGAACGGGACCTCCGCGATGCCGTGGCCACGGTGCTGCGGGCCAGCAGCATCAAGGCCCCGTACCGCCAGAACACCCGCCGGGCACGGTACACCGCCGGTTCCATCAACAGCCGCAAGGTTCCGGACTATGCCAAGGAGGACGGCGTGGACGCCTCCAGGGGCACCGAGACCCTCGCCGAGGTGCAGGTGGAGATCGACAACTGGCGCTGGCAGGGCGTGCCGTTCATCCTGCGCTCGGGCAAGGCGCTGGACACCAAACGCAAGGAGGCCGTGGTGACTTTCCGGCCGGTGCCGCACCTGCCGAAGGGGTTCACCGGCGTGGACGCCCCCAACCAGCTGCGGATCGGTTTTGGCCCGGACACGCTGCAGTTCGACGTCGACGTGAACAGCCCGGGCGATGTCCTGAGCCTGGACCGGGCCACGTTGCAGGCCGAGCTGAGCGCTTCCGAGCTCCTCCCCTACGGCGAAGTGCTGGAGGGCGTCCTGACCGGCGATCCGCTGCTCTCGGTGCGGGCAGACACCGCCGAGGACTGCTGGCGCATCCTGGCGCCGGTGCTGAAGTCCTGGACCGCCGGGCATGTCCCGCTGGAGGAGTACCCGGCCGGGACCCCGGGGCCGGAGGGCTGGCCGGCGTAGCACCGGTGCAGCACCGGACCAGCAGGGCTGGCAACCGGCGCAGCGTCAGGGCTGGCACCAGACGACAAAGCGGGCCGGATGCCTTTGGGGCATCCGGCCCGCAGTGTCAGCGCCGCTGTATCCGTTCCTGTGTCAGTCTCCCGTTGCGGGAGTGGAGCGGGAGCAGCTAGATCGCTGCCGAACCGCGCTCTCCGGTGCGGACCCTGACAGCCTCGAACACATCCATCGTCCAGACCTTGCCGTCCCCGGCGCGGCCGGTGTTTGAACTGGCGATGATGACATCCAGGATGTCGTCCGCCTGTTCGTCGGTGGCCAGGACTTCTACCCGGATCTTGGGCAGGAGGTCCACATTGTATTCGGCCCCGCGGTACACCTCGGTGTAGCCGCGCTGCCGGCCGTAGCCGCTGGCTGCGCTGACGGTGAGGCCCTGCACACCGTAGGCTTCCAGGCCTTCGCGAATAGCCTCAAGCTTTTCCGGTCGGACGATTGCCGTGATCAGTTTCATGCCCCCACACTTTCCTTACCCGTTGCGTTCTGCTTGCCGTTGGACGCGGCGCCCATCGGGACCTCGGAGAGTTCCTCTTCGCCCATCGGCTTGCCGGTGATCAGTTCGTGCAGCGGCTGGAAGCTGCCGCCCTGCCCGCCGACGCCGAACTCGTAGGCGGTCTCTGCGTGCAGGCTCAGGTCCACACCGACGACTTCCTGTTCCTGGGAGACCCGGAAGCCCATGAGCTTGTGGATCGGGAAGGCGATGATGAACGTCATCACGGCGGTGAAGACGATGGCCATCAGCGCCGCGAGGCTCTGGGCCACCAGCTGCGTGGTGCCGCCGCCGTAGAACAGGCCCGCGGTGCCCTGGGTCGGGGTGGCCAGGAAGCCGATTGCCACGGTGCCGACAACACCGGAGACGAGGTGGACGCCGACGACGTCGAGCGAGTCGTCGTAGCCGAACTTGAACTTCAGGCCGACGGCGAGCGCGGAGGCCACGCCGGCAGCGACGCCGAGGGCGATCGCACCCAGCGGGGAGACGTTGGCGCAGGCCGGGGTGATGGCAACCAGGCCGGCCACCACGCCGGAGGCGGCACCGAGGGAGGTCGGGTGGCCGTCGCGGAAGCGTTCCACGGCGAGCCAGCCGAGCATGGCGGCGGCCGGGGCTGCCAGGGTGTTGATCCAGATCAGGCCGGCCTGCTCCACAGTGGCGGCGGCACCGGCGTTGAAGCCGAACCAGCCGAACCACAGGATTGCGGCGCCGAGCATGACGAACGGAATATTGTGCGGGCGGTGGTTCGGGTCCTTGCCGAAGCCCTTGCGGTTACCGATGATCAGGACCAGGATCAGGCCGGCGACGCCGGCGTTGATGTGGACCACGGTGCCGCCGGCGAAGTCGATGACCGGCGCGAACGTCTGGCCGAACCAGCCACTGGCGGAGAAGAGTCCGCCGCCCCAGACCATGAAGGCCATCGGCGCGTAGACGAGGGTTGCCCAGACGGGGGTGAAGACCACCCAGGCGGAGAACTTGGCGCGGTCCGCGACTGCGCCGGAGATCAGGGCCACCGTGATGATGGCGAAGGTGGCCGCGTAGCCGACCTTGAGCAGATCAGCCGGTTCGGTGAAGCCGTGGAGGCCGAAGTGGCTGAACGGGTTGGCGAAGATCTGGAAGAAGTTGTCTTCGTTGCTCGTCGCCATCGAGGCGCCCCAAAGGACCCACATGATGCTCACGGTTCCAATGGCGACGAAGCTCATCATCATCATGTTCAAAGCCGACTTGGCGCGGGTCATGCCGCCGTAGAAGAATGCTAGGCCCGGGGTCATGAACAGCACGAGTGCCGCGGCGACCAGGAGCCAAACGAGACCTGCGGTGAGTTCCATGGTCTACGTCCTCTCTTGCAATAGGTGCGGAGTAGTCCGCCGGTCCCAACGCATTATTTGCGTTCTACATCGAGTTTCGCGGGGCCGTGTTTCGCTGGCGGAGGATTTACATTGCCGGGTTGTTACAAGAACCTCCCGGACGTAAATGGTGCGTCTCACACTTGTTACGGTTATGTTTCATCGGATTAATTCCGCGCTTGACGAGCCGCCGCCAGCCGGCCCCGCATCTGCCCAAGGACGAACGCATCATGACCAACACATCCCGCCCCACCGGCGACGCCGCTGCCCAGGTTCCCTTCCGGGCCCCGGGGCGTTCCCGGCTGCCCCGGGACATCAAGGTGATGCTGGTGGCGGCCTTCCTGATCGCGATCGGCTTTGGCCTGGTGGCCCCAGTGCTTCCCCAGTTCGCCACCACGTTCGACGTCGGCGCCACGGCGGCGGCCGTGATCGTGAGCATCTTCGCGTTCATGCGCCTTGTCTTCGCCCGGGCCGGCGGCGCCCTGATCGTGAAGCTGGGCGAACGGCCTGTCTACGTGGCCGGGCTGCTGATCGTGGCCGCGTCGACGGCGGCGTGCGCTTTCGCCCAGAACTACTGGCAGTTGCTGGTGTTCCGCGGCCTGGGCGGGGCGGGTTCGGTGATGTTCACGGTGGCGTCCATGGCGCTCGTGGTCCGGCTCGCGCCGCCGGAAAGCCGCGGCCGGGTCTCCGGGGCCTATGCCTCCGCCTTCCTGATCGGCAACGTCTGCGGCCCGATCGTCGGCGGGCTGCTCGCCAACTTCGGCCTGCGGGTGCCGTTCCTTGCCTACGCGGCCGCCCTGGTGCTGGCCGCCCTCGTGGTGCAGACCCAGCTCAGCCATGTCCCGGCCGCCTCCCGGCACCCCGGCGCCACAGCCCCGGCGATGGAACTGAAGGACGCGCTGCGGGACAGCGCCTACCGGGCCGGCCTGTTTTCGAGCTTTGCCAACGGCTGGGCCACCTTCGGCGTGCGGATGGCCACCGTGCCGCTCTTCGCCGTCGTGGCGCTCGGTGCGGGGCCGGAATCCGCCGGCTGGGCCCTGGCGGTCTTCGCGGGCGGAAACGCGGTGGCTCTAACATTCTCCGGCCGGCTCGCCGACACCCTGGGCCGCAAGCCGCTCCTGCTGGCCGGGCTGCTGGTCACCGGCACGGCCACGGCGGCCATCGGGTTCACCCACCAGCTGCCCTGGTTCCTGCTCGCCTCCGCTTGCGCCGGGATCGGCTCCGGCCTGCTCGGACCGGCCCAGCAGGCCGCGATCGCCGACGTGATCGGCAACGATCGCTCCGGCGGCCGCGTCCTGGCCGTCTTCCAGATGGCCTCGGACAGCGGGGCGATCGTCGGACCCGTGGTGGCCGGGCTCCTGGCGGACCGCCTGGGCTACGGCTGGGCCTTCGGCGTCACGGGCGGCATGCTGCTGGCCGCCGCCGCCGTCTGGTTGCCGGCCCGCGAAACGTTCGTCCGGCCCGCAGCGAAAAGCGCCTGACCTGCGGCGGTGCCACCACCGGACCGCCGGGCGCGCGGTCCTGTCCAGTGCCGCGTCCGCGACCATGTCCAGATCCTTGTCGGGGTCCAAGTCCCGGACCTTCGGGTCAGCGGAGGCAGCCCTCCTTGGCTAAGCTGGGGGCACGTGTAACAAACTTCCGGAGGTAATTCCCCATGGCCAGATTCGACTCTTCCCCCGGGAAAGCCGATAGCCCAGACCCCGCCGACCCCGCGGACGCCGGACAGAGCGCGGAAAAGAGCGCCGGACAGAGCGCGGGACAGGGCGCCGGAACGAGCGCGGGGAAAAGGAAGCGCACACGGATCCTCGCCGGCGCCGGATTCGTCGCCGTGGCCGCGGCAGCTGCAGTGGTGCTTCCCCTTGCCCTCGGAAGCCCGACGCCGGCCCCGCCTGCTCCTTCCGAGACGGCCCAGTCGTCATCGCCTACGGCGCTCGCCCCGGCCGAGGTGGGACCGACGGTCACCTATTACAAACAGCCGGGTCCGCCGGCCGGGTCGCCGCTGGAGAAAGTTGAGCCCCTCAAGGTCGGTGTCTCCAACGATCTCGTGGGCACTTCGCTGAACAAGGGCGCAATGGGGATCTCGCTGGAGGCCACGGACCTCGCCGATCCCGACCTCAGCAGCGATAACGCGTCGATGGTGAAGCTTCTCAAGGAGCTAGACCAGCCGGTCCTGCGCTTCGGCGGCAACGCCGTGGACCGGCGCTTTTTCTGGACGTCCACAGGCGAGGCAATACCAGCCGATTACAAGGGCGACAAGACCCACCCGGTCAAGGCCGTGGGACCGGCAGACCTGACCCGACTGAAGACTCTCCTGGAGGCCGGTGATGCCAAGGTCACCCTCACGGTGGACCTGGGCCACTTCAACCCGGCCCGGGCCGCGGACATGGTCAAGAATGCCTCGCAGATCCTCGGCGACCGGCTGCTCAGCATCACCGTGGGCAACGAGCCCAACGGATTCGTCTTCAACGACGTCAAGACCGACGGCTACAGCCTGGAGCAGTACATACGGGAACTGAAGGAGTACGCGACCGCAATCTATGCAGTGGCGCCCAACGTGCCCATCTCCGGACCTGGCGCCTTTGACTCGAAGTGGTGGAAGCCCTTCGTCGATGCGGACCTTCCGCAGAAGAAGATCCTGACGTTCCACCACTACCCGCTTTCCAACTGTGACGCCAGCTTGCCCCAGGACTCGCCCACGCTGGCTAACGCAATGAGCCAGCAGATGCACGACCGTGCCATCGAGTACCAGAAGGCGGCCCTCGCGGTGGGTCAGGCCGCGGGCCTGGAAACCTGGATTCCGGAAACCGGGATCTCGGCGTGCCCCGGTTCCAACGAAACCTCCCGTACCCACGCATCAGCGCTGTGGGCGGCAGACTATGCCCTCACCGCCGCCCAGCTGGGCATCACCCGAATCAGCTACCACAGCTCGTTGCTGACGTGCAAGGGCGGCCCGCCCCTGTCCGCCATCTGCAGTGCTGGCGCCTACCCGTTCGGCAACGGCCAGATGTCCGGCCGGGCCAACTTCTTCGGCCTCTCCATGGTGGCCGAGCTCGAGGCCGGCAAGTTCATGAAACTGAACAGCTCCGGCGGCGGCCTGGCGTTTAGCTACGCGCTGCAGAACGCGGACGGCAGCACCAGCGTGGTGATCATCAATGAAAATGACCCCGAAAAGGCCGCGCAGACCGACGTCACCCTGAACCTCCCGGGAAAGCCCGTCACCGGGACCATGACCCAGCTCAGCGGCCCCAGCTACTCGGCCGAGAACCAGACTGTCATCGACGGCGCCAAGACCGAGCCCCAGCCCGTCGCCAAGCGCGCCACGGTGCCCGGCTTCGCATACAAGTCCCAGACCCAGCAGTTCAAGCTGACCGCCGGAACAGTGACGGTCCTGAACTTCAAGTACTAGATCCCCAATCCCCCTAATACCCAACTGGCTCGCAGCAGGGGCCGTTTTGAACGCTCAAAACGGCCCCTGCTGCGAGCTACTTGGGTTTGGGAGTATCAGTTCAGCAGCGCATCCACGAAGGCTTCGGCGTCGAACGGCGCGAGATCATCGGCGCCTTCGCCCAGGCCGATCAGTTTGACCGGGACGCCGAGGGACTTCTGGATGGCGACGACGATCCCGCCCTTGGCGGTGCCGTCCAGCTTGGTCAGGACAATCCCGGTGATGTTCACGACCTCGGAGAACACCCGGGCCTGGTTGAGTCCGTTCTGCCCGGTGGTGGCGTCCAGGACCAGCAGCACCTCGTCCACCTCGGCAAGCTTTTCGATGACCCGCTTGACCTTGCTGAGCTCGTCCATGAGGCCCACCTTGTTCTGCAGGCGCCCCGCGGTGTCGATCATGACGACGTCGACTTCCTGGTCGATGCCGGCCTTGACGGCCTCGTACGCCACGGAGGCCGGGTCCGCGCCGTCGATGTCCGACTTCACGGTGGGCACGCCGACGCGCTGGCCCCACGTGGCCAGCTGCTCGGCGGCGGCGGCGCGGAAGGTGTCGGCGGCGCCAAGCAGCACGTCCTTGTCCTCGGCCACGAGCACGCGGGCGAGCTTGCCCACGGTGGTGGTTTTGCCGACGCCGTTGACGCCGACCACCATCATGACAGCGGGCTTGTCGGCATGGCGCTCGACGTTCAGGCCCCGGTCCATGGTGGGGTCCACGAGCTTGATGAGTTCTTCCCGGAGCAGTGCCTTGACGTGCTCGGGGTCCCGCGTACCGATCACCTTGACGCGTTCGCGGAGCGCGTCCACGAGCTGCATGGTCGGTTCGGTGCCGAGATCGGCCAGGAGGAGGGTCTCCTCGACCTCGTCCCAGACATTTTCATCGATCTTGTCCGCCGAGAGCAGGGCCAGGAGCCCCTTGCCCAGGACGTTGTTGGACTTGACCAGCCGCTCCCGCAGCCGGGTCAGGCGTCCGGCCACCGGCAGCGGGGTTTCCACCGGCACGGTTTCCAGGCCGGCGGCGTCGTCCGGCACCTCGACCCTTGGTTCTTCGAGCTCGACGGCGTCCGGCGGCGTTCCTGCCGGCGCCGCCGCCGCGGGACGGTCCTCCACAAGGGTCCCGGCTCCCGGGCCCTGCACGGGGTCGTTTGCGTCACGCGTGCCGGAATAGGTCTTGGTGCTCTTCCGGGTCTTCATGAGCACCGGGATCAGCACACCGATGACCACCAGGACAGCGAGAATGGGCAGAATAATGGGGAGGATGTCGTTCACTCCCCTAGCTTCTCACAAACCCCAAATGGGCCGTGGCCAGCGTTTTCGTTCCGTCTAGGCGTCCGCGCCGGCCAGGTCTCCGCTGCCTGGACGTCCGCGCTGGCTAGATCTCCACACTCAGCCGCTGGCTGATCACCGTGGAGACGCCGTCGCCGCGCATTGTGACGCCGTAGAGGGCGTCGGCGACTTCCATGGTGCGCTTCTGGTGCGTGATGACGATCAGCTGGCTGGACTCGCGGAGCTCTTCGAAGATGGTGATGAGCCGGCCCAGGTTGGTGTCATCGAGCGCCGCCTCGACCTCGTCCATGACGTAGAAGGGCGAGGGGCGTGCCTTGAAGATGGCCACCAGCAGCGCCACCGCCGTCAGGGAACGTTCGCCGCCGGAGAGCAGCGAGAGCCGTTTGATTTTCTTGCCGGCCGGGCGGGCTTCCACCTCGATCCCGGTGGTGAGCATGTCGGACGGGTCGGTCAGGACCAGCCGGCCTTCGCCCCCGGGGAACAACCGGGCGAAGACGCGGACAAACTGCCGGGAGGTGTCATCGAAGGCCTCGGCGAAGACCTTCTGGACGCGGTCGTCGACTTCCTTGATGATGTCCAGCAGATCCTTGCGGCTGGACTTCAGGTCTTCGAGCTGGGTGGCGAGGAACTGGTGGCGCTCCTCGAGCGCGGCGAACTCCTCGAGCGCCAGCGGGTTGACCTTGCCGAGGGCCGCGAGGTCGCGTTCGGCGCGTTTGAGCCGTTTTTCCTGCTCGGCCCGGACGAAGGGCTTGCCCGCGGAAATCTCGCGGCCGTCCTCGTCCACCGGGGCGCGCAGGGCGGCCCATTTGTCCGCCGAGTCGTCGGCCGGGACCGGGACGGGACGGTCCGGCCCGAAGTCGGCCACGAGCTGCTCGGCGGTCAGCCCGAGCTCCTCCACGCTTTTGAGTTCCAAGGCCTCGATCCGCAGCCGCTGTTGCGTGCGGGCGAGCTCGTCGCGGTGCACGGAGTCGGTGAGCTCGGCCAGTTCGCGGGCCAGGGCGTCGTTGCCGCTGCGGACCGCGGCAAGCTCCCGGTCCATCGACTCCTTGCGTTCCTCGGCGCTGTCCCGCGCCCGGCTGGCGAGCTCCACGGACACGTCGATGAACCCGATGATCTGCTGTACGGCGACGGCGACGGCGGCGGCCCGCCCGGCCTGGAGCCGGCGGCGGCGGGCCCGTTCGGCGGCTTCCTCGCGGGCGCGGCGTTCGGTGGCGGCGGCCCGTTCCAGCGAGGCCGCCCGGTTGCGGGTGGCCGTGAGCTGTTCCTCGGCGCTGCGCAGGGCGAGCCTGGCCTCCATTTCGGCCGTGCGGGCCAGTGAGGCGGCCAGTGCCAGGGCGTCGCGGTGCTCCGGCGAGGGTTCCTGTTCCTCGGGGGCCTCGGTGGCCGCGGCGAGCCGTGCCGTCACGGCTTCCAGGGCGTCCTGTTCGCTGACAATCTGGGCCTCGGCCCTGGCGAGGGAGGCGGCCAGGCGCTCACTCTCCCCCACGGCGCTGCGCAGCACCGCGTTCAGGTGGCCCAGGCGTTCGGCGACGGCGGCAAGTTTCGCGTCGGAATCGTGGAGTTTCGCGAGGGCCGCGTCCGCCCGGTCCTGGGCCTCGGCGCGCCGGGCCCGGGCGGTTGCAAGGGCGAAGCGATTGCGTTCGAGCCCGGCGGTGACGGCGGCCAGTTTCGCGGCGGCGTCGTCGACGGCGGCCTGGACTTCCAGCAGCGACGGCGCCGACGCGGATCCGCCGGTCACGGTCAGCGCGGTAAAGATGTCCCCGGCCCGGGTCACGGCCGTGAGGTCGGGGCGGCCCGCGATTAGCTGCGCCGCGGCGTCCAGGTCCTCGACGACGGCGACGCCCGCCAGCAGGGCGGCCAGCGGCAAGCGGGCGGCGTCCGGGTCCGCAGCCGAAACCAGCTCCGCCGCCCAGCGAGCGCCCGCTGGAAGTGTGCTCGCGCCGGTTAGCGCATTCGCCAACAGCTGCGAAGCTCCGGCCGGAACGTCGGCGAGCAGCAGCGCGGCGCGGCCGGCGTCGTCCTCGCGTAGCAGCCGCACGGCGGCGGCAGCCGTCTCCGGGTCCCGGACCACCACGGCGTCGGACGCAGTGCCGAGTGCGGCGGCGATGGCTGCCTCGAATCCGGCCTCCACGGTGATCATGGACGCGAGGGAGCCCAAGACCCCAGCCGCCAGGTTCCCCGCGGCCGCGCCGAGCACGTGCCCGGAGCCGTCCTTGCGGTTCAGTCCGAGCTGGAGGGCATCGCGGCGGGCCACGAGGGCGCCGCGTTCCCGCTCACCCTCACGCTCGGCCGCCTTCAGTGCGTCAATTTCGGCGATGACCGTGTCCAGGTCAACGCTTGCGGCCTCGTAATCGGCGTCGAGCGATTCCTCGCCGTCCTCGACGCCTGCAACCTGCGTCTCCAGGGCCGTGAACTCACTGTGCGCGTGCCGGCGGCGTTCCTCGCCGGCCTTCTGCGATTCGCGGAGGCGTCCCAGCTCAGATTGGGCCGACTCGACGCGGGATCGGGCCGCGCCGACCTGCCCGGCGAGCTTTGCCAGGCCTTCGCGCCGGTCCGCGGCGGCCCGGAGCAGGGCCGCGAGCCGCTTGTCCTCGGCGGCGGCGGCCTGTTCGGCATCTTGTTTGGCTGCTGTCGCTGCGCCCAGGGCCTCCGTCCGGTCCAGGATCTGCCCTTCCAGCCCGGCCTGCTCGTCGCGGACGCGGGCGGCCTGGACTTCCAGCTGGTCCGGATCCCGGCCGGTGTCGGGAGTCGCGTCCGCGGCGCCAAGCAGCCGGCGGCGCTCCTCGGCGAGCGAGCCGAGCGAACGGAGCCGTTCGCGCCCGGTGGAGAGTGAGTACCAGTTCTCCCGCGCGGCGTTCAGCGCGGGCGTGGCCTCGGCGGCTAGCCGTTCGAGGACCGCCTGGCGCTGCCGTCCGGCGTCGAGGTCGCGTTCGACGACGCCGCGGCGGGCCTTGAGCGCCGATTCATCCGCGACGTCCTGCGCCAACGCGGACTGCAGCTGGACGAGGTCGTCGGCCAGGAGGCGTGAGCGGGCGTCGCGGACCTCGAACTGGACGCTCTGGGCACGCCGGGCCACTTCCGCCTGCTTGCCCAGCGGGGTCAGTTGCCGCCGGATTTCGCCGGTGAGATCGCTGAGCCTGGACAGGTTGGCCTGCATGGCCTCGAGTTTGCGGACCGTCTTTTCCTTGCGGCGGCGGTGTTTGAGGATGCCGGCGGCCTCTTCGATGAAGCCGCGCCTGTCCTCGGGGGTGGCGTGCAGAACCTTGTCCAGTTGGCCCTGGCCCACAATCACGTGCATCTCGCGGCCAAGGCCGGAGTCGGAGAGCAGCTCCTGGATATCGAGCAGCCGGCAGCCGGCGCCGTTGATGGCGTATTCCGAGCCGCCGGTCCGGAACAGGGTCCGCGAGATCGTTACTTCGCTGTATTCGATCGGCAGGGCGCCGTCGCTGTTGTCGATTGTCAGCGAGACGTGGGCCCGCCCCAGCGGCGGCCGGCCCGAGGTGCCCGCGAAGATCACGTCCTCCATCTTGCCGCCGCGGAGGGTCTTGGCTCCCTGTTCGCCCATGACCCAGGCCAGCGCGTCCACGACGTTGGATTTACCCGAACCGTTGGGGCCCACCACGGCGGTGACGCCCGGCTCGAATTCAAAGGTCGTCGCTGAGGCGAACGACTTGAATCCCCGGACGGTCAGACTCTTGAGGTGCAAGGTGCTTCGGTTCTCCTGGTCGGCGGGCTGGGCCCACTGTTCGACGAATACTTGATTCGGACGGACGCGGGTGTTCGGGACGGCCCCGGATACTTCCAATCTACTGCGGCGTAGCGACAAGTCCGCGCAGAACCCGTGCAATGCCGCGGCTTTTGCCGCAGAATATGCAGGAACTGACCTCCACCGGGCATAGTTAAGCTCTTGGGCTTGCGCTCGAGGGTGCGGTAAACCGCCGAAGCGCAGGACGGACGTGAACAGGGGCTTGATTTTGGTAGGCAACGCAACATTCCGGCACAGCAACACCGCCTTACTCTCGGTGAGCAGCGTCGAAGCTCCGACGATCGTGAGTTCCATGGATTTCGACCGCAGGTTGGCTTCGACCCTGCGGCGGCTGAGGGTCCCCCCAAAGCTGCTGGAACGGGTGGCAGGCATCACGCACCGGCGCTGGTGGGCGCCCGGGACATCGTTCGACGACGCCGCCATCGAGGCGGGCGCAAAGGCCCTGGCCGAGTCCGGTGTCGAAGCGTCCGAGATTGGCCTGCTCATCAACACCTCCGTTACGCGGCGAAACCTCGAACCGTCCGTAGCGGTGAAGATCCACCACGGGCTCAGCCTGCCGTCGTCGGCCATGAACTTTGATCTGGCCAACGCCTGCCTCGGATTCGTCAACGGCATGACCCTGGCGGCCAACATGATCGATTCCGGACAGATCAAGTACGCGATGATCGTCAACGGTGAGGATGCCCAGGCAACGCAGGAGGCCACCCTGGCCCGGCTGCAGCGGCCCGAGACGACGCGCGAGGACTTCAACCGCGAGTTCGCCACACTGACCCTCGGCTCCGGAGCCGCTGCGGCCGTCCTGGGCCCGGCGGACCAGCACTCGGGGGCCCACCGCATCCTCGGCGGCGTGATGCGCGCCGGCACCGAACACCATGAACTGTGCGTGGGCGGCATCGACGGCATGGCCACGGACACCAAGGGCCTGCTCGAGGGCGGCCTGCAGCTTGTGGTGGACGCCTGGCACGAGGCCCAGCCGGAGTGGGACTGGGGTTCGATGGACCGCTACGTCACGCACCAGGTGAGCAATGCCTATACCCAGGCCATCATCGACGCCATTGACCTGGACCCGGACAAGGTGCCGATCACGTTCCCGCACTGGGGCAATGTGGGCCCGGCTTCCCTCCCAATGACCCTCGCTGCCGAAGCGCAGACTCTCGCAGCCGGGGACCGCGTGCTGTGCATGGGCGTCGGTTCCGGTCTGAACACCGCCATGGTGGAAATCGTTTGGTAGCCGCCGACTGGCCCGGCGTCGACCCCGAGTGGTCGCGCGAAATCGATGTGGCGTCCACCTCCGCCGTGGACGGGCCCGGAACCGTGCGCCGCTGGCACCTGCTCGACAACGGTGCCCAGCTCGCGCGCCGCGGCCTGACTCCTGCCGGCACCCTGCTGTGCGTGCACGGCAACCCGACGTGGTCCTACCTGTGGCGGACCCTGCTGGGCGCCGGATCCGACCCCGCACATCCGTGGCGCGTGGTGGCGGTGGACCAGCTGGATATGGGCTTCTCCGAGCGCACCGGCACGTTCCGGCGCTTGGAGGACCGGATCAACGACCTCGGCGACCTCACCGCCGCGCTCGGACTGGACGGGCCGGTGGTCACCGTCGGCCACGACTGGGGCGGCGTGATCAGCCTCGGCTGGGCCGTGGCACATCCGCAGCAGCTCGCGGGAGTGGTGCTGACCAACACCGCCGTCCACCAGCCCTCCGCCTCCCAGATCCCGCCGGCGCTGCGGCTCGCCCTGCACCCCGCCGTGCACCGCTGGGGGACGACGACGTCGGACACCTTCCTGCGCGTGACGCATTCCCTGGCCCACCCGGCGCTCGCCGCGGATGTCCGCAGCGCCTTCATGGCCCCTTACCGCGGCGCCGACCGCCGCGCCGGCGTAGGGAACTTTGTCGCTGACATTCCCGCCGACGCGTCCCATCCGAGCTTCCCGACGCTTAGCCGCGTCGCGGAAGGGGTGCGCGGGTTGGGGGTTCCGGCCCTGATGCTCTGGGGCCCACGGGATCCGATCTTTTCCGACCGGTACCTCAAGGACCTCATCAGCCGGCTGCCGGACGCGAAAGTTCACCGCTTTGAGGGTGCCGGCCACCTGGTCGCGGAAGACCGGGACATCGCCGCCCCCGTCTTCGAGTGGCTTGCCGAGTGCGGCCGGGACAGCGACCACGGCCTTCTGCGCATCGACGCCCCGACCGATGGACCGGCCGACGCCCCGACCGACGGGCCGCTGCCGGAATACTCGACGCCGGAAGACGGGGCCGAGCCCCTGGAGCCCGGCACCGATGGTCCCGGCACCGGGGTCCCGCCGCTTTGGGCGCCGCTCACCGCACTGGCCGCGGGACCCACAGCCGGGGATGCCGCCGTCGCGGAAATGGCAGCGGACGGCAGCGTCGCCCGCTCGCTCAGCTGGCGGGAGCTGGAACAGAATATCGCCGCCCTCGCCGCCGGCCTGCGGGAAATCGGTGTGGGGCACGGCAGCCGGGTAAGCCTGATGGTCCCTCCGGGCGTGGACTTGACCGTGGTCCTCTATGCCTGCCTGCGGCTCGGCGCGGTGGTCGTCGTGGCCGACGCGGGCCTGGGCACCCGCGGCCTGAGCCGTGCCGTCAAGGGCGCCACCCCGGATTTCCTCATCGGAATCGGCAAGGCGCTGGCGGCTGCCTCGGTACTCGGCTGGCCGGGACGGCGCATCAGTGTCCGGGACCTGCCGGCCGC
Source organism: Arthrobacter sp. 05T420 (assembly GCF_056396305.1). NCBI lineage: Bacteria > Bacillati > Actinomycetota > Actinomycetes > Micrococcales > Micrococcaceae > Arthrobacter > Arthrobacter sp. 05T420. The sequence goes on along the minus strand of NZ_JBFTLG010000012.1, from coordinate 123,766 downwards.
CCGGCGCCGCCTCCTCGCCGTCGAAACCTCCCTCGCCGCCCTCCGCCGCCGCGGAACCAGCCCGGAACTCCCTTGCCCGGATCCGGCCCTGGCTCCGGACCCGGATGCCCCCGCCGCCGTGCTCTTCACCTCCGGCTCCACCGGTCCCGCCAAGGGCGTGCTCTACACCCACCGGCAACTGGCCGCGATGCGGGATACCGTCGCCACAACGCTGGGGATCCGCCCGGGCGCACGCCTGGTTGCGGGCTTCGCGCCGTTCGCCCTGCTGGGACCGGCGCTCGGAGCCGTGTCGGTGACGCCCGCCATGGACGTCACCATGCCCCGCACCCTGACGGCCGGGACGCTGGCGGCCGCCGCCGCGGCCATCGACGCCACGGTGATTTTCGCCTCCCCCGCGGCCTTGCGCAACGTCCTCGCGACCCAGGACGGCCTAAGCCCGGCCGGGCACCAGGCCCTGGGGCGGGTGGAGCTGCTGCTCTCCGCCGGCGCGCCCGTCCCCGAACCCCTCCTCGCCGAGGTGCAGCGGCTGCTGCCCCGGGCCTCGCTGCACACCCCGTACGGGATGACCGAGGCGCTGCCCGTCACCGACATCAGCCTCGAACAGATCCGCGACGCCGGGGCCGACGCCGCCGCCGGAACCATGGCCGGGGCCGGCAACGGCGTGTGCGTGGGCTGGCCGGTGCACGGCTCCTATGTGGCCGTTATCCCGCTCGCCGCAGACGGCACCGCACCCGGGAACCGTCCCGTCACGGAGGCGGGCGTCAGCGGTGAGATCCTTGTCAGCGCCCCGCATGTGAAGGAAGCCTACGACAGGCTCTGGCTGACCCAGCGTGAGAGCGTCCGCACGGCGGGATGGCACCGCACCGGAGACGTCGGGCACTTCGACGCCGCCGGCCGGCTCTGGGTGGAAGGACGCCTCGCGCACGTCGTCACGGCGCCGGGTGCTGTGGTGACGCCCGTGGGCGCCGAGCAGGCCATCGAACGCCTGGACGACGTCGGGATGGCCGCCGTCGTCGGGGTCGGCCCGTCCGGGACCCAGGCCGTCGTCGCCGTCGTCGACACCGTTCCGCCGGTCCGCCGGGCCGGCCCCGCCGCGCCGCACCTGGCAGGCCGCGTACGGGACGCCGCCCGGGTGGCAGGCGTCAGCGTCTCCGCCGTGCTCGCCGTCCCGTCTCAGCCGACCGATATCCGCCACAACGCCAAGATCGACAGGACCCGCCTGTCCAGGTGGGCGTCAAAGGTGCTGGCCGGCGGCCGTCCGGGCACGCCGTGAAGGTCCTCGTCACCGGCGCGAGCGGCCTGCTCGGCCGCGAAGTGGCCCGGCTGCTGGTGGGGCAGGGCCACGCCGTCACCACGTTCCAGCGCCGCCCCTCCGGCGTCGAAGGCGCCGCGGACCTCTCCGGCTCCGTTGCGGACCAGGACGCCGTCCGCCGGGCCGTCGCCGGCGCCGAGGGCGTCATCCACCTGGCCGCGAAGGTCTCCTTCACCGGCCGCGCGGCGGAGTTCGATGAAGTGAATGTCGAAGGCACGCGCCGCCTGCTCCGGGCCGCACGCCAGGCCGGTGTGCGGGACCTGGTGTTCGTCTCCTCCCCCTCCGTGGCCAACTCCGGGACCGCCATCGCCGGGCTGGGCGCCGGGCCGGCGGACCCGGTCCGCGCGCACGGCGACTACTCCCGCACCAAGGCCGAGGCCGAACTGCTGGCGCTGGCCGCGGACGCGCCGGACTTCCGGGTCGCGGCGGTGCGCCCGCACATCGTCTGGGGCCCCGGCGACACGCAACTAGTGGAACGGGTGCTGGACCGTGCCGGCCGCGGCCGGCTGCCGCTGCTCGACGCCGGTGCAGCCTTGATCGACACCACCTACGTGGACAACGCCGCTGCGGCCATCGTCGCCGCGCTGCACCGCATGGAGTACATCCACGGCCGGGCGCTCGTGGTCAGCAATGGCGAACCCCGCCCTGTCGGCGAGCTGTTGGCGGGCATTTGCGCCGCGGGCGGCGTCCCTGCGCCCTCGTGGGCGGTGGCGGGCAGCCTCGCGCGTGCTGCAGGATCGGTGATAGAGAAGGCATGGTCCTGGACCGGCCGGGCTGGGGAGCCGCCGATGACCAGGTTCCTCGCTGAGCAGCTCTCCACCGCCCACTGGTTCGACCAGCGCGAGGCCCGGGAACTCCTCGACTGGGTCCCCGCCGTTTCGCTTGACGAGGGCCTGGCGAGGCTGGCCGGGCACTACGGCCGAACTCCCCCTACCAGCGGCCGTTCCGGGGCCGGGGCTGGCAGACGGGGCAGGTGTACGAGGAACGGTTCATGAACTGTTCCCGCTTCATCAGGCTGACCCGGCCCGCGGCGGCGCAGCGCTTGCACTCCTGGCCCTCCCGGCCATAGGCGTTCAGGGACCGGTCGAAGTACCCGGAGGCCCCGTTGACGTTGACGTAGAGCGAATCGAAGCTCGTGCCGCCAGCGGCCAGCGCATCCGTCATGACCCCGCGGGCGGCGTCGAGCAGCCGCAGCGCGTCGGCGCGGCGCAGGGTGTCGGTGGGCCGGGCATAGTGCAGCTGCGCCGTCCACAGGGCCTCGTCCGCGTAGATGTTGCCGATCCCGGAGACCAGCCCCTGGTCCAGCAGGGCCCGCTTGAGCCCGGTTTTGCGTGCCCGCAGGCGCCGGTAGAAATCGTCGAAGGAGAACCAGGGGTCCAGCGGGTCCCGGGCAATGTGCGAGGCTTCCTCGGCGATGAGCGGCAGCGGCGTTTCGGCCAGGCCGCCGGGCCCGCCATCGTCAGTGGGGATCAGCGACGTGAGGAACAGGCCGCCGAAGATGCGCTGGTCCACGAACCGGAGCTGATCGGGCATGCCGTCGGCGGGGCTGAGCCGGAGCCTGACCTTGAGGTGTTTTTCGTCCGGAACGCCGGGGTCCTGCATCAGCAGCTGACCGGACATGCCAAGGTGGGCCATGAGTGCGACGGCGGGGGCAGAGTTTGGCATGGGCGTGTCCGCCAGCGGCATCCAGAGGAATTTGCCGCGGCGGACCACGTCCAGCACCCGGGCGCCCTCAAGGTTGCCGGCGAAGTCTTCCGGGCCCAAGGCATGCCGGCGCAGGGACCGCGGGTCCAGGACATCGACGGAAGTTATGATCCGGCCGCGCACCCAGCTCACCAGGCCGCGCCGGACCACCTCAACCTCGGGCAGTTCAGGCAACGCGGCCGCCTAGCTGCCGGTCTGGGTGTGCAGTTGCTGCGTGTCGGGCGCGGACGGGGCGGTCAGCCGGCGCCAGGCGTCGGCGGCGGCTTCCTGCTCGGCTTCTTTCTTGGAGTTCCCGCTGCCGGTGCCGTAATCGGTGCCGCCGATCCGCAGCACGGCCTCGAACGTCCGGGCGTGGTCCGGTCCGGAGCCGTCAACCGCGTAGTTGATGGTTCCGAGCTGCCGGCTGGCCGCCAACTCCTGGATGGAAGTCTTCCAGTCGGTGCCGGCGCCGAGGGCGGCGGCGTCCTTCAACAACGGCCCAACCAGCCGCATCACCAGCTGCCGTGCCGTCTCGATGTCGTTGGAGAGGTAGGTGGCGCCGATCAGCGCCTCCATGGTGTCCGCCAGGATGGAGGCCTTGTTCTTGCCTTCGGTGAGCTTCTCGCCCTGTCCGAGGTAGATGTATTCGCCCAGCCCGATGCTGCGGCCGATGCCGGCCAGGGCCCGGGTGCTGACGACGGCGGAACGGCGCTTGGCCAGATCGCCCTCGGGCAGCGTGGGGTTATCGCGGTACAGCGCGTCCGTCACGGAGAAGCCCAGGATGGAATCGCCCAGGAACTCGAGCCGTTCGTTGGTGGGAATGCCGCCGTTTTCGTAGGCGTAGGAACGGTGTGTGAGCGCAAGACGAAGCGTCCCGGCGTCAATAGTGACACCGAGACGCTTCAGAAGCTCTTCAGTTGAAGACATCTTTTTCAGCCTGTTGGCGGATTAGACGTCTGCGACCTTGCGGCCCTTGTATTCAAGGAACAGCGCGGTGCCAGCCGAGTCGGTAACGACCTTTGCCTGGTGCGGCAGGCTGTAAACAACCTGGCCGTTCTCTACGGTCTTCACCAGGTGGGGGGCAGTTGCCTTCCACTGGGAGCGGCGGGCGCGGGTATTCGAGCGAGACATTTTCCGCTTCGGGACAGCCACGGCTAACTCATTTCTCTCTAGAAAAACACTTACAAATCAGTTTTGCCGGTCAGGCTTAGCCAAGTCAGCCAGGGCGGCCCACCGAGGATCTACGACCTCGTGGTGATGCCCCGGCTCGTCTTCCAGGCGTGCTCCACATTCGGAACAAAGGCCCTGGCAGTCTTCCCGGCACACCGGCTGGAACGGCAGTATGGTGACAACTGCGTCCCGCAACACCGGCTCAAGATCGATCAGATCGTGCTCGACTCGACGTTGCTCTTCTTCGTCTTCTTCGTCGGAGAACACAGCGTCCTCGTAGAAGAAAAGTTCTTGCACATCGACCTCTTGGTCATACGCAAGGGGATCCAGGCATCGGCCGCATTCGCCAGTTACTTCAACGAGCGCGGTTCCTGATACCAAAATTCCTTCGTGTACGGCCTCAAGCCGCAGGTCCAGCTCGACATCCGAGCCTTCCTGCACGCCAATGAGCGCCACGCCAAGATCACTTGGCGCGGGTACATGTTCCGTCAGCGTTCGCATGCTTCCCGGACTGCGTCCGAGGTCCTTGACGTCGAACGCCAAGGGCGAACTAGCATCTCGTTTAATGAGAACTCCTGTTGAACATATGACCGACGTACTATCTTAGCCCGAACTTCCGGACGGACTCAAACTGGGGGAACGCCTGCGGTTCACACCACAAAGCCGCCTTGGATTCGGGCCACGCAACCGGCAGCAGGCCGCCGAGTACCGGTCAAGCTTACACTTTGCGCGCCCGGTTCTGGACCGGCTCGCCCGGAGCCAGCCGTTTCAGCACGGACCGGGGTACAAAGTCCGAGACGTCCCCGCCCAGGGCGAAGACCTCTTTGATGAGGGTGGAGGACAGGTGCAGGTAGTGGCTTTCCGCCGGCAGGAACACCGTCTCGACGCCGGTCAGCTGCCGGTTCATCGTGGCCATCGGCAGCTCGTAGTCGAAGTCCGAGGACGAGCGCAGGCCCTTGACGATCGCGGACACACCGCGCTGCCTGCAGTACTCGGCCAGGAGCCCCTCCCCCACAGGTTCCACCACGATGCCGCGCAAGGAAGCGAACGTTTCCTTGGCCATGTCGATCCGCTCCTCAATGCTGAAGCGGTACTTCTTGGCGTAGTTCGTTGACACGGCCACGATCACCTCGTCGAAGAGGCCCGCGGCGCGCGCTATGACTTCAAGGTGTCCATTGTGAATGGGGTCAAAGGAGCCAGGGCAAACAGCGCGTCTCATGCTCCGAACCTACCGTATCCGCGCCGCAGGCCGGGATAACATGGCTGAATGTCCCAGCTCCCTCCCCAGTTCCCGTGGCAGCGCGCCGCAACCGGCGCCAACTTGCTCTCCCCCGGCGGTTCGCTGGGCGTCACGATCTTCGAGGAGATGACCACCCTGGCGCTCAGCACGGGCGCCATCAATCTCGGCCAGGGCTTCCCGGACGAGGACGGCCCCGTCGAGATCAAGGAGGCCGCCCAGGCCGCCATCGCCGCCGGAGCCAACCAGTATGCGCCCGGCAAGGGCATCCTTCCCCTCCGGGAGGCGATCGCAGTCCACCAGGAGCGGTTCTACGGGCTGACCCCCGCTCCCCAGACCGAGATCATCGTCACCACCGGCGCCACGGAGGCCATCGCCGCATCGCTACTGGCGCTGGTCGGTCCGGGCGATGAGGTGCTCACGTTCGAGCCGTTCTACGACTCCTACGGCGCCATCATCGGACTCGCCGGCGCCACGCACGTCACAGCCCCGCTCCTGGCCCCGGATTTCATGCCGGACCTGGCCACGCTCGAGGCCGCGTTCAGCAACCGCACCAAGGTTGTGCTGATCAACAATCCGCACAACCCGACCGGCGCCGTGTTCCCCCGCGAGGTGCTTGCGCGCGTCGTCGAACTGGCCGCGAAATACGACGCCGTCATCATCACCGACGAAGTGTACGAGCACCTGACCTTCGGTGTGCAGCACATCCCGCTGGCCACCCTGCCCGGCGCGGCCGAGCGCACGCTGACCATTTCCTCGGCCGGCAAGACGTTCTCCTTCACCGGGTGGAAGATTGGCTGGCTCTCCGGACCGGAGCACCTCGTGGCCGCCGCCCGGACGGTCAAGCAGTTCCTGAGCTACAGTTCCGGCACGCCGTTCCAGGCCGCGATCGCGGTGGGGCTGGGACTCCCGGACGAGTTCTACGCCGGCATCGCCGACACGCTCCGGCACAAGCGCGACGTCCTCAGCGAGGGGCTCCGCGCGGCCGGCCTCGACGTCCTGACCCCGCAGGGCACCTACTTCGTGAACGTGGACACCTCGCCGCTGGGGATCACCGATTCCGTGGAGCTGGCCCGCAGGCTCCCGGCGCTGGTGGGCGTCGCCGCGATCCCGGTGCCGGTCTTCTGCCACGCCGAAGGCGCCGAGCGCACCCGCAGCCTGCTCCGCTTCGCTTTCTGCAAGCAGCTGCACGTCCTCGAGGAGGCCGCCGAGCGGCTGGCGACCTTGCGCGACAGGCTGTGAGCATGGCCGGGCGGCAACCCGACGCCTCGCGGTTCCTGCGGACCACCGGGCAACACGCGACGATTGCACCGGATTCCTTCACCGACGGCGGCTTCGTGCTGAGCATCGGCGGCGCTGAGCAATCCCACGTCAACCTGACCGATCCCGCGGACATCTTCTATGAATACCTGCGCAGGATCGGGCACGTGGTGGACCTCGCGGCGCCGTGGGGGGAGCCCATCAGCGCGCTGCACTTGGGCGCGGGCGCACTGACGCTGGCCCGCTACATCCAAGCCACCCGGCCCGGCTCGGTCCAGTATGCGGTGGAGCTGGAGCGGGAACTGCTGGACTTCGTGCTGGCGCAGCTGCCCCTGCCGGAGGGGACGCAGCTGCACACGGTGATCGGCGATGCCCGCGACGCCCTCGCCGGGCTCCCGGCGGAACTGCGGTTCGACGTCGTGATCCTGGACATCTTCTCCGGGCCCGAGGCACCGGAACACATCGCGTGTACAGAGTTCTACCAGGAGGCGGCGGCCCGGCTGACTCCGCGCGGGGTATTGATGGTCAACGTGGGCGACGAACCCGGGCTGACCCTGGTCCGGAGCCAGGTCGCGGCCATGCGCCGGGCCATGGCCGACGTCTCGGCCTTCGCCGAGGCCGGGATGTTCACCGGCCGGTATCCCGGGAATATCATCCTGACCGGGACCCAGGGCCCGTGGCCGGAGGTCTGGACGGCGGCGCTCACGGCGCGCGGCCCGCACCCGGCCAGGCTGCTGGCCGGCGTCGAGCTGGACGCGCTGGCCGGCTAGTCCCCGGCCTCCACGTCCGCGGCTTCCACGGCTTCCACGCCCTCTGCGGCTTCCACGCCGGGCTCGGCGAACCACAGCCGGGTTTCGCCGTACTTCTTCTCGGCAAACCTTTCCATGCCCTCGGGCCATGCCGGCTCGGGGCTCCGGGATGAGCGTTCCACCACGACGACGGCCCCCTCGCCCAGGTGCGGCACCAGCTTGGCCAGCACGGCAGCGAGGGCCGGCTCGTCCAGGGGGTAGGGCGGGTCCAGGAACACCAGATCCCAGCGCAGGGCCTCAGCGGTCCGGTCCAGGAAGGATTCGACCTTGGAACGGTGCACGGAGACCACCTTGCGGCGCGTGACGGTGTTGACCAGGTCCGCGTTGCGCTGGCAGACGGCGGACGCCTTGGCATCGAATTCGACCAGGTCCACGGAGCCGGCGCCGCGGCTGCCGCTCTCCACCCCCAGCGAGCCGGATCCTGCGTACAGATCCAGCACGCGGGCCCCGGCAATGACGTCGAAGGCGTCCAGCCGGGAGAACAGCGCTTCCTTGACCCGGTCCGTGGTGGGCCGTGTCAGGCTCCCGGGGACGCTGACCAGGGGGCTGCCGCCGGCCGCGCCGGAAATGATCCGGCTCATGGGCGAAGCCCTTGATGTGTGGTCCTAGCCGCGTTCAAGGAACGCCTCCTTCTCGGGGTTCAGGTATTCATCGATCGCGGCCGCGAGCTGGGGCTGGCCGGCCAGTGCGGGATCGGCAGCCACGATCCGCTGGGCGTCCTGCCGGGCCCGGGCAATCACGTCCTCGTGCTCGAGGACGCGCAGCAGCTTCAGCGTGGAGCGGCCGCCGGACTGCGAGGCGCCCAGGATGTCGCCTTCGCGGCGGAGCTTGAGGTCCTCCTGGGAAAGTGCGAAGCCGTCGGTGGTGGCTGCCACGGCATCGAGCCGGCGCCGGCTCGGATGGCCCGGCTCCAAGGTGGTGACCAGCAGGCAGGTCCCGGGCAGCCCGCCGCGGCCCACCCGGCCCCGCAGCTGGTGGAGTTGGGAGATGCCAAACCGGTCCGCGTCCAGGATCACCATGAGCGTGGCGTTGTGCACGTCCACGCCCACCTCAATCACGGTGGTGGAGACCAGCAGTTTGGTCTGATTGGCCGTGAAGGAGGCCATGGTCTCGGACTTCAGCGCCGGGTCCTGCCGGCCGTGCAGCGGCGCCACCGACACCCCGGCGAGGGCCGGTTCGTCCTGGAGGAGTTCCACGACGCCGGTGACGGAGGCGAGTTCCCGCGAGCCGTTCTCGCCTTCGAGGTCTGCGGCGGACGGTTCGGCCTCGCCCGGGGTGAAGTCGCCGTCGTCGTCCGTGCCGATCTTGGGGCAGACCACGTAGACCTGATGGCCGGCGTCGATCTCCTCCCGCGAACGGGACCAGATGCGGGTGGCCCAGGCCGGGTGTTCGGCGAGCCCCACCACGTGCGTGGAGATCGGGGCACGGCCGGCGGGGAGCTCATCCAGCACGGAGGTTTCGAGGTCTCCGAACACGGTCATGGCCACGGTCCGGGGAATCGGGGTGGCGGTCATTACCAGCAGGTGCGGCGGTTTGCTGGCCTTGGCCCGGAGGGCGTCGCGCTGTTCCACGCCGAAGCGGTGCTGCTCGTCCACCACAATCAGGCCGAGGTCGTAAAAGGACACGTTGTCGCTGAGCAGGGCGTGGGTGCCGATCACGATGCCCGCCGTTCCGGAAGCCGCGTCCAGCATGGCCTGCTTCCGGGCCGCGGTGGGCATGGAGCCGGTGAGGAGGGTGACCTGGACGGCGTCCGGGCCGAACCCGCCGAGCATCCCGTCCCGGGAGAGCGGACCGAGCGTGCGCCGGATGGAGTCATAGTGCTGGGCGGCGAGGACTTCCGTGGGGGCCAGCAGGGCAGCCTGTCCCCCTGCGTCCACCACCTGCAGCATGGCGCGCAGGGCCACGATCGTCTTGCCGGAGCCCACCTCGCCCTGGAGCAGCCGGTTCATGGGCGAGTTCTGGGCGAGCTCGTCGGAGAGCGTCTTGCCGACGGCGGCCTGGCCCGCGGTCAGCGTGAACGGCAACTGGCGGTCGAAGGCGGGCAGCAGCCCGTCCGGTGCCGGGCGGCGGCCCGTTGCTTCCTCGGCGGCGAGCTGGGCGCGGCGGCGGGCCAGGGCCGACTGGAGCACCAGGGCTTCCTGGTAGCGGAACCTGTCGCGGGCGCGCTGGAAGTCCGCCGGGGTCTGCGGGGCGTGGATCAGCCGGTAGGCGTCCGCGACCGGCAGGAACTTCTCCCGCGCCGCGATCTCCGCAGGCAGCGGGTCCCCGAGGGTTTCAAGATCCATGGTGTCCAGCAGGGTCGAGATGACCTTCTGGATAGACCAGCTGGTGAGCTTGGCCGTGGCCGGGTAGACCGGGATCGGCATGGCGGCGAGCGTCTCCGGGTCGATGCCCGGGGTGTCGGGATCCTCGTCGAGCAGCAGGAAATCGGGGTTGGTCAGGCCGAGGGATCCGCCGTAGCGGGTGACCTTGCCGGAAAACATGGCGCGCCGGCCCGGCTGCAGCTCCGCTTTGGCCCGGAACCCGTTGAAGAAGCTGACCTTGAGCGTGCCCGGCAGTGCTCCGCCGGCGTCGTCGGAGATCACGACGTCGGTGAGGGAACCGCGCCGGGCGCGCATGGATCGGGTGCTGTTGGAGACCACCCGGGCGATCAGTGTCACTTCCTCGTCCAGCGGGACCTCGCTGATGGGTGTCAGCTCGCCGCGGCTGAGGTAGCGGCGGGGGAAGTAGTTCAGGAGCCCGCCGACGGTGGTGATGCCGAGGTGTTTTTCGATGACAGCCGCGGAGCGCTTGCCGATGCGGCGCTCGAGGCCCAGTTCAAGTTCAGCGTGCATGTCCGTCGGGGTTTCGGGTTTCGGCGGCGGCCGCCGGGGCAGTGCTGGCGGCATCGGAGGCAGCAGTGCTGGCAGCAGCGGAGGCGGCAACGGTGGCGGCCTGGGGTTGCGGATCGCGCGGCACTGCGAGCTCACTCACGGAAATGTCCGTGGGGACGCCCAGGGAACGGATCAGGGCGACGGCGGGGTCGGCATCCAGGACGTGGACATGGACACGCCAGCGGTACTGCCCGGTGGCGTCCGCGGCCCCGCCCACCTGGCTCATGATGACAGAGTCGCCCATTTCGTCGAGCCGTTGGCGCATCATCGCGGCATCCAGCGGGGACAGGGAGATGGTGCACATGACCTCGACGCCTTCGTCGCGCGGCATGCTGGCGTGGATGTGCGGGTCCTGGACGTCGTAGCCGTGCAGGCCGTCCAGCAGTTCGCTCTGGAGCTCCTCGCCCAGCACGGCGGAGCGGAGGCAGTCCAGGATCAGGAGCATGCCCACGCCGCCGGCGTCCACCACGTGGGCGGCGTGCAGGGCATCGAGCTGGTCCTCCGTGCGCACCACGGCGGCCAGGGCTGCCTCGACGGCGGCATCCAGGGCCAGGCCGAGGGTCTGGTTGCTGTCATCGCCGTCGTGGGCGGAGTCGACGGCGGCCGCGGCGCGGGCGGCGGCCTCCATGACGGAGAGCATAGTGCCGGGCACGGGATCACTCAGCGCGGACCAGGCCCGGATCTGGGCCCGGTTCAGGGCCGCGGCCAGCAACGGTGAGCTGATCCGGGTGTGCCCGGCCAGCGGTTCGGCGGCGGCGGCGAGGAAGACGGCAAACAGGGTTCCGGAGTTGCCGCGGGCCTGTTCCATGGCCACCTGGCCGGCCTGCGCCAGGACGGCGCCGACGTCGTGCGGGTCGGCGGCGGGATGCGGATCCGTGGCTCCACCGACCACGGCGTCCGCGGCGTGGGCCGCGGCACGGACGGTCAGGTAGAGGTTGGTGCCGGTGTCGCCGTCGGCAACGGGAAAGATGTTGATGGCGTTCAGGCGGTCGCTGTGGTTGCCGAGCGTGGTCTCCGCCTTGCCCAACCACCGCTTCATCGCTTGCGCGTTGGCGGCAATCTTAGTCTGCAAAGTGATCCCATCCCACAGCATTAGCGGGCCTGCCCGCGATCGATACTCCCGTGCTCTCGGTTGGTGCAGGGGCCTCTACCGAGCCTATCGCAGTGAACCCGGGAGGGAGCTGAACCCCTGCGGGAAAAGTGGCCAGCAGTCCGTGGTCCTCGCCGCCGCCGAGGACCCAGGACATCGGGTCTGCGCCCAACAGCTCGGATGCCGGCAGCAGCGCAGCGGCCAGTTCCTTCAGGGCGGCGGCGTCCAGGTTCAGCACGGCGTGGCTGGCGGCCGCCATGCGGTTTCCGTCCCGGACCAGGCCGTCCGAGATGTCCATCATGGCCGACGCCCCGGCCTCACGCGCCAAAGGTCCCGCCGCGAGCGGCGGCTGCGGCCGGCACTGGGTGTCCATGAGTGAGCGCTGCTCCGTGGTCAGGTCCCCCACGGGAACGTCCGACTCCAGCAGCGCCAGCCCGGCGGCGGCCCGGCCCACTGTTCCCGCCAGCGCCACGGTATCCCCTGGCCGGGCTCCGGAACGCAGCACGGGATCCTTGCCGTCAAGGGTCCCCAGGATGGCCACGCTGACCGCCAGCTCGCGGCCGCGGCCGAGGTCGCCGCCGGCCACCGCGCAGGCCGGAGCCCCCAGCCCCCTGATTCCGGCCACGAGGCCGTCCGCGAAATCTTCCACCCAGCGGACAAGGGTCTCCGGCGGCATCGTCAGGCTCACCACAAGGGAGGTGGCCCGGGCGCCCATGGCATTGATGTCGCTGAGGTTTTGCGCGGCGGCCTTCCAGCCGACGTCGTACCCGGTGGTCCGGTAGCCGTTGTTCCACTGGAGCCGGAAGTCCTGGTCGGCCACCTGCGTGTCGATGCTCAACACAGTCCGCCCGTCCGGCGCGGCGACAATGGCGGCGTCGTCCCCCGGCCCCAGCAGCAAGTACCCCGCCCCTTCCGGGCCGCCCGTGGGCCCAGTGCGCCCAGAGACAGTGAGCCGCGGGAAGATGCGCCCCAGCAGCTGGGACTCCGAGAGCCCGGCAACGGTCAAGGCGGCGTCCGGCGGCTGGTGTTCGGGCACGGGAGATTCGGGCACAGCCGTTTCGGGCACAGGAGTTTCAGGCACAGCCCTACGCTACCGCGAGGGGCTGACAGAGCCGGGCCGTGACTTCAGCTGCTGAATATTTCCTCCAGCCATTGTTCGCCCGTGGACCGCATGTCGAACCGTCGCACGTATTCTGCAGCGGCCCTGGCCTCTTCGGCATACGCTTCCGGGGAACTGTTGAGAGCGGAGACGAAGGCCCGGATCTGGGATGTGGTCTCGCCGGTCCAGCGGCTGCTAAATATGTCTTCCACTCCCGGCCTTTGCCAGAACAGCGGCACCGACCCTGACGCCATTCCCTCAGCCGGTGCCAGGTGGAAGCTCTCATCCGAACTGGGCGACAGAACATAGCCGATCTTCCGCAGCCAGGACGCCATGTCCGGGCCGAACGGTTCGAAGACTACGGCATCCCGCAGCGCCGGGGACCGTCCGATCCGGTCAAAGATTTCCAGGTACGCCTCCCGCTGGAACGGCTTCTTCCACTCGTAGGCGTATTCCCACGGCATTCGTCCGCGCACATGCAGCGTGTACCGGGGGTCCTCCTGCAGAAGCCCTTCCAGCAGGTCAAGGGCCCGGTCCAGGCGCTTACGCATGGGGACGATGCCCACCAGCCCCAGCCGGAAGCGATGATCAGGTTCCTTGGATCTGCGGAGGTCCATGAGGTCGACGGCGTTCGGGATGACCCGGAAAGCGGTGTCGGTCCAGGCCGTACTTGCGCGGGTGCGATCCACGTAGAGCCGTGAGACGCAGATCAGGGAGTCAATGTTGTCTGCGTCCACATCCTTCATCCAGGGACCGTTGAGCTCGAACATGTGAAGACGCACAATGAGCTTTTGCCTGCGGCGTTTGTTATTCGAGTACCAGACGGCGTTGGGGCCGCACCATTCGCAGATGATGACATCGGCCCAGTCCCTGAGCCGTTCGGACTCCTGGACGTCGTGGTGGTGCAGTGATTTCCAGTGGTCGAAGGCAAGCTCGATGTCATCGCGCATTTCGAGGACGGAAACGAGCTCGCCGGCAAACTTGAGATCGTGGCCTGCAATCAGGACCCTCGTCTTATGCTTGCCCCGCGGGCTGCGGACGTAGTCTGCCTCGGACCGCTCGAAATAGGCTTTCAACCGGGCCGCCGCTGACGAAATCGAGTAATGCCGGACGCGGTTGCTGACCGTCTTCTTCAGCTCGGCCAAGTTGTCCCTGGCACTCAGGAGGGTGCTGACCACTCCTTCGGTCGAATCGTCATCGACGTACAGCGGGTAGTCGGCGCCGAAAAGCTCAAGATGCTGGGCGTTGCGGTTCACCATGGGCGGCACCCCGAGGGCAGCGTACTCGAGAACCTTGGTGGAGATCTCGAGGCTTGCGTCCATGCTTCCGTCCCGCCAACTAAGGCCGACGTCGTGCCTGCTGACCTCCTTAGCGGCCGCATCGCGGGACATCCCGCCCAGCCAGTCAATGCCCGGCGAGCCCACAGCCTCCTCCATGGAGGCCGACCAGGACGGGTCCTGGTGATCATGCTGGAATTTGTCCCCGATCATCGTCACCGCCAGGGCTAGCTTTTGCTCCCCGCCCGCGGCGGGGAGGGAGCACATCTCGAGCGTGCGCCACTTCTTGGCAAACTTGCCGGAATAGACGGCACTCAATTTCCTACCGGTGGCCGGGGCATCCCCCCGCAGGTCAAAGTATTCATCGGGCACCATCGGCGTCAGGACAAGCGTCTTCCCGGCAGCTTCGGGAATCGTCGCTTCTACATAGGACCGCGCGGCCTCCGTCTGCACGAAGAAGCGCCGGCATTGTCCGACGGTCCGCCTAAGCATCGCAAGATCCTTTTCGGAAAGCCGGGAACTCGGATGAGCGATGTCCGTGATGTAGAGCCACGACTTGGGACCAAGGACTTTGGAGTTTGCGACGTGCGCGGCTACCTGGGTGCCGCGGGCGATCACGACGTCGAACGGCCTTTCCGCGTCAAGTTGGGCCATGCGCTGGGCTGCAACGCGTGGCTGCAGCGCCTCCATGCCCACGGTGTCGCCGGGCTGGGCGATCTCCACTCCGGGCAGCTCCGCTATCCGCTCAAGCAGCCGGGTCTTCGTGACCTCAGTCTTAAGCAGGACGCAGACGTTGGAGCCCGTCAGTGACAACGCCTCGGCCATGGAAACAAGCCACACGGAGGATCCGTCGATGATATTGAGGTCGACGTCCCCGTAGAGGAGGACCGTTCGCGTTGACCCGCTTGTGTCAGTGCGATCCAATGAGCGCTCCCTTGTTCATTTTGGCGAAAGTGTCGAGCGAATTGAGCAGCCCGAATTTGTAGTCTTCGGCCCACGCCTCCATGGAGGAACGATCCGAAAACACAACATCCGCTGCGGCTTCGAACTCCGTGGTGTAGGTGTCGGCCTCCCGCCGTGTCCTCACGAAGTAGGCAGGCATCCCTTGGGACCGGCACTCAGCGAGAGCCTGAAGGATGTCATTTGCAAGCAAGGTCCCCGCCGCGGAATCGGCGCCGAACCAGATCCCGGCGGTGAAGGCGCTGTCATCGAGAATCAGCGCGGAGCCGCGCCCATTCGCGATTTGGGCCGCTATGGTGCTGGGCCGCAGGGTTTCAAGCGCATACGCGTCGCCAAGGTACTGCTGAAGGTCCTGGCCCGCGATCGCGTAGACAATCCGTCCGCCCCACGGCGCCGTTGGAGGCGCTCCGAGGTAGCCGAGAATTTTGGCTTGACGGTCCCCGTCGTCCACGACGGCTGCCGCGAGCCGGCCCACCGCCCGGCCGGAGGCCGCAGTTGCGGGCGGAGCCGGTTCTTTCTTCACCGCCGCCGCGGCTGCCGTTTTCGGCACCTGGTGGTCCAGAACGGAAAGCCCGGCCACCATGTCGCGCAGCTCGCGGAAGCGCGAGCGGGCCTTCCTGGCTTCGGTTTCCTGAAGCCACCGCACGCTGACCAGCTGCGAAACGGCCAGCACCGCCATGAGCGTGAACAGTGCGAGGGACAGAACCGCGAACGCCGGGTGCCCGAACACCAAGTACAGGGATCCACCGAGCGCGGCCACCATCCCGCAGAGGGCCATCGCAACGACGCCCCGGCTCTTGAAGGCTGAGCGCATTCTCTGTTGGATTCGAAGAATCATGAGCTGAAAACCCCTCGGGTATCGACCAGGAGCTTGCCGGCCAGGACTTCGGGGGGCAGCGCACGGACGGCGTCATGGTCAACCAGCACCACCACCAGCGAGGAACGGCTCACGGCTTCCTCCAGCGGCATTAGCCGGACGTTGTCCTGACGCCGAAGGCTCCCGGGCAGCCTGTCGATGTGTGGCTCGGCCACGTTAATCCGGATTCCTGTCATCGATTCGGCGATGGCCTGCGCAATTTCAATGGCGGGCGACTCGCGCAGGTCATCGATATTTGCCTTGAACGCGAGCCCAAGGAGAGCAATCTCGGTGTTCTTGGGCAGCTTGGCGAAAGCAGCATGCACCTGGTCAAGGACCCAGCGGGGCTTGTCGTCGTTGACGGTCCGGGCTGTCCTGATCAAACGCGACTCGGCAGGCGCCGCAGCGACGATGAACCAGGGATCAACCGCGATGCAGTGCCCACCGACGCCGGGGCCCGGTTGCAGGATGTCGACGCGCGGGTGGTGATTTGCCAGCCGGATCAGTTCCCAGACGTTGATGCCCAACTTTGCACTAATGACCGACAGTTCATTGGCGAACGCAATATTGACGTCGCGGTAGGAGTTTTCGACCAGTTTGGCCATTTCCGCGGTCACGTCATCGGTGACCAGTATTTCCCCCTGGCAAAACACCGAGTAGAGCTCTTTAGCAAGATCCGCGGCCCGGCGGGTGACCCCTCCAACAATCCTGTCGTTGGTCACAAGCTCAATCATGACTTTGCCCGGCAATACTCGCTCGGGGCAGTGGGCCAGGAGAATCGCAGGCCTGCCGTCGGCGCCGTCCAGCGACAAGTCCGGCCGGAGCGAGACGATGTACTCGCCCAGGTGGCGAGTTGCCCCCGGGGGTGAGGTTGATTCCAGGATGATCAGTTCGCCGCCCTGCAGTACCGGCGCGATCCCCCGCGCGGCCGCCTCGATATAGCTCAGGTCGGCGCTCTTGTCAGCCGTGAACGGCGTCGGCACGGCCACAATGTACGCATCTGCGGCGGGCGTCTGGGTGGTTGCCTTGAGCCGGCCCTGGCTCACGGCTCCAGCGACGTGGATCCCGAGGTCCGGTTCAACAAAGGGGACCCGCCCATCGTTCACGGCGTCGACGGTCCGCTGATTGACGTCGACGCCGATCACGTCAAGGCCGTTGGTCGCCAGGATCGCGGCTGTAGGCAGCCCGATGTACCCAAGTCCAATGACGGCGATGGTCTGGAAGCTAGTCAATCTGTTGACCCCTATCAAAGCGTGATGAATTCACGTGGATTATCGAAAATTTGAATCTCGCCGGCCCCTGCGGGTCCGTCGTCCGGCACGCCCGGGCCCTTCCCGTCGTCGGCGCGCATCTGGCAGTAGTTGAATCTGTCGGCGGAGTAAATGGAGCCCTTGGCCGCCGCGACGGACGTAAGGAAGGCCGTGTCCTCGCCGTGGCTCAGCGCCTTAAACGGGTGCGCCTCAAAGACCGCCCTGGGTGCGGTGATGGTGGATCCAGCCACCTGCCCGCTGAACCGGTGCTCCTGGTGCGCAGCACGGAGCACCGTGGCCCGGCTGGGCCGCAAGTGCGAGTAGTGGGACTGCTTCCCCACCACGTCCGCGCCGGAATAAGTGAGCGCATGCAGCAGATCAACCAGATAGTTGGGCGCGTAGTAGTCCTCGCCGTCCATCCTGGTCAGCACCACCCCCGTCGATGCTTCAACGCACCGGTTGAGGCACTCCCCGAGAGTCAGGGCGGCCGGGGCAGGAAGGACTTTGTATTTCGCCACGCCATAGGTGTGGGCCAGCTCAGCGAGCAGGCCCTCGGCGGCTGCGAAGCCGCGAGTCAGCAGGACGAGCTCCAAGTCGACGCCGTCCTGGCCGCCGACGGTCTGAAATATTTGCCTCAGCTGTTGCGGGCTTGTTGCGCTCACCAATGCACTGGCTGACGGCAGGCCGACCGGCCCGCATCGTTCCGGCGCGACCGCTTGAACAATGGCTTCTGCTCGGTGCGCGTACGTATGCTCGCCCCAAATCCGGCGCTGGGCCTTGTGGACCGCCCTTTCATTGAATTCGGCGTCGGACGTCAGCCTCCGCAGCAACCTCTCCGCCTCAGGCTTGGCCCCGGCAACCAGCACCTCGCCGTCCTCGAAGAAGCGCGATATCGCCGCGCTGGGCGTCGAGACCACCGGTGTTCCCGAGGCCGTGATCTCAAAGATCCGCCGGGCGCACATGCTGGGCGAATCGGTCACGGAATTTACATTCAAGAAGGCCTTGTACGCCCGGTAGGCGGTCAGCATCTGGGCGTAGCTCAATGACCCGACAACGTGTTGGTCAAACGGCTCAGGGAACTGATATTTCTTGTCGCCTCCCAGTTGGCGGGAGAAGATTTCCAGCTCGGCGCCGCCCGATCCCGCTTCAGCAATGGCTGCGCCCAGGAGCATGTCCATCTGGGCGCGGCGTTGCGGAAACTTGTGGGCAAAGTACATCCCCGCGAAAGCCACGCCACGCGAGTGCCATCCGAGGCCGGTCCGGACAGGGTTGTGAATGGCTGGCTGGGCTGCAAAAGGAAGGGTGTCTATCTGGGTGTGGCCCAAATCCCTCACGTAATCAGGAATGCGGTCCGAATCACTCGTGAAGACGTGGTCGAACAGCTTGGCTGCGGGCAGAAAATCATCGTAATGGGGAGGATCTTCCTTATTCCAGAACACTGTAGGAATTCCCTGGGAACGGCACCAGTCCACCAGCCGGACCAGCTCGACACCTGGACCCGAAGAACCGGTGAGCTGATATTGCCAGGACCCGGAATTCCCGTTCCATGCAGATTCGACGAACAAGAAATCGATCCGAGTCTGGCCAAGTTGATCACGCCACTCTTCCCGGCGCAGTTCGACTAAATTCCACTCGAACCGCATAGCCGTGCGGGAGAAATCATCAAGAATCACGCCCACGTTCAGGTCTGCGCGCCGCGGCCCCTGTACAGAACTGTCGTACGGCCTGAACTGCAACTGGCGGTCTCCGCCCCGCCCGGACCATTCGCCCGCTGAACCCCTGGCCCGCGGCCGTACAGCAGAGTTCAAATGCCGCAGAGCCTTTCGCGTGTCGCTGAGGATGCCCATCAGGCCAGGCTCCTACGGCAAGTCATTCCGTCTGCAGGCACTACTCGGTTCTCCTCAGCGATGCGCCCCTCCGGCCAAGGTGCCAAAGGAAATCCGTCACAGGGCCAAAAAGACCCTGGGCCCCCTACCTTCATCGAAGGTAGGAGGCTCAGGTAAAGGGAATGGCGGTCCAAGATGAACGAAGGCCAAACAACACCGGACCACTCTGCTGTTGGGAAAGTTTCTCCGCAGGGATCCGCCACCATTTCTTCCACTCGCCAGCGCGTGAAAGACTTTCAGCCGTGCCTCTTTCTGTCCCCGCGGTAAATACCGCCACCCGCCGGGTGCTCGCCTTCACCGCCGGGGGCGTCCTGCTGTGGCTGATCATCGCCGTTCAGCTGTTCATCAACGTGGATCCGCTCAGCGTGCACCGGACGGACGCCGTCATCATGCTGGGCGGCGCGGCCTCCGAACGTCTGCCAGTGGCCCGCCAGGTCCAGGCCGAATTTCACATCCCGGTTTTGGTGATCTCGCACACGGACACTTTCGGCAACCGTGAGGCGGATGAGGCTTGCAATTCAGCCGCCTTCCCCAACGCGGCTGTCATCTGCTTCCGCCCCCCGGACCTGGACACCCGCGGGGAGGCGCGGGCAATCTCCCGCCTGATCGAGGCCAATGGCTGGAAGTCCGTCACCGTGGTGACCTCCAGCTATCACGTCACCCGCGCGGGCCGTCTCATAGGACAGTGCACGACGGCGGAAGTCCAGATGGTTGCCTCGCATCCAAGTCTGGACTTGGGCCAATGGATCCGGCGCTTCGTCATCGAAACCGGAGGACTGATCGACGCTTCCTTGCGGCCGGAATGCGCCAATCATGGCGCATAAATGTAAGAATTGAACCTCGTCAGGTTGCAGCCGTCTGCCTGATCGACCATTCATTGAGCCGAGGAGGACGATACGTTGGAGAACCCTGCCGACGGCGCTCCCCCGCTGGTCGCGGCCCCGCGACACTTGCGCCGGCGCCGCCTGCACGAGGACATTCCAGATATGCTTCTGGTCCCGGATGCCGCGCCGCTTCCGCTGTCCGCGGTCCGCGCATCGCGTGAACCGACCACACAGCAGCAGGAAAGCGAACGGTCAGCGCCGGCCAAGCGGGCCGCAAATCTGGACCTCGACGACGCGGAAGTCGCCTACCGCCGCAAGCGCCTGGCGGCACTGATCGCCGTCGTCTTCGTCGCGGTCAGCGTCCCGGCTCTCGTGATCGCCTTGTTGCTGCTGGGCTGAACCGGCCCCGCTAGCCTTTACACACCACAACCAACCTTTTCTGGGGGATAGTCCATGCACAGCATCATGCCGATTTTCGGAACAAGGCCGGAAGCCATCAAGATGGCGCCGATCGTCAGTGCCCTGCAGGAGTCTCCGCACTTCCGCTGCATTGTGACAGTCACGGGCCAGCACCGCGAGATGCTGGACCAGGTCAACGAATTGTTCGGCATCGTTCCGGACCATGACCTCAACATCCTGCAGCACCGCCAGTCGCTGTCCGCCATCATGACGCGCACCATCGACGGCTTGGAAACGCTCTTCGCCCAGTCGCGGCCCGACGCCGTGGTTGTCCAGGGCGACACCACCACGTCCACGGCTGCCGCCATCGCGGCGTTCTATCACGGCATCCCGGTGGTCCATGTCGAGGCCGGCCTGCGCAGCGGCGTCCTGCTCTCCCCCTTTCCGGAGGAAGCCAACCGCAAGATCACCAGCCAGATCACCCGCCTACACCTGGCACCCACCTCCACCAGCAGGGAAAACCTGCTGAGGGAAGGCATCAGCCCCCAGGACATCGTGGTGACCGGCAACACGGTGATCGACGCCCTGCTCGCCACAGTGGACAAGCAGCTCCCCTTCACGGACCCCAGGCTGGAAGAACTTGCCGCCAGTGGCCGACGGATCCTGCTGGTTACCACGCACCGTCGTGAGAACCAGGGCGAATCCATGCGCGGCGTGGGGCGGGCGCTGGCCCGGATCGCCGACGCCGAGCCGGACCTCGTGATCGTCCTGCCCGCCCACAAGAATCCCGTGGTGCGCGAGGCAGTGCTTCCCGCACTGGAGGGCAAGGCCAACGTCCTGGTGACCGAACCGCTTGCCTACGGCGAATTCACCCGGCTGCTGTCCGTTGCCCATGTGGTGCTGACGGACTCGGGCGGAGTCCAGGAGGAGGCCCCAAGCCTGGGCAAGCCGGTCCTGGTGATGCGGGAAAACACGGAACGGCCCGAAGCCCTTGAAGCCGGCACCGTGAAGCTGATCGGTACGGACGAAGAACGGATCGTCACCGAGGTGACCCGCCTGCTCCATAACCCCGGACATTTTGCCGCGATGGCAAACGCCGTCAACCCCTACGGGGACGGCAAGGCGGCCGCGCGGACCGTGGCAGCCATCGAGGAACTGGTGGGCGTGGGATCCCGGATTAGCGAGTTCACCGGCGGGTAAGCGCCAGTCGCAATATTGCGCCCACGGCAACGGGATGTCATCCGGGGAGTTAACACTGCGTTAACTGAGAGTGGCCACCACTATTCGGCGCCACGGTGCCCAAGCCCTTATGCTTGGACGCGGGGCAGCGCCCTCTGGCCGGTCCATACGGTTCCGGGGCGATCTCTAGCGATGCAATGGCTCACCGCTCCCGCCACCAGGATCGCTCGTAGAAGAGGAAAGACAAATGAGAGTTCAGGCAGTAATTCTTGCCGCCGGAATGGGAACGCGGCTTGCGCGCCCGCACCCGAAGCCCATGACGGAGCTTAGTGACGGACGCACCATCATGCACCAGCAGGTCCACAACCTGCAGAAGGCATTCGGCAAGGGGCTCCGGCTCACCGTTGCCGTCGGTTTCAAGCTCGAGATGATCCTCGAACACGTTCCGAACGCGTCGTTTGTGTACAACGAGAATTTTGATCAGACCAACACCTCCAAGAGCCTCCTGAAGGCGATCCGGAATTCGGCCAAGGGCGGCGTCCTCTGGATGAACGGCGACGTCGTGTTTGACCCCGACATTCTTCAGATGCTGGCGCCCTACATCAAGCGTGATGAATCCTTCATCACCGTTGATGTGTCCTCGGTTTCCGACGAGGAAGTCAAATACACCACTGACGCTGACGGCAACATCCTGGAGCTGTCCAAGACTGTCCCCGCCGACGTTGCCCAGGGCGAGGCTGTCGGCATCAACTACGTCAGCTCCAAAGACAAGAAGAAATTCCTCAAGCGACTCATCGAAGTCGACGACCAGGACTACTTCGAGGCCGCGATCGAGTTGACCATCAAGCAGGACGACGTCAAGTGGACCCCCGTGGACATCAGCGATTTCTACGCTGTGGAGGTCGACTTCCCGGACGACCTGGCCCGGGCCAACGCCAGCCTCTAAGGGCAGCTCAGCAGTCCGAAGCTTGGTGGCTCAGGCGACTGACGCCACCGCAAGCCGAGCGCAACAGCAAGGGTTACAACAGCAAGTGCGACACCCGAACAACACGCCTGTCTCACGGCGAAGGGCAATCCGGTGGTCTCTCGCTGGTGCGGTAGGCGTCACTGTGCTGGGGGTTTCCGGATCAACACCGGAATCCTCCTCCAAGTCCTCGGGGAACGCACAGGCAGATCCGGAGCCGGCAGCACCGCTGTCAACACTGGAAGCCACCGTCATCTTAGGGTCCCGGTCCGCGCCTCGCCTGCCTTACCAGAGGCTGGCGCGCGGACCGGCCCTTGAGACACTAGTCCGTGAGGACCTCTGCACCCGGGGCCGCGCTGTTAGCCGCCGACGAATCGGCCTGGCAACGTTCGGGCATCTGACGGACGCGCACGTTCTCGACGCAGCCAATCCCGGCAGGCTGTCCTTTCTGTGGCAATACTTTGACTTCGCGGACGGGTACCCTTCGTCCGGGAGGTTTAGGCCCCAGGATCTCCTAACGGTCCACGTTTTGGACGCGACGGTCCGCAAGCTCAACGCCGTCCGCTTCGGCCCCATCGGACAACGCGCTATTGACTGCTTAGTGACTACGGGCGATCTCACCAACACCTTTGCCCTCAGCGAACTGTCGGCCGCAGTCGGTGTTTTCAAGGGGGGATCCGTGACCTCACATCCCACCGCCGCCTACCGCGGCGTCCAGGATCACGGTCCGGCTCCTAGCGAGCTGTCGAAGAGCGTTTGGCATCCCGAGCCGGAAATTACCCTGGTCTCCCCGGATGATTGGAAGGCGCTTCACGGTTACCCTACCGTTCCCGGATTTCTCACGGCGGCCATCAAGCCGGTGAACGCGCAGGGTTCAGCTTTTCCGTGGTACATCGGCGTGGGAAATCACGATGAAGCCGGTCGGTCTCCTTCGGACCCGATTTCCTCCAAGGCGGAGTTCGTTGACACCCTTCGAGTCGGTGACCGGCTTCCGCTTAGGCTCCCGCAAGGCATGGACACCACTGACTTCTGGAAGGATGTCAATAGTTCCAATGGCGGCGAACGGCGCAGGCTTATCAAGTCAATGCCGTCCCGAACCGTGAGTGCCTCGAAACTACGCCGCCCGTTCACCAAGGCAGAGTTCATGGACGCCTTGCCGGCCGGTGAAACCAAGGTGCAGTTTGGATCCGGCCCTGACTCCGAGGCGACGCCGTACTACACCTTCGACCTCTCTCCTGACGTAGTCGGCGTCATGCTGAACACGGCGAGCCCGGACGGGAGCACTGTGGCCGTCCTGGATGCAGCCCAGGCCGACTGGCTTGAGGAACAACTCAAGGGTGTATCTGCGAAATCCTACGATTCCAAGGGCAGGCTTACCGCATCCACTGCCCACGACCGTCTCGTGGTGTTGTTCAGCCACCATCCGCTGTCCACCTTTGATAAGGAGGAGCAATCCTCCGACGGCGGCCGGCCGCCGTTGAATCGATCGGCACTCCTGGGGCTGCTGTCCCGCTACCCCAACGTGGTCGCCTGGATGAACGGCCACAGGCACAAGCACAAAGTGACCCCGCACCAAGCCAAATATGAATATGGTGGATTCTGGGAAATTACCACGGCTTCCCTCATCGACTATCCGCAGCAATCGAGAATTGTCGAGCTTATGGATAACGGCGACGGAACGCTGTCAATTGCGGCCACTTTGGTGGATCATTCGACGCCGGAGAGCGTGCGGCACGAGGGCGAGCAAACTGCCCAGTCCCTTGCGGCCCTGAGCCTTGAACTCGCCATGAACCGTCCAGGGCTGGACCGCATTGAGATGAGTGGCGGCATCAAGGACCAGAATGTTGACTTGATCCTCAAGAAGCCCTTCTAAGCTTCAGCCCACCTGGATCGGCCTGTCGCGGGACGCCGTGCCATTATTGACAGAGTGTCCATCGGGCGGCGCGGAGGCCGCACCCATCTACTTGTACCCAAAGACGGAACAACCGCCGGTTGGAAACAGACGAAAGAAGCGAATTCAAGAATGCCAGGTCGCAGAGAGAGCCAAGCCATAGCTTCGTTGAAGGCCGCTGCCAAGAGGAACCTGCGGCGCGTGTGGCGGGCGCTGCCGCCGCAGCATCAACAGCAGATCCGAAAGTTGGCCCATCCGGCCAATCTGGCAAAAGTCCAACGTGCGCTCAACGCGTCCCCGCTGGGCCTCTTGCAGCTACCACAGCTCTCCGTTGTGGTCCTAGTGGCAGACTACGCTTCCGATCCAGATAAGACGCTGAGAAGCCTGGTTGGCCAGAAACCCGCCTTGGAAATGATCGTCATTGATACATCGTCGGGCGGCGTGGGGAAGGGAGCAGTAGAGCCGTTCGTGAAGCGTGACCGCCGGGTAAAGTACCTCGCATTTTCCGGCGTCGGCGAGGAAGAAGCCCGCGCCCGCGCCGTGGCCTCTTCCCGGGCCCCGTACCTCATGTTCCTCACGGCGGGAGATGTGGTTGAAAAATACAGCTTGGACACCATGCTCCGCTCGCTGCGGGAGACCGGCTCGTCCTTCGCCGTCGGCATGACCGGAATCGTGAAGGGCAAAATTAGCTCCACGTCGCCGCGGCAGCAGAAAATCCACGCGAAACCCCGGCCCAGGGCCAGTTTTACGGACGTCCCGGAGATCCTCGTGGATGGCGCCCTTGCCAACAAACTATTCAGGCGTGACTTCTGGATTTCGGCTAGCGCCGACGTCCCAGTGGATCGCGAACACTGGCAGTACGAGGCCGTTGCAACCCTGTACACGCGCGCCAAGTCATTCGACGTTCTTAACCGCAAGGTCGTCAATACATCCTTGGACTCCGCTATCCGGCCCCCGTCCCGCGAGCTGATCTGCCAGCCGGGATACCTCGAAGACCGCCTGCACCGTCTCGAGTCCCTGGCCGCTGGAGTCCGCACGGTGTTGGCGCCCGATGACTATCGGAGTTTACTTTCCGAAGAACTGGGAAACGGGCTATTCCGGTACTACGAGGTGGTGCCCCGCACCGGCCCCGAGTACTGGGATTTGCTGCACGCCACCGTGCTGCGCCTTAGCGAAGGTCAGGAACTGGACTGGGATCTCATTCGGATCCACAACCGGCTGATCCTCTCCGCCGTCATCGCGAACAAGCGCGAGGACGTTGTCCGCATCTGCAATCACCGGAGCGACTACGCGTCCAGCTTCCCAACGCAGGTGACGGATTCCGGGATTCTCGCTCAGCCCCGGTATCTGGAGGAACTCTCAGCCTACGAACCCGGGCTCCTGTCCTGCCGCGATATTGACCTGCGCCTGGTCAGCAAGATGACCAGCTTCGACTGGCAGGACGACGGCCAGCTAGTAATCGGCGGTCACGCGTATATCTCCTCCGTGGACCCGAACAGCGGCAACCTCTCCATCCAGGCTTCCCTGGTCAACACCAGCTCCGGCGAGACTGTCCCCCTTGCTGTGGCGCGCCACTCGGACAAATCTATCGATTGGGAGTCCAACGACAACTGGACGTCCTACGCCGACGCGGGTTTCACTGCCACCATTGACCCGGCCGTGGTGCTTGAAGAGAAGGGGGCTGCAGTCCCCGCCAGCTGGCACGTTCTCCTGACCGTCAGTGCCGGCGGGCAAACGCTCTCAGCGCCTCTGACGCGCCGTGATCTCAACGGTGCAACTGGTCGGCTGCCCGTGGGGCCCATGCAGGACATCACAAGGTTGGCCGTGGAGATGCGCGTATCAACCACCGGCCTGACTTTGATTCCGGTCACACCACGGTATGTGGCTACATCCGTGGAGCTGGAGGGACGAACTCTGAAGCTCACCGTCGAGGCCCATGCGGCCCCTGTGGCCCCCAGGGTTTCCATGGAGAGCCGAAAGTTTGGCATCCGGAAGACTGCTACCTGCCAGGACGTGGCCGGGAACCGAGCCGTCTACACCATCGACATCCCGGCGCTCGCAACAGCAGCCGAGGCAACAGTCGAGTACGAGTGGCAGCTGCGTCTGGACAACGGACTTAATGCGCCTCAGCCAGTGGCGTGGCAGGGCGGCACCCACGAGCTCGAGGCCCAGTCCAACCAGACCCGAAGCCTCAGGGTGGGACTGACAGGTTACGGGTTCATCACCGTCCAGGAGCGCAAGAGCCGCATTAGTGCGTCCAAAGTCGAAGTTTCACCCGACAAACGCATCCTACGGATCGAAGGCACTGCAGATCTGCCGATGACCCCGGTCCCCCGCCTTGTCCTCGCCAGCGGGAAGGCCGTCATCCCTGCGACTAACGTCATCTTGACGGTCCGCACCAATGGGGGAAGCAACGTCTTCACTGCCGATTTCCTGTTGCCCCAGCGGCCCTGGGGCGGCGACGAGGTAATGCCGGAAACCGGGGCCTACAGCGTGCGTCACGTCCCGCCCGGGGTCGCCGACCACCTCGGGTACTGGATCCCGGCGTCGCCCGGACTACAGTCGCAGATGCCCGCGCGAATGGAAGCGGACCGGCTCGAAATCGGAGTCAGCCGCACGCCAGGGAACGGTGGGCTAACTATCCACCTTCGCCCGCCTTTCGCCGCTGATGAGATTGGCAGATTCGCCCAACAAACGCTGCGCACGCCGGCAACCCTGGCCGGAAGCGCGGAGCTCAAGGACGCCGTCCTGTTCATGTGCTTCGGTGGGCGCCGCGCCACCGACAGCCCCCGTCGCCTCCTGGAGGAATTCCAACGGCGGGGAACCCCGTGGCCCATGTACTGGGCGGTCGCGGACCACTCCGTGCCCATACCTGCCGGAACCTCACCGGTGTTGATTGGTTCCAGGTTGTGGTACCAGCTCTTGACCGAGACCCGGATCCTGATCAACAACAACAACTTCCCGTTCTACTTCCGCAAGCGCGAGGGGCAGGTCTACATCCAGACATGGCACGGCACTCCGCTTAAGAAGCTGGGCAACGACGTCGCCCGGACCAGCTTCTCCCTGTCCTACTGGAACCTCATGTGGCGGGAGGCGGAGTACTGGGATGCCCTCTTGGCGCAGAACGAATACGCCGCCGGGGTCCTTGCCAACTGCTTCGGGTTCGAGGGACGGGTTGTGGCCGAGGGCTATCCCCGTAACGACAGCCTCGCCCCCGAGCGGATGGAGCAGAACCGGGCCGGCATCCGCGCCAAGCTCGGAATCCCCGACGGCAAGACTGCGATCCTTTATGCCCCCACCTGGCGCGACGATGCAAAGAACGCCGCACGGCAGTACGAAATGGTCAGCTACCTCGATTTCGAAAAGGCCCAGAAGCAGCTGGGCAGCGATTACGTGCTGCTCCTGCGCGGACACCACAACATAGCTGGCCAGCGGCAGACGGCGGCAAACAAGTTCGTCATCGATGTGACCGAGTACCCGGAAGTCAACGACCTCTACACGGCCGCGGACATCTTGGTGAACGACTACTCATCCGTCATGTTCGACTTCTGTGTCACGGGCAAGCCAATTATCTTCCTGACACCGGACATCGCGCAGTACCGGGACGAGACACGCGGCTTCTACTTCGATCTTGAAGAAATGGCACCGGGTCCCCTGCATAACACCACGGAGGAAGTCGTCCAGTCCATCAAGGATATTTCTGCCGTTTCCAGCCTTTACGCCCTCAAATACGAGGCATTCGTCAAGATGTTTGCCCCGCACTGCGACGGTGAGGCTACAAGCCGGGTCTTTGATGCGCTATGGCCGGACAAGGAAGCCATCGGCATCACCGCAAGCCCCGACTGACCGAGCGACCGGCACCTCCCGAGTATGCGATCGGCAGCCCCTCAGCTGCGTGGATCAAACCAGCCACAGCAAAGCGAGGTCCCCGCACACGCCTGACCAGGTGGATGTGTCCCAAACGCACTGACAGATTCCGCCGCCGCCAACGGGGACTCGGCAAGCAAAAATCAATCGAGTTTGAGACAATATACAAGACCACCCAAACGGCCCCCCAAATATCAACCAACGGGTAACGTAAGAACTGGGATGACCCAAGTCCAAAGAACGGAAAACAGTGCGGCAGCAACCTCGCCTAAGCATCGTCATGCCCGTGTACAACGCCGCAACGTACCTGCGCGAAACTCTCGATTCGCTCCCGGCTCAAACATCGCAAGACTTTGAGCTGATTGCTGTCGACGACGGATCAACGGACGACAGTCTTGAAATCCTCAACGACTACGCTGCCAAGCATAGTAACTGTATCGTCCGCGGGATCCCGAACAGCGGTTCAGCGGCACTCCCACGGAATGTTGCTCTGGACATAGCGAGAGGCGAGTTTGTCTTTTTTCTCGACTCCGATGACCTGATCGCTCCGCAAACCGTGAAGAACCTTTTGAAGGCGGCTGACGAGTCGGGATCCGACGTCGTCCTCTGCAAGATGGAGAACTTCGGTATCGGAACGCGGTCCCTGCCTCGCTCCGTTTTCAAGACCGAACGTCGCGCCGAGGATTTCATAGACAGCTTCGCCTACCGCACCTTGAGCCCGATGAAGATGTTCCGGCGCTCCATGATCGAACTGCATAGGATCCGATTCCCGCTAGGGTACAGCAACGGCGAAGACCAGCCATTTGTGATGCGGGCTTACCTCGAATCAAACCACATTTCAGCGATCTCCGACCAAATCTACTACTGGATACGAAATCGTCCCGACGGCGTTCCAGGCACACCCTCCGCCGGAAACATAAGCAAAGCCGGCCAGCCGCCGGGAAAGGATCTGACGAAGAACCTGACGGTCATCGACGTGGTCGAGAGGCACACAGATTCCGGCGTCCGGCGCGACATGCTCCTCGAGCGGTTCTTCACTGGAGGGGCCGGACTCACGCTCGCGTTCAACCGTCGTTTCCTCGCGCTCGACCGTAGTGAGCAGCAACAATTGATCGACCGGGCTCGCAAGGTGTCGCATCTCTGGAACGACCGACTACGAGGGAATGCGAACAGTCACATTCGTGAACTGCTTGACACGCTCTTCTCAAGTTCCCCCGAGGAGGTCGTGGCGATGATTGCAAAACCTAACCCCGAAGAATTGGTGCTCAAGCTCAAGGAACGAATCGACCGATCCCCCCAGCTTCCACTCACATTCATTAAGTCGAGGATGTACAACCCTACTTGTTTAGTTCTCGAACATGTCGTGCTCAATCATCGAATAGCCTTTGACCTAAATTGGACACGAGATGGTTGGCGCCTATCCGTCGTCGGAAGAGACGCGGACTCAAAGCGCTTCCTCCGTGATTTGCTAGTTGGTCGAGCAAGTCTCTTACAGCAAAATGGGGAACGCCACAACCTTGCCAGTTGGGATTCTGGGACGGATGCTTCTGTTTTACTTTCTGACATACTCACCCAAATGTTATGGACAATCCACTTCGCGCTCTCCGTACTCTACGAGGGCAAAACACCCGCGGTGATTCAGGAGGGTCTGCCCAAGGCTTGATTGCCATCTGAGTTGTGACCTCTTGGCTCGCAGGTGAAAAAATGTTGAACGTGCCTAAAGCTTTTCCTGATGGGTTCGCCGCGCCGTGGTCGCGGTGGCCCGCAAGGGCGAATCCCTGGTCCAGGATCGGAGGACTTTGGTGTTTCCCCGGCAGCCTGTCATCGGTGGTTGAAGCTCTCTGACGTCCAGGACGGGGTGGTTCCCGGGGTTCGCGGCTGCACGCAAGGATCCGGTCAGATCGTGCGCAGCAAATATTTCCCTAATTTATCCGTCAAACGTCATTCGGGGCCTCTTCCCGGGCGACTTTGGTGAGACTAGACACCGTCATCAAACCGGCTCTTCGTGGTTGTTGGCGAATTGATTCCGCGTCGTAGATAAAGAATGGGCCCATGGCCCTGCTGGGCTGAGTGTGGCTAAGCATTCAAACCAGGGACAGGACCACGATCCTTGATTGAGACTACCTGGGCGGCGGCTGCTGCTCCAGGGGACTTCCCGGATGCTATAGACTTATGGCACAAAAATGCCTATAAAGACAATCAGATATTTTTTCACAAGAATAATTTAGGACGAAGTATGCCCTCTACATGGTCATTGGTTACCACAGTAAAAGCACCTGACGAATTAATAGAAAAGTTCATTCACCATTACATCAATCTCGGCGTTTCAAAAATGTATATATTTCTGGACTCCCCAATTGATCAAGATATATATAATAAGCTAAATGATGATCGAGTTGTCTTCTTCTTATGTGATGACAATTTCTGGAAAGACAGAGAGCATTTCAACCCATTAAGATATAAAAAAGGTCAGCGTCCTGATTATGTCGAGTATAGGCAGTATCATAATTTGCTTCACGCGTCGTCCATCTGCCAAACAGAATGGTTGCTAAATGTCGATATTGATGAATTGCTTTTCCCGGTAAATAACATAGAAGAAGAGCTATCATACGTTCCGAGCAATATATTTTCTGTTTTAATTCGGCCCCTGGAGGCTGTTTATTTAAACAAGGAACCCGCGTCGCTGATCAATACATTTGATACGAGGTACTTCAAATCAAGAAGAAAGCTTGACTATAGTTTCTGGAATGAAATTTATCCAGATGAAGGACTGAAGCATAAGTCTGGATTCTTTGGTCATGTCACCGGTAAAAGCTTTATCAGAACATCCGAGGATATTTTTAGACCATCTTGCCATCTGCCAATTCCCATGAATGAAAGTTTCTCTCACGGATTCGTGATTAACTCAATGTTTATACTGCATTTTGAGGCAATGACAAGACCACTGTTTGTGCAGAAAATGATTAACCGTGCAGGCAAGGTTTACAACACCCCGTTCCTAGATGAGGCGTCTAAGATTAGAACCAGATACCTTACGGATCGTTATGCGGAGAGCGGTGAAGAATCACTTCACGATGCATATTTAAAGATGCATGTTTTTGATGAGCATAAAATGTCAAAATGTTTAGAAACTGGATTTGTAGTTAACATTGATGACCGGAAGTTTGTAAATAAGAATGTTACTAACTCACATGGTGATATTATGGCCTATTCTGTTTATGAGGATATGGTTAGGGCGGTGGATGAAGCGGTGCTAGATAACGCTAGCTTTATCCCCATCAGGATTACTGCTAATTATGATAGCTCTGAATGTTTCATATCATTCATTCAAGACGGAAAGGCGAATTTTGTCTGTTCGGACAGGGACGGCGTTCCGCGGAAATCCAGAGGGAATGTTGCTCAGGTCTTCGGATTAAGCAAGGACAAAAACGGATTTATATCTATTAAATTTGACTTTAAATACGATGAAAAAAGGAAACCTCAATTTCTCTCCGCAAATAAATCTGGTTCGGTTGCGTTCTCTAAGGAAGTTATAATGGATTGGGAGAAGTTTAACTTAAATTAATACAAAGGCGCTTTTGCCCCTTTTCGACTTACATCGCAAGTCGGTTAATCTTTCTTCCAGATCCATTGATTTAACAGAAAGGCCGGCGATACCAAGCTTCCGGGTTCGACAGCACCATGAAGGCAGCAAGATACATCGGCATTACCCCCTCGGACTGGTCCTCCGGGACGATGAACCAGTCCCGCCTAGCCATCAGCAAAGAGGGACCGGCACCCCTGCGCCTGGCCTTCTACCAGGCCGGCAGCACCCCCGGACCATGGAACCACAACTGGCCGCGTTCTATCACCGGTTCATGACCGAACGCGGCCACTGCCATACCCAGGCCACCATCGGTGTAGCCA
The DNA here is from genome assembly GCF_056396305.1 of Arthrobacter sp. 05T420. Lineage (NCBI taxonomy): Bacteria > Bacillati > Actinomycetota > Actinomycetes > Micrococcales > Micrococcaceae > Arthrobacter > Arthrobacter sp. 05T420. The sequence continues at coordinate 91,974 of NZ_JBFTLG010000012.1, read as the reverse complement.
GGAAGCTGGCTGAAAGAACCTGGAAAACCGGCTCTTCACGGTTAGTGGGGAATTGATTTCGTGTCGTAGCTAAATATGGGGCCCGTGGCCCTGCTGGGATGAGTGTGTCTAGCATTCAACCAGGAACAGGACCACGAGCCTTGACTGAGCCTACCTTTGTGGCGGCTGACGCTGCCACCAGCATCTTCAACCTGCCCGACTACCGCATCATCTCCGCCACCGTTCTGGACGACGGCAGGCGCCGGGTCATTCGAAACCGACCAGCCACCGGATGGTCCGCGCCGCCTGACCGAGGCCTGTTTTCTCACGCTGCCAGACGTGAATGAGCTCAACCCGCGGATGCTCGGCATCGACGAACACCGGTTCCGGTCCGTGCGCTACTTCCGGGACCCTGACTCCACGTTGTGGGTCAGGCATGAGCCGCGGATGACGACCATCGCTGACTGGACACCGGCCAGGTCCTGGGGATCGTGGACGGGCGGGACCACAAGGGCGTCGGGGACTGGCTCTTCGCCCGACCCCTGGTCTGGCGGCTGGGTGTCCAAGTCGTCGCGATCGACCCGTCGGCGGCGTTCCGGAAAGCCTTGAGGATGTGGCTGCCCCGCACCGCCGTCGCGGTCGATCACTTCCACCTGGTCTCCCTGGCCAACCAAGCCGTGACCGAGGCCCGGCAGAACCTCTCCCAGCAGGTCAAGGGCCGCCGCGGCCGCGGGATCGACAAGGCCTGGGCCCACCGGATGCTGCTCCTGCGAGCCGGCGACACACTCACCGGGAACGCGGCACGCCGCCTGGCCGAGGTCTTCGCCGCCGATGACGCTACCGGCAAGCTGCAGGCCGTGTGGAAGGAACAAGTCAGGGCCCTGCTGCACACCAGTTCCCTCCAAGACGCCGCCGCAAAAGAGGAACTGAAGATGCTCGTGGACGCTGCCGGACGGCCAGAGACCAACAAGCTCTACCGCACCGTGTGCCGATGGTGGAACGAGATCGAAGTCCTCATCGTCACCGGCGCCACCACCGGCAAAGTCGAGGCAAACAACACCGTCTTCAAACACATCAAACGAACCGCTTGCGGCTACCGCAACCCCGCCAACTACAAATCGGTTATCCTCATGCGAAGTGCCGTCGGGACGACGGCATGACACTCATCCGGGAATCCATTTCCCCACGAACCTTGAAGAGCCCGTTAACCTCATCGATGCGGTCTTCTCGGCACATGGCGAGCAGACCGTGAGCGTGATCGGCACCGAAGCCGTCGAACTGGTCATCCCCCGCGTCGCGGCGCAAATCAGGGAACTCAAACACCAACGTGCCATCGTCGCCGAAGAAGTCGAAAAACTCCTCGATGACTTCCCTCTTTTCACGGTCTTGACTTCCATGCCAGGTGTCGGCATCAAGACCGCAGCGACGATGCTCCTGACCATCGGCGATGCCCGCACCTTCCTGGCCCGGCGCCGCGGCGACGTCATCTACTCCATGCTCAGACACGGCACCTTCTACGACGAGAAGCCCACCCAGGCAGCTTGACCAAAAGCATAGGGACACCCCCCACGAATACCCGACACGCTAGAGCTCATAGAATTATTCAGGCGTCACGGAATCCAAAATGCGGCCAGCCGCAGAACCGTCGTCGTAGGGGGCATAGTTCTCGAGGAAACGCGAGTATTGGTCGGAGAAATCTCCCCGCCAGAGCTGGTGTTCCTTGATCCGAGCAGCAAGTCCTTTTTCCTCAAAAACCAAGGGTCCGGGAGCAGACTCTTCATAAGGAAAAAGCCAACCTCTTTCGTTCTCGTACAGCGAGTAGTCGGGGACATAGAAGACCATGGGCTTGCCCGTAACCGCATAGTCGAACCGAATTGAAGAATAGTCGAACACGCCGATGTCCGACGCGAGACACAAGTCAGCCGAGTCTGGATACGAGGTGACGTCGATGATGCGTGCGGCACCGCGGTCCACAGGACCGGCCTTAACGCTGTACCTGTGGCCCCGCATCAGCAGCACGTAGTCGGGTCCCAGGTCCTCGGCAATCTTCTTGGCATCGAACAGGTCGGAAACTACGGTCTCCGTGGTCGACTTCTGGTCCGACTCCCGCCAAGTGGGCGCGTACAAAACGACAGTTTTGGAGGCGTCGATGCCCAGCAAGCTTCGGGTGTGGGCCGCGGTGCGCGCCGCCTGGGGCCCCTTGAAAACGTCGTTCCGGGGATAGCCTAGCTCGAGCATCTGGCCTCGGAACCCGTATTCGCCGGCATAGAGCTCTGTGGCCTTTGGGCTCTGGCTAACGATGTGGCTCCACTGGTCGTTCTTGACTTCAATCCGGCGTGCGACGCGCTCGGGGCCCACACCAAGGCTCAGCCAGCGCGAACGGCCCATCCGTTTGAAGGGGTGTCCATGGAATGTCTGAACCACCGTCTGGCCCGGCCGCCTGAGCTTCCACCAGTCGGCGTCGTTGTTAGAGAAGGTGTAGGTGGCCGTACTCCGAGCCTCGTACCAGGCTTCCGAACGCTTAACCACCGGAATACCGCCCTCAGGCAATGACACCGAGAAATCCGCAACTTCCCAGTACAGCTTCGCATGTGGCCAACGGCGCCGTGCTTCCTTGTGCAGCTCCACCTGGCTGTCGTTGGCGACCTCGCCGAAGTAGCACCGGAAGAAGAAGGCATCCGGATCCAGCGGGAGCACCGGGTCTTCGACGTGGCGCTGGTAAAGCGCCAACTGTCCGCGCTGGCTCTTTTCCTCGACTGTGAGCACCGGTTGGAACGTCACCCGGAACGTACCAGTGTGGCTGGCGCCTAGGTGCACCGCGACGCGACTGCAGTCCAGGCGGTTGCCTCGTGCCCCAAGTTCGGGCGAGGTGCGTGTGATGGCGGAATATGACAGGTCACCGTCCGTCGAAGCAACGCGCCGTAAGTAGTAGCGCCCACTCGGCGGAACTTGGCGTTTGCGGCCCCAGTCGGAGACAGAGAGGCCGAAGGTCAGCTCGTATAAACCCTTTGCCAGTGGTTTCACGGCAAATCCGGTGAAAGTATGGCGGTCACTGGCCAATTCAAAGGCAGGCAATGCATCCGGAGAGTCAGTCCTGACGTCGAAGACGAGAGACGTGAGGCTAGCATCGAAGCGCACATCGACGACTTCGGTCCACAACGGATCGTCCGTCAGAGTGAGGTTTCCCTGGCTGGTGCGGGTAAGCCGTAGGCTCCCGTCCCCGGCGGCGATTTCCCCCGCGGCGTCGAACCCGCCATCCAGAGCCCAGCCAATGCGACGCGTTCGTCCGTCTGATGTCACGGCGTCCACAATCCAGTGCCGCAGCCCCGACGCCGGCCATTCACCTTCAGGGACCTCAATACTGCCATGTAGCCCGGTCGCGCTGTCCCTCACCAGCTCCGACTGAACCGATCGTCCGCCGGCGGTGAGACGCAGGAAGTGGAACTGCAACTGCGAACCGAACTCTTGCAGTGCGACCCGCAGGGTGCGGTCCTCCAAGCTGGCATCTGTCGCCCAAATGGCGCTTCGTCGAAGCCGTACGCGCAGACCGTCTGCGGTTGTGAACTCGGGAGTGATCCAGGCCTGGTTCCTGTGTTCCCGGGCAAGAAGGGTCTGCTGAATCCGGAAGTTATGCCTTCTCTTGATTGCACACTTGCGCTCCGTTTCGGGGGTCTGAAGCGTCAGCCTCACGGCGTACGTCTGGACAAACCCGGCCCGATCCGGAAGTTCGGTCTCGTCGATAACCCCCTCGAAATCAATGCTCGCCACGAAGCACGCCTGAGCGTAGCTGTTGTGAGGGTCTTTGGCGAGTTGATCTATGCGCGGATCCACGGTTCGTTCTAATTTCGCCGGATAGACACGTCCTCCCGGTCCGACAAGTTCCAGGCCAATCTGCAAGTTCTCCGGATCCGCAGGGAGACCTTCGATGTAGGCGGCGCCCTCAATCAACAAGGTCTTTTCATCCCCCGCCCAGTGGACCGCTGTAAGGACCGAGACGGCGGGAAGGGACCCATAGGGCCGCAACAGCGTGTCGTCTGAAAGATATGGTGCGATTTCTTCGATCAGCGGGGCGCTATAGATTACCCCTTCAGCTGTCCGTTTCAGTGGCGCAAAAGCGAATGCAGGTGCATTGTGTTCAAGGACGCGTGCCAATAGCTCGAACTGCCCAGCGGCTACAAGCTTCAGGACAATCCGATCTTGCAGTGAGAGGCCGAACCAGGACTGCTTGTTAACCCCTTCAAGTATTTCTCGGCAGTTCTTCTGAGCCAGTAGCCGGAGTTCCGGGAAGTCGTGACTGACCGCCAAGAGGGCGCTCTTAAGGAGGACGTGCTCAAGAAAATGCGACTCGAACTCCTGCCGTCCCTCCAGGTGCTCAGCCAGTTCTCTTGTCATCGATCGCCAGCTTGGCAGGATGCCACGCATGCGCTCGACCAGGATCTGCTCGTCCGCCTGCTTTTCGCGTTGGGTCCAGAGACGCCAGCGGTAGACAACGTCCGGGAGGAGGTCGAACGTTCCGGTTTTGAACGCGGTAAGCATGGGCCGGTCGCTTTCGAAAGCGCGGCTGGCGTCAAACCGAAGGGCGTTAGCGTCCCAGAACGATGTGCGGAACACTGTCCCCACGGCGGTCATGTGGCGCAGTGCAACGGGCGCCTGAGGCAATGTCTGGCGTGAGCGTACCGAATGGTTCAGCAATTCCTGCCACGGCACGGGCAGCAACTTCTGGCCTTGGAAAACCTGAACCCCAGCGACCGCGAAATCCGACTTCGATTTCGCCAAGGACGCTATCAATCGTTCAAAGCCGTCGTCCGCGACCATGTCGTCGGAGTCCACAAATGTGATGAATTCGCCGCGCGCAGCAAGGACGCCTCTGTCCCGCGCTGTTCCGGGGCCGGAGCGTTCCTGTCGGATTAGCCGGACACGGGGGTCTTGGGCCTGGAAGCCTCTGACGATTTCCGCAGAAATATCGGTGGATCCGTCGTCAATGACGATCACCTCGATATCCGGATAGCTCTGGGTGGTCAGACTTTCCAGACAGTCGCGGATGTAGACATCGGCATTGTGCATCGGTACCACGACGGACAACAGGCCCCGGACATATTGACGTACAGATGCCCCAGTCCCTGCCGCGGACGCAGGTCGGACTGTTAGATTCAGGCCGCCCTGGGTCCTTGCGGCCAGTGTGACGTCCACCCGCCCGTTGCCCAGGAAGGCCCGGTCGCGGGCAAGGTTGCGCCCCACACGGACCACGGAGGCTGCCGCTTCCTTCCCCCCACGGGAGACGCACACCAACTTGTAGTCGCCCGGACCGGGGACCGGGAACACTACTTCGAAGTGCCCGTCGGGAGCGGTCCGCACCGACGTCGGCAGCACCGTGATCTTTCCCTGCAGGTGCACGCTGGGCGCCGACATGGCATCCTGCGTCTTCACAACCAAACGCATTGACGTGCCCTGTGGATCTAGTGTGAGGGAATCGACCAACAGGATTGCGTCACTGTCGAGAAGGCTGAGGTTGCCGGCAGCATTTGCGCTGGCCACAAGCGGTCCATCCCCCGGATACACATGGCTGCCCGAGCTCGAGGAGGAAAGCCCCCATCCCAGGGCGCGTTCGACGCCGGCATCTGTTACGGCACGAAGCGTCCACTGCGGAAACGCAACTCCGTCGCCAGCACTTTCCGCCAAGTCCAGAACTGCATGACGGAGTCCGTCCGGTCCACTGGTCACAGAGGCTTGGGCAGTCAGCGAACCCATGCGGGCGACCACTTTGGTGAACCGCAGCTTGTCATCAGTTTCGCGTAGCTTGAGCGCAATTCGCCTTCCGGAGATCTCAATACCCTCAGCCACCACGGCTGCCCGCCGCAATACAAGTCGGAAGCCAGCGTCAGCTGAATACTCCGGGCTGGCAAGAAGATCGCCCAGGACACGTTCGGACAAAATCGTGCGCATCACTTGCCCGTAGGACCGCTGCTGGAAGGGAACCTGACGGGTCTGGCCGGCGACCCTGAGTTCCACAGCAAAAGTCCAGACTGCCAGGTTGCCGCTCCGAGACACTTCGGCGAATGCTGCTGCGAGTCCACATACGTCAATCGCCGCCTTGAAACTGGCCTCGCCGTAATATCCCTTCGGATCTTCCCCAGCAGTACCGGACCTAGGATTGTTATCCCGCACAACCGTCAGAGTCTGGCTATTCCCGGCTTCATCGGTCAGTACCAATGCAACGTCGAGGGTCCCTGGATCGGAGGGAAGCCCAGCGATGTAAGCGGCCCCGACCACTTCGAGGCTGCCGTCGTCAAGCCACCTACATGTCTCCAGAACGGCTGTCTGGGACGTTGCCTCAGGCCTGATGCGAACTCCCGAGGAGTCCTGCGCCGGGCGGACCCGGCTCGCGGTCGGCAACGCCAACTCCCCGTCGTCGTGCGCCGGTTTTACGGGCAATTTCGCAGACGGGAGCACTCCCGCGGTGACGAGGTCCCTCACTTCGTCCCACAGGTCACTTGCCGCCAATCCAATGGCGGCCTTTATTCCCGGGTCCGTCAACCCAAAGTTGGGTGCGTCCGCTTGCGCCTGGAAGAGGCGGCACTGGTCAGCAACCGCAACCCTCAACCAGGGATCGCCAGATTCCGCCGCCGCCGAGATGTCCAGCAGCAAGGGACCGCACAGCTCCGCAAGCTGCCACTGGCGAAGCCCGTCAGGATCGTCCTTCATCGCCGTAGTGCGCTCGATCCATTCCCGTGTTCGCAGTCGAGTGGACTGAAGCGGCGATCCACTTAGCGATTTAACGGGTTCAATGCGTTCCAACAACTATCTCCAAATCAAGGTGCACGTTCTCATTCGGGGCAAGTAACCCAAGTCAGCTTCCCAAGACCGACTCCGCCATCTGGAGTTCGTCCTGAGCGTCACGGCTATCCATCACTGCAACACTCAGCGGGTCCATTTTGCGGACGTCAATAACGTGACCCGTCGTATTGGTGATGAGAACGTCCAGCGACGTCCGAGCCACTTCGCCAGAGTCCAGCAGTTCGGCAGCGGGTTCCGATCCGAAGGCGTTGGTACGCATCGGGGTGGCTGTTCGCTCGGGGTTCACGCAGTTAACCCGGATCCCCTCATGGGACCACTCATCGGCCAGTGCCTGGGTGAGGTTGACCGTTGCCGCCTTCGCAGAGCTGTAGAGACTGTAGCCCGCCCGCCCTCGGGTGTAAGAGCTCGAGGTAAAGAGCAGCAGCGCACCCCGAGTCTTCGCGAGTTCATCGTGAAAAGTCTGGGCGATGAGCATCGGAGCAATGTAGTTGACTTCCGTCGCGAGGTAGATCGTTTCCTCGGACGCCTCAGCTAGGGCCCCCATCGGAAGGACACCGGCGGTGTTGACCACGTAGTCAATGCGGCCGGTCTCGGCCAGCACTTGGTCGCGCGCCTTCACGAGATCTGCTCGACGATTCACGTGTGTGTTTGTCAGACTCCGGGAAAACACCTTGACGGTGGCGCCATGTTTGGTCGCCAGAGCTGCAATGTCCGCCCCAATCCCGTAGGACCCGCCCAAGACCACCAGGGTCTTACCCCTCAGTTTGTCGCTGAACTGGAGGGCCGTGTGCTGGAGGCCGTCGTGGGTGCGGGCGAGCTGAAAGAGTTTGTCTGCCAGATAGATGTCAATGGGCTGCGTGATCTTCATGTTCCGTTCATCGCCCAGAACCACCGCGATGGGGACGTCCGGCAGGTAACGCAAGACAACGGTGCAGTCGTCGGTGGCTTTGAAGTCAGGGTCTTTTTGGGCCACCTCGTAAGCCTTCTTGATAGTGGAGAGGTGGAATGCCTGAGGCGTCTGGCCTCGGCGGAGGTAGCCCCGTGGCGGTACCTCACGGATCTTAGCCAGATCTGACGTCTTGCCCTGCATCGAATCCTCTTGGGAAACGACAATGATCGTGTCGGCGGACGGAATGGCCACGTCCACAGCTTCGTGATCGTCCAGGGCGGCTATGACGTCCGAGATGATGCGGACGGAGACCAGTGGCCGCACGGCGTCATGGAAGATTACGTTGACGTCCTGATCGCCGATTGCGTCGAGAGCCAGCTTCGTGGTCCCGTTCCGCTCTGCTGCGCCTTCCAGGATGGCGGTTACTTTGGTAAAGGACGATTTTTTCACCATGGCGCGGACGTTGTCGAGATAACCGGGGGTCATCATGACTATGATCTCGTCGACCAAGTCACACTCTTGTGCCACGGCCAGCGTGTGCTCCATGATAGGCCGGCCGGCTATTTTGACCAGCTGCTTTGGAATAGTCAATCCAACACGGTTGCCAACGCCACCGGCCAGAATGACCATGATATTTCGTTTACGTTCCACAAGTTTCCCCTGGTTTGCTTCTTGTCGCGTCCGTCAGTCTGCCAACCACCGAGCCAGGTCACAGCTTCCGTCATAGCAACGCCAGCCATCGACTGGGCGCCATCTGCATAATCTTGCGCGAACGGGCACCTGATGCAGCATAACTTGCCGCGCAGGCGCCCGCGCTCCAACCATCGAGTTTACGGCAACTGGACTACCGCATTGACCATGTTGTGGTCTGAAGGGATGGTCCCCACGAAGTTGCCTGCAGAATCGATGTTGATCACTGTCTCCCACTTCCCCACCCTCATCTTGGAGGTAAAGATGTAGTCGAGGTATGTCCCGTTCCCTGTTGTGTTGCGCGCCCTAGCTTTGCGCTCGAACCCGTTGAAGCTGTCGTAGTTGGCTCGAACCCGCTGTTCAGCGGTCGCCGCCGATGACGGGGCATCGTTCTTGTATGTGTTGCCCAGCGGGTCAACATATCCGGCCGCAATCATCTTGTCGTACGGAGCGTTTGAGGGTTCCGTCCACTTGTGGGAATTGAAATCGCCCACCATAAGTACGGGCAGTTTAGTTGTGTTGAGGCGCGCTATAGCGGAGACTATGGCCGAAGTCTGCGACTGCCTCAGCAGGTAGTAGGCACTGGCTTTGCTTGAGTCCAACTGGGTGTCACCAAAGAAAAAGGATTTCCCGGTGGACCGTTGGCGCAGGATCGCCCAAGCGAGGTACCTCGTGTTGTCCGCCGAGCTAATCTTCGGAAGCGCAACCGAGCCCTGCTTCATGAGTTCCAGAGTGCCCTTGTTGTAGACAATCTTGGTTCCCTGCGAGGCCCCTTTATCCGCGAAAACACAGTTGGTCGGCGAGACGTCATTGACGCAGTTATTGCGTTTGGCGTTGGCCAACTGGTAATTGACTCCCCGCTTGTACAGCCTCTCCTGGAGGTCCTCGAACTGCGTCAGTCCGCCGGCACGTGTTTCGTTCTTCAGCCAGCCTTGGGAGGCCTCCTGAACCCCGACGACGTCCGGCCGCTTGGACACGATGCTTGACACCACTGCATCCCTGCGACCGGCCCAGGACAGCTCATTCGCCAATCCGTCAAAGCAGTTGTCGCATTTGACGTTGTAGCTCGCCACCGAGAGTGGATTCGTAATGGGTGGCAGAGTAGTGACGGCGAGCGTCTTGGCCGCGACAGCCGCGGAATACGCACTCAGGCTTGCCCCGTCCAACGTGATGACGCGGACTTTCGCGTAGTACTTGGTGTTCGGCTTCAAGTTCCTGATTTCTCCCGACGCGGAAGAGAACCTGAAAAACGTGGCGCCGGACATGTCAGCGTTGGGCGAGATGGAAATCCGATATTTCGGCGCTCCAGCAACGGCGTTCCACTTATAGGTGAGGGCTGTCGTGCCCTGAACGGACGATCTAAGTCCGGTCGGAACAGCGTATGTAGTGGCCGTAGCAGCCGGCAGTGGCATAGCAAGAAGTAGGACCAACAGCGCCACTGGCAAAATACGCCAACGCCGGGCGGAGCGAACTAAGGACAGGGCAGGCATTGTGGCCAAGAGTAACCTCGCGAGACGCTGAATAAGGCTGGTGGGCTGAGAGACTTTCGAAGTCTCGCATTAAATCAGCACAATCCCTAACCCGAGCCTTCGACACGCCGAAGGCAAATATCAATTCGCTACGGAGAGGCTCAGGTTGCCATGGGCGGTTCCATACAAATGCACCATGCTATCCATGACGGGAAGCACACTGTGCTCGGGTTGCCCGACCCGTGCCGTGATGTATTTCCTGTCCATGTATGTCGCCAGGAAAAAGTCATGCGTGCCACGACGCATCGCATTTAGCGCCTCAGTAGACAACAATCCCCGGAAAAGCCCCGGCTTCGAGTAAGCCGTCTCGATCCGCCGATCACGCTGGAGGGAAACCGCTACCACGCCATTGCCGTCTCTGTGGCGCAATTCACAGACGAGGTCGGGCATTTCAAAGCGACCGATCACCGATGATTCAAAGAGGAGCTCCAGGCCCTCGTTTTCGATGTACCGTCCACCCCAGAATGCGGCAGCAAACCGCGGATCCGCCTCGTTGCGGCCTAGGTCCACCAACGCCTCTGCGTCCTGTCGTCGCACTAATGCAGAGCGGCTACGGTACGGCTCGGGCAGCCGGTCTTCGACGTTCTCGGGAATGAACCGTGCAATGAAGTCCCCGTGAGCCTCGAGCCATTCCTGTCGTCGCTTTGCGGAGTAACGCTCAAAACGGCCGGGCGTATATATCTTGAGGCATTTCCTTCGGTATAGGCCGGCGAGAACGTCCGCCGTAACGTCAGGGTCAAGATCGGCAGCAACGACTTCGGCGCAGATGACTGCCACCGAGCCGGTGTACCCGGCCGGATCAAACCCGCCGGAGCTGATGTTCTTTCCGTCGTCTCGATTGCGCAGGAAGTAGAGAGTTTCGCCGCCCAAGACCGAGATTCGTTTCGCGGCGAGGTAGGCCGCCGCGTTGAAGATTCCGTCCTCGAGGCGAACCTTCTCTTCAGGAAAGCGGATGTCGTTATCGGCCAGCAATGAGCGCCGGTAAAGCTTTTGCGGGGCAAGCGTCTTGAACGCCTTAGGCAAAGCAACGTCTATGTCAGTCTTGATGTAAAGCCAGGGAGGGACAATGCGGCCGTGAGTTCCTGCCATTGACGGAATGACGACGTCGGAACCGTGAGCGTCGGCAAAGGCAACCAGCTCCCTCAGCGCTTGCGGAGCAAGTACGTCGTCGGCGTCGGCGAAGAACAAGTACCTCCCCGTCGTGCTTGCGATGCCAACGTTTCGAGGCTGACCGGGCCAACCGTGATTCTCCTGGTGGTGCACCGTCACGTTGGCGTGGCGCGAGGCGAACTCATCCATGTACGCCGATCCGCCGTCGGTGGATCCGTCGTCCACAAGGAAGACTTCAAACGCGTCTGCACCCAGATCCTGCGCCGCAAGCGAATCGAGCAGTTCACGGAGATACGGCATGGCATTGAAAATGGGGACGACAACCGAAACCTCGGGCACGTCTTCGGAGGATTCGACGTCGGCGTGGGGGCCTTGCGGCATGGTCTTGGTGCTCCTTAGCAACGATTGATGGCCGGCGCGCCAGAAAGTCCGATACGCGCCAACACTGCGGCGGTGGCCGGCTCCGCCTGCGATGCCGCCCCAAAGAATAACCCTAAGCCATTCAGGCCGCCTTCGTAGGCGTCCAAACACAGATTACGGGAGACTCACCGTGGCGTAGACCATATTGTGGTCAGAGGGAATCTGACCCACGTAGTTACCCGAGCTGTCCACGTTGGCAACGGTCTCCCAGGTTGGCACCCGCATCTTGGACGTGAAGATGTAGTCAATGTACGTTCCGTTGGTTCCCGGGGCACTTGCCCGGGCCAGCTTTTCAAATCCGTTCCAGCTGTTTATGTTCCGGTTCTTCGTCTTCTCCGCTGTCGCGTAACCGCTCGGCAGGCTGCTGCCATAGGTGTTGCCGAGCGGATCGACCAGGCCGGCAGCGGTGAAGACGTCGTAGGGTGCGTTCGACGGGTCCAGCCACTTGCTGGAGTTCATGTCCCCCACCATGAGGACCGGTAGATTCGTCGTATTCTGCGCCTTGATGACCTGGACGATGGTGCTGGCCTGTTGGCGCCTCAGCTCGTTGTAACCGTCTGCCTTGTCCACCTCGAGGTGGGTGTCTCCAAAGAAGAAGTGCTTACCGGTGGAGATCTGCTGGACCTCGGCCCACGCAAAGTACCGCTGGTTCTTTTCCGGAGAAAGCGAGGGCAGAAGCTTAGAGCCCGAGCGAATGATCCGGACCGCAGCAGGGTTGTAGAAGATCCTGGTTCCCCTGGTGGCGCCTTGATCCTTGGGAACGCAGTCGGTCGGAGTGTGCGGATCGACGCAGTTGTTGCGCATTTCATTTGTCAGCTTGTACGTGGCGCCGGCAGCGCTGAGGCGGTTTCGGAGGTCTTCGAACTGGGACAGCCCGCCGTCGGGGGAATCGATAAGCCATCCCTGTGACGCTTCCTGGATACCCATGATGTCCGGGTGCTTGGACACTATCGTGCTGACCACCGCACCGCGCCGGTCAACCCAGGGAACCTCCGTGGGCATCTGGTCTTCGCAGTTGGCGCAGTGAATGTTGTAGCTCGCCACTGACAAGGGGTTCGTTACGGGTCCAAGGACCGGCGCCACCGCCGTCTGGATCCGGACGATCGGACTGTACGCGCTGATGTTTGTCCCGTCCGCCTTGATGGAGCGAACCTGGGCGAAGTAGGCGGTCCCGGGAGTTAGGCCCCTGATGTCCGCCGATAGTTCTGTGAACCTGTAGTACACAGCTTTACTCATGTCGGCATTGGGACTCCACGCCACGCGGTAGCGTTCAGCAGCCGGGGACGCTACCCAGGCCAAGCCCAGAGCGGTGGGCGTTTGGAAGGACATCCGGAGACCGGTCGGGGCGGCGGGTGTCGCGGTGCCCGTCTTAGCCGACACTGCCGCTGAGTAGGCGGTCAGCGCCGAGCCGTCGGACTTTAGCGACCGGATCTTGAAGTAGTAAGTGGTACCCGGTTTCAGTATCTTCACCGTCCCAGATGTAGAGGGAAACCGCCAATACAAGGCACTGCTCATGTCCGCATTCGCCGACACCATGACGCGGTACTCAGCCGTGCCGGCCACGGCACCCCAGGACAGCGAGATTGATTCGCCGGTCTGGCCCGTCGCCTTCAGGCCGGCGGGCGGAACCGGTGCCGCAAGTCCTGTTGCAGCCGATATCGCAGGCGAGTAGCCCGTCAAGGACGAGCCGTCAGACTTCAACGACCGCACTTTGAAGTAGTACTTCGTCTGCGCCTTCAGCAACTTAACCGTTCCCGCAGTGGACGGGAATCGCCAATATAGAGCGCCGCTCATGTCCGCATTTGACGACACCATGACCCGATACTCAGCTGTGCCTGCAACGGCACCCCATGTCAAGGAGACGGAGTCCCCGGTCTGGCCCACCGCTTTCAACCCAGCGGGCGCGGCTAGCGCCGTCAGATTTGACGCCAGCCGCTCAACTCTGGAGCCGGACGTAACTGTGCCAGTCAAACTCGAATCCGACGAGAATTGGGGCGCGGTGACAGCCAAAGCCAATGCTGCCAGCGTGGCAACCGCAGCAGCGATCTTTCCGGTCCGGCCTACCAAGAGAGAAGACATTAGAGGTTCCCATCAGGTCACAACTACGGCGACAATCCTTGTGCTCAGGACTATCGGTCGCTCCCGGGGGGCGGTTAGGCACAAGGTGGGCGCATCCGGCGGCAAGTCAAGCCGTCCCGGAGGTATCCGCATGTTGCCCTAAAGTGCAGAGGCTCAGAGTCTCTACACCCGATCGTCGGAATGCCGGCGTCAGCGCCAGAAACCGCGGGTATCGATGAGGCGCTTGCCTTCAAGGCTGGCCGGCTCGATCTCGCGGAACTTGTCGTGATCCACCAGGAGCACCACCACCTGGGCAGCCTCGATAGCCTTCTCTGTGTCCACGTGACTTACGTTCGGCAGCTCGGCCAGCACCTCCGGCAGGTGATCCTTGTGCGGTGCCGCGACCAGAATCTCGGCACCCGGATGCTGCACAGCCACACGTCGGACGATCTCCACGGCCGGGGACTCCCGGACGTCGTCGATATTTGCCTTGAAAGCCAGGCCCAGGCAGGCAATGGTGGGACTGCTGATCTCGCTGACGGCCTTTCGGACCTGTTCCACGATGTAGCCAGGCTTGCCGTCATTGACTTCCCGGGCGGTCCGGATCAGGGTCGAATTCTCGGGGTCGGCAGCCACAATGAACCAAGGGTCCACGGCGATGCAGTGGCCGCCGACGCCGGGGCCCGGCTGGAGGATGTTGACGCGGGGGTGATGATTGGCCAGGCGGATGAGTTCCCACACGTCGATATTGAGGTTGTCGCTGATGACAGACAGCTCGTTCGCAAAGGCGATGTTGACGTCGCGGTAGGCGTTCTCGACCAGCTTGGACATTTCTGCCGTGGCGGCGTCGGTGAGGTGGATTTCACCCTGGCAGAACACCGCATACAGCGCCGCGGCGGCCTCTGCAGCCTCGGGGGTGAGGCCACCCACCACGCGGTCATTGGTGACCAACTCGATCATGATCCGGCCCGGCAGCACCCTTTCAGGGCAGTGTGCCACCAGCAGCTTCGGTTTGCCGTCGTGGCCGTCCAGGCTGAGGTCCGGGCGCAGTCCCAGGATCAGCTCGGCCAGCCGGGCTGTGCTGCCGGGAGGCGACGTGGACTCGAGGATCACCAGTTCCCCGCCAGTCAGCATCGGGGCGATGGCCCGTGCAGCTGCGGCGATGTAGGACATGTCGGCGGATTTGTCTGCCTTGAACGGGGTGGGCACCGCCACAATGTAGGCATCCGCGGCGGGGGTCTCGAGCTGAGCCCGGAGCCGGCCCTGGCTGACGGCGCCGGCCACGTGGACCCCAAGGTCAGGTTCCACAAAAGGCACGTCGCCGTTGTTGATGGCTTTCACGGTGCCCGGATTGACGTCGACGCCGATCACAACAAGCCCGTTGGTGGCCAGGATGGCAGCCGTGGGCAGCCCTATGTAGCCCAGGCCGACGACGGCCACCGTCCTGATGGGAGCCTCAGTCTCGGCAGTCTTAGATGTCAACATGTTCATTTAACTTTCCGTAGAATTTCACGTCTCCGGACGCCAGCAGTTCTGCGTCCTCCACCTGCCAGGTGTGCCCGTCACCGGTACGGACCTGGAAGTAGTTGAAGCGGTCCGCCGAGTAAATGATCCTACCGGCGGCATGGGCGGCACGGAGAAATCCTGTGTCCTCGCCGACTGTGACGTCCAGGAAGGGGTGGTCGGTGAAGACTTCCCTGCGGGCCATGATGGTTGGCCCCATGACGAAGTCGGTGAACCGGTGTTCCCGGGCCGCAAACCGCAGGATCGCGGCATTTGTCGTCTCAAGGTGCATGTAATGCGCCTGTTTCCCCACGACGTCGGCGCCTGAGTAGGAGAGAGCATGCAGCTGGTCGCTGAGATAGTGCGGGCCGTAGTGGTCGTCGTCGTCCATCTTCGTTAGGACCTGCCCGCTGGCCGCTGCGACGCAGCGGTTCAGGCACTCCCCCAGCGACACTTCCCGCGGTGCCTCCAGGAGCACGACATTCCGCAGCCCGGAGGCTTCGCACAGCTCTGCCAAGCGTTCGGCAGAGAGCTGGAAGCCGTGCGTGAGCAGCACCAGTTCCGGCTCCACGCCGCGCTGTCCGGCCAGGGTCCGGAAGACACGTTCCAGGTTCTGGGGCCGGATGGTCGGCAATAGTACAGACAATGCGGGCTGTGCCACGGTGGCCGCAATCCCCGGCACGGCGTGCTCCAACACCGTGGCGGCCCGGTGGGAGTAGGTGTGGTGCGCCCAGATGGTCCGCTGCGCCAGGTGGGCCGTGCGGTCATTCAGTTCCGGGTTGGAAACCAGCGCCCGGGTGAGGTGCTCGGCTTCCCTGCGGGTGGCGGCCACAGGTACGGCTGCGGGGGTGAAGAACGCTCCCATGGCCTGGCTGGGCGCGGTGATGACCGGAGTCCCTGATGCCGAGATTTCGAAGATGCGGCGGGCGCACATGCTTGGCGAGTCCACAACCGAATTTACGTTGAGGAAAACCTTGTAGGCCTTGTAGGCGGACAGTGTCTGGGCATAAGTCAGCGAACCGACGACGCGCGAGTCCAGCGGCGCCGGGAACTGGTACTCGGCGTTGCCGCCAAGCTGGCGTGAGAAGATCTCCAGTCCCGTCCGCATCCGGGCGGAGGCGTCCAGCGCACCGCCCAGGAGGAGGTCCATCTGGGCGCGGCGTTCCGGATACTTATGAGCGAAGTACATTCCCGCAAAGGCGACGTCGCGCTGGTGCCGGCCCTGTCCGGGCCGCACGGGATTGTGGATGGCAGGCTGAGCCGCAAACGGAAGCACTGCTACGCGCTCATGCCCCAGATCCACGGTGTACTGCGCAATGCGGCCGGAATCAGATGTGAAGACGTGGTCAAACAGCCGGGCCACGGGCAGGAAATCCTCGTAATGCGGCGGGTCTTCCTTGTTCCAGAACACCGTGGGGATTCCCTGCTCCCGGCACCACTGGACCAGCGCGCGGAACTCGTCGCTGGGCCCGTTGGGGCCAGCTAGCTTCCCGCGCCACAGCCCACCGTTTCCCGCCCAGGCCGATTCGACAAACAGGAGGTCCACGGCGCCGGATGCCAGGTCGCTGCGCCAGGTATGCGGGTGCACGGCGCTGGTGGTCCACTCGTAGCCGAAGGCCAGCGCGGAAAAGTCGTCCAGGATCACCGCGGCGCGGACGTCCGGACGGGATGGCTGTTGTTGCGGAAGGGCGGCCGGCATCAGCGAGAGCCGTCGTTTACGCCCGCGTCCGGTCCAAGCCGCTTCCACGCCCTGGACATTGCGCGGCGCGGCGAAGCCCTGCTCGATCCGCTGACGGGACCGCCATGACTTGAACTGCGCAGGACCGCCCCTGCGCAGGTGCCACAGTCCGGCCCGGATCTCCCCCAGACCCGCCATCAACCTCGACTCCGACGCGAGGACCGTCCGCGAACCTCGGTGGCCACAAGATTCGCTTTTGCGTCGTCGAGAATCTGGGCGGCCGAAACATTGTTGCCTTTGGACAGGTGGCGGGTGAAGTCCTGATAGGCCTTGATGGCCACTTCCGGCTCATCGTCCATGATGAGATCGCCCTTGTCGAGCCAAATCACCCGTGTGCACATTGCCTTGATAGTGTCCAAGCTGTGGCTGACCAGGAAGACGCAGCCTGCCTGCTCACGGAGCTCGGCCATCCGCAATTTGCTGCGGTCACCAAACTGGGCATCGCCGGTATTGAGTGCCTCATCCACCAAGAGAATCTCCGGATCGACGCTCGCTGCGATGGCAAACCGGAGGCGCGACGCCATCCCCGAAGAATAGGACTTCATTGGTAAGTGAATGGACTTCTCGAGTCCGGACAGTTCGACGATACTGCTGAACTTTTCTTCCACCTCTGCCCGGCTCATGCCCATGGCAAGGCACCCAAGGATGACATTTTGGTCTCCGGACAGGTCTTGGACCAGAGCTGCGTTCACGCCGAGCATGATCGGTGTGCTGGATGCATACACTGCGCCCGACGTCGGCTTGGATTGGCCGCTGATGATCTTCATGAGCGTGCTTTTCCCGGACCCGTTCCTACCAATAATGCCCACTGACTCGCCACGCTCCACCACTAGGGAGAGCTCATTCAGGGCCTGCACGGTCACCATGTGGGGTTTGTTGACGGCACGGCGCAGGAGCCGTGGCTTGCTCGGCCCCGCGTCCTCGTCAGAAGCGGCGCTCGAGGCTACCCGATAGCGCATCCGCACGCTGTCCACCACCACGCATGGATGTCCCTCGATGAAAATTTCCTTCTCACCCGCGTCCATAGGATTCCTCCCCCTTCCAGAAGTACACAAGTCCGACAGCCAGCGCCCCCAGGGCCCAGGCAGCGAGTATTGCCCACGACTGCCACTGGGGAACCCGTGAATAGAGGACGCAATCCCGGATGATGTCAATGACGTTGAACAAGGGATTGAGCTTGATGACGGCTAGCATCTCGGGGTGGGTCACAAAGCGTTCGTAGGTATAGAAGATCGCAGATCCGTACATCCACGCCCGCAGCGCGAAGGGAAGCAGGTGCGTGACGTCGTGAACGCGGGAGATAATCCGGGCAAGGATGAGGCCCATGCCAAGATTGAAGAGCGATTGCAGCAGGATGGCCGGTACCACCAGTACCCACAGCCACGTGATGTTCTCGGCTGGCGGCAGCACCACGACGATCAGGAGCATGGCCAGGATCAGGGGCACAGCGGACAACAGCTCGCGAACGTTCGCGCCGATGGGAAGTGCGGCGCGCGGGAAGTTGAACGCCTGAACAATGGATTTATTACTCCGGATGGAGCGCGCGCCGGACGTGATGGCCCCGGAACTGAACTGGAAAACGAAGATGCCCACCACGATGTAGCCCACGAAGTTCTCGACACCCTTGCTGGTTTTCAGCAACAGTCCGAAAATCAGGAAGTACGTCAGCCCGTTGAAGATGGGGTTCAGGAGCAGCCAGGCGCTGCCGAGCCGGTCGCGGCGGGTGCCGCTTTGAACGCGGGCACGGGCATCATAAAAAATGAACTGCCGGAAGTCCCACAGCTGAACCAGGTAGTCCAGGAAGCTGGGCCGCGAACCGACACGGGTCAGCCGCCGCATGTCCACGGAGAGGGGCTGTACAGCCACCGGCTCCGGGTCTATTGCACTATCTGCGGACACTAGTCGATCTCCTCATGTTCATGGTGCAGCCCGGCGTAACGCGCGGCCAAGGCCTTGGCGTTGGCAGCCCAGGTCCTCTCGGCCAGAACTGCGGCCCGGCCTGCGTGCCCCATCGACGCCCGTCGGCGCGCATCGAGAAGCAGCGCCGAGATCGTGTGTGCAAGCCGGTCCGGTGACGCGGCAGGGACCAAAAGCCCGTTACCGCCGTCGTCTATTATCTCCCGAAGTGCGGGCAAGTCGCTTCCAACCACAGGCCGCGCACTCGCCAAGGCCTCTATTGGCTTGAGCGGGGTCACCGCGCGGGTCACGTCCAGATCCTTGCGCGGCACCACGAACACGTCCAGGGCCTGATGATAAAGCGGCGTCTGGTCCCGGGGTACCCTGCCCGTGAAGATTGCCCTGTCAGCGAGTCCGAGTCCCTGGACCTGCTTCTGCAGAGCGGGGCCGGCCACACCGTCGCCAACAATCAGCAGGCGCAGCTGCGGAAAGTCCGGCGCCAGGAGTGCGAAGGAGCGGACGAGGTCGTCCAGGCCTTCATACGCGACAAGGCTGCTGACGGTGCCGATGTAGAGTCCGTCCTCCGGGAGGCCGAGTTCGCGGCGCGCGGCGGCGGCGTCACGCGGCTGCTGGAGGAAGGCTCCGCCGACGGCGTTGGGAGCGATGATGATCTTCTCGCCGGGGATGCCAGCGGCCACTATGTTGGCCTTCATCGCCTGCCCCAGCGTCACCACCAAGTCGGCGTCCTGCATGACTTCAGTTTCCCGAGCTTGGAAAAGCGCGTACTTCTCGCTGTCCAGCGCCTCAGGTCCCCGTGTGGCGGCCCAGGTGTCCGCCAACTGGCCGCGGACCTCGTACACCCACGGAATGCCCAGAGCCTGGGCCACGGCCCGGACCACCAGTCCGTTGACGAAGTGAGTGGTGGTGTGCAGGACGCTGGGCCTGAATTCCAAGGCCGCCTGCAGTAATTCCTCGGCCTGTTGCTGGAGACGCGCGTCCATGGTCCGCGCCATCCGCGCCGGGAGGAGGCGCCGGTAACGGACGCCATCCACCACGTCGCTGGCCTGCGCCAGGAATTTGCCCACCTGGACGGGGTACCCGAGCCGTGTGACGGCCAGGACGTCCCAGCCCGCTTCGCGTTGGGCCACCATGATGGAGTGGGACCGCTGGGCGTAGCCGCTGGCGGTGTGGGGCAGCGAATTTGTGAGCAAATGCAGGACCCGGCCGGGCACTGGCGTGAACTCCTGCCGCTGCAGCGAGGGTGCCGCGCCTGCGTAGACCGCGGCCTCCCCGGCGAGCCGTGCCTGCTGCCGCCGTCCTGCCGGGCCGGAGCCGTCCAGGGCGGTGACGGCTCCGCTAAGGTTCCCGTCATGCCACAGCCTGCGGGCCCGTACAGCTTTGAGGCCGGGAGCGTTCCCGGCCTTGGCCAAAAGTGTGTCTGAAATCTCCGTCAGGCCGGCGGCTAGGGCAATGTCGGCCAAACGCCGGATCTGCTCCCCCTTGGCGTCCCCGCGGAGGGCAAGGTCGAGGCGGCGCTTGACGTCGGCGTCGTCCCCGTTGCTCATCGATGCGAGCAACACCGGCACGGCCACCGAGTTCTTCGGGAAGACCGCGGTCACCACCCGGCCCAACGGGCGTACGACGGCGGGAAGCCGGCGCGACGCCTGCAGGTACAGAAGGAACGGGTCGTCAACGAGGTGTTGGCTGATAACGCCCACGGCAAGCCGCGCATTTTTAACGAGCTGGATCATTTGCCGGTGACGGTTTCCGCCAGGAGCTCTGAGATGAGGTCCATGTAGCGGTCGGCGAGCTGCCCATATTCCGCGTTGGCCTTGACCCACTGGCGGCTGTCTCCGTTACGCACCAGCCGGCTCCGATCAGAGGCGAGCTCGCGCCACAGATCCGCCATGGCCTCTGGAGAGCTGGGAACGATGTCCCCGGCCTCGGCGTCCAGGACGATCCGAGCCGCTTCGCCGCGCACCATGGCTGTTACGTGCCGCCCGATGGCCAAGACCTCATAGGTCTTTGACGGGACGGTGGTTTCGAAGGATTTCCAGTCGTCGCGAAGGGAGACGAGGCAGGTATCGGCTGACGCATAGCGTTCCAGCATGGCGTCCCCCGTCATGGGGGCATGAAAAGTGACCGGGGCCTTCAGTTCCCGCGCCAACTTCTCCAGCGCCGGACGCTGCGTCCCGTGGCCCACCATGTGCAGGTGCATGGAGTCACCCACGAGGGCGCTTGCCCTGATGGCCACATCGAGCCGCTGGCTTTCGCCGTGGTTTCCAAGGTAGAGGGCCTCGAACACGTCCCGTTCGGGTTCCGGCGGACCCACCACAGGGATGGAGTCCAAATGGACGCCGTTGCTGACGGTAGCCACGTTGCGGACACCGCGAGCCCGCAGCGTAGCGGCGAATCCCTCGGTCACAGTGACCACCAGGTTGGCGCGGTGCTGGACAAAATCCACCACGCGCTCAACCACGCTTTTCACGCTGCCTTGGACCAACCGCGCATCACGCGCCAGGTCCGGCCAGGCATCCCGCATTTCCACGATCAGCGGCACGCCGCGGGCCCTGGCCAGGATGTATCCGGCAGCGAGCGAAGGCAGCCCGGGCGCCGTAACTATGACGACGTCCGGTTTCCGGACCATGAATCCGCCCGGAACGGATAGTGCGGCCGAATAGCACTGGTCCAGCAGGCGTGCCGCCCGGGAGTTGCCGTGGCGAAGGTACGGCACACGGAGGATCTTCTCGGTAAATTGCCCTTTTTGGAGGCGGAACGGCTGCCCCGCCATCCGGCGCGGGAGGTCCCGCCGGCCGAACGGATAGTGCGCCACCGGCGTCACGACGTCGACGTGCCAGCCTGATCGGGAAAACTCCTTGATCATGGCGCTCCAGCGGCGCTGGGGCGGGCTCTGCTCCGGCCAGTAGGAATGCGTCAGCAAAGTGATGCGCAAGCCCTCGGCCTGCGTCTTCTGGGGGGTTCGTTCTACGGATTCAGGGCGCATGTGTAGAGAGTTACTTTCCAGCCTTGGCGGAACCGACTGGGCTCCTGCCGGCAAGGAATCGGAAGTACAGCAAGCCGGCACCGAGCAGGATCAGGACCGTGACGAGTTGAACGCCCAACGGGCTGCCGGTAGCTACTGCCACGGCGGCCTGGACTTCGGACTTCACCATGACGGGAGGCTCGCTAGGAGTGGCGATCACCGCTGGGGCCGTCGAGGGGGCCGCCTTTGGGGTGGCGGAGGGCGTCGCCGAAGGGGTCGGCGTTGCCGACGGGGCTTCTCGCACGGGCGCCGGAGCCACAGGTGCGACGACGGGCGGCGTTTCGATCGCGGGCGCGGGCGTCACGACGGACGGAGCCGGCCGCACTACGGGCGGGACCGCCGGCGCGGGGATGGGCACTACGCCGCCGGTGCCGGGGTTAGTCACACCACCGCCGGTTCCGGGGTTAGTCACACCACCGCCGGTTCCAGGATCAGTCACACCACCACCGGTGCCAGGATCAGTCACACCACCACCGGTGCCAGGATCAGTCACACCGCCACCGGCTCCAGGATCAGTCACACCGCCACCGGCTCCGGGATCAGTCGTGCCGCCGGTGCCCGGATCGGTGGGTCCGCTGGGAGCGGGAGCGGGCGAAATTGCACTTTCCATGGGGCCAGGAATCACCAAGTCATCCGCGTTGGCGGCTGTCGCCGTGCCCATCGCCGCGACAGCCAGGAGCAGTGCTCCCAGCCCGACACGTGCGGACTTCAGTTTTTGGCTGCGCGACGTCATCGACAGGCCCTCCCCCAGGTACGAGAATTCATCAAGTGTGTGCGGTCGTGGCCATCACAAACGTCATTGTCGGCAAAACCCCAGCGGTGCACGGTCCCCCCAGTCTACTTGACCGAACGCCGGGACTGTTCACCTCAGTGCCACCGGGCCATGATATAGGGCAGGCAGAGCCGGGACCATGGCGCCACGCGGGCCGGGATAAGCTGGATGAATGCTCCACTTCAGACGGTTCGTTTCGGCGCGCCCTTCCCTCGCCGTTGCGGCCATCGCGGCCGGCCTTGCCCTGACGTCCTGCTCCCCGGTGGTCGACGTCACACCGGCCAAGGACGCCGCGAACGCGGCCTGCGCGCCCATGATGCTGGCGCTTCCAGACGCAATCGGCGACGCCAAGCTGCGCAAGACAAATGCCCAGGCCACGGCGGCGTGGGGCGATCCATCCGCGGTGATCCTTCGCTGTGGAGTCAACGTCCCAGGACCCACCACGGATCGCTGCGTCAGCGTCAACGACGTCGACTGGGTCATCAAGGAGGGCAACCCCGTGTGGACGCTGACCACGTTTGGCCGCCAGCCAGCAACGGAGATCCTGATGGATCCGAACAAGATCAGTTCGGCCACCGTGCTGGCAGACCTCTCCGCCGCGGCACAGAAGATCAAGGCGACCCGGAAGTGCGTGGGCCAGGCGGACCTGCAGAACCTTCCGACCAGCAAGTAGGCCGGGCCCGGGGGTGGGCCCACGCCGGCTGGGTTCCCTGGCCGAAGCGGAGCGAGGTTAGGGCGCCGGTGGGGCCTAGCGCAGGCCGGTCTTGCGATGCAGTGCGAGGTGGATCAGCTCGTCAATCAGCGCGGCGTAGCCCAGGCCTGAGGCCTTCCACATCTGCGGGTACATGCTCTTGGGCGTAAAGCCGGGCATCGTGTTGATCTCATTGATAATCAGATCGCCATCTGGCGTGTAGAAGAAGTCCACCCGGCTCAGTCCCTCACCGCCGACGGCGTCGAAGGCGACGGCGGCCAGTTCCCGGACCCGGGTGATCGCTTCCTCGGGCAGGTCGGCCGGGCAGCTGAGCGCCGCGGCGTCGTCCACATATTTGGCGTTGAAGTCATAGAACTCGTGCCCGCCGCCTGCCACGGAAATCTCGCCCGGCATGGACGTCCGGGGACCATCGGTCCCCCTGCCCTCCAAAACGGCGCATTCAATTTCGCGTCCCGTGATGCCGGCCTCGATGACCAGCTTGGGATCGTGCTCCCGCGCTGTCTCGATTGCGGCGTCCAGGCCTTCGAGGGAATCCACCTTGGAGATGCCCATGGAGGACCCCGCCCGGGCCGGCTTGACGAACACGGGGAAGCCGAGTTGGTCCACGCGCTTGCGGACGGTCTCCGGGTCATTGCGCCACTGCCGGTCGGTCACGGCGATGTACGGTCCCACGTGGAGCCCGACCGATTCAAAGACCACCTTCATGAAGTGCTTATCCATGCCGACCGCGGACGCGAGCACGCCAGCGCCCACATAGCGGGTGTCGGACAGTTCCAGGAGGCCCTGGATGGTTCCGTCTTCGCCGAAGGGCCCGTGCAGCAGCGGGAAGACGACGTCGACTGCGCCGAGCTCTTCTGGGACCGTGTTCGGGGCGGCCACGATCAGCTGGTGCGCGCCGCCGATCTCCGCCAGTGCCACGGTCTGTGCCGACGGCACCACCTCGGGCAGCGACGAGGCGGAGAGCGACCACGCGTTGGTATCGCCGGACACCAAAACCCATTGGCCGGTCTTGGCGATCCCGATCGGGATGACGTCGTACTTGTCGGTGTCGATGGCGCCCAAAACGCCGGCGGCCGTCACGCAGCTCACGGCGTGCTCGCTGGAGCGGCCGCCGAACAGCACCGCCACCCGGGGCTTGGGCTGGGCCGTACGGCCTTCTGTGGTCATGATTTCCTCTGACACTCTCAGTGATCGCCTTCGGGTTTCAGGTCCCGGGACAGCAGCAGCGGACCCAGTTCGTCGACGGACAGTTTTCCGGCCAGGACTGCGACGACGGCTGCCGTGATGGGCATGTCGACGCCGAGTTTCCCGGCAAGTTCGTGGACCGCTTGGCTGGACTTGATGCCTTCAGCCGTCTGCTTCATTTCGGCCGTGACTTCTTCGAGGGTCAGACCCTTGCCGAGCAGCCTGCCGGCTGTGTGGTTACGTGACAGCGGGGAGGAACAGGTGGCCACGAGGTCACCCAGACCGGCCAGCCCGGCCATGGTCCGGGCCTCGCCGCCCAGGGCGAGGGTCAGCCGGGAGGTCTCCGCCAGGCCGCGTGTGATGACGGAGGCCTTGGTGTTGTCCCCCATCTTCTTGCCCTCGCAGATTCCCACCGCCAGGGCGATGACGTTCTTGACGATCCCGCCGATTTCGACGCCGATCACGTCCGTGGTGGTGTACGGGCGGAAATAGGGCGCCGTGCAGCTGCGGGCGATCCATCCGGCCGTGACCGGATCCGTGCAGGCCACGACGGACGCGGTCGGTTCTTCCCTGGCGATCTCCATGGCCAGGTTGGGCCCGGATACCACGGCGACGCGGTCCGCCGGCAGGTCCAGCTCCGTGCAGATGACCTCGCTCATGCGGGCGTCGGTGTGGAGTTCAAGGCCCTTCATGAGGGAGACCACAATGGCGCCGGGCGCCAGATGCTCCTTCCAGGCCTGCAGTTGTGGCCGCAGTGTCTGTGCCGGGACCGCCAGGATGACCAGTTCCGCGCCCGCCAGGACCTCGGAGACGTCCTTGGACGCGGTGATGCTGGAAGGCAGCGTGATGCCCTTCAGATACTGCTCGTTGCGGTGCTGGTTGTTGATCTGGTCCACAATTTCCGGACGCCGGCCCCAAAGGCGAATGCTTCGTTCGACCCCGGAGGCCGCGGCTGCGTCTGCGACCACCTTGGCGAAAGTGGTACCCCAGGAACCTGCCCCCAAGACGGCCACCGTGCTGGCCGAAGTTTCTCGTTCAGAGTTAACCGTCATCCGGCGCTGTCCCCAGTGTTCTCGTTTGATGCGCCCCCCTCTTGGATGGCACTGCCTTCGGTGCCCCGCTCGATGAAGCGACCCTGCCTGGACTGCTTATGGGCCGCCGGGTCCCACCGCTCCGCGGGCGGCTGTTCGCCGCGCAGTCCCGCCAGAAGGCCGGTAATGGCATCCATGATGACATTCGTGGCGGCGGCGAGCGTCGCTTTGTCCAGCGGGCGGCCTGCAAAGGCGCTCAGGTCCACGGGATCTCCCACCACCAGGCGGGACGTCTTGCGGGGGAAGATGTAGAAACGCTTCGCATACCGGGGGAAGACCTCTTGGGCACCCCAATGGGCTATGGGCACCACGGGAATACCGCTTTCCAGCGCCATGCGCGCGGCGCCAGTGTGCCCCCTCATCGGCCACAGTGCCGGGTCTCTGGTCAGGGTTCCCTCGGGGTAGATGATGATCGCCCCGCCCTCGTTCACGATCTCCTTGGCGAGCTGCAGCGAACGGTTCGCCCCCGCCGTCGAGCGTTCCACCGGGATCTGCTTGGTGGACCGCAAAACAGCACCCAGCACGGGCACCTTGAAGAGACCGGCTTTCGCGAGGAAGTGCGGCATCCGTTTCTGGTTATAGAGCATGTGCCCCACCACCAGCGGGTCAATCTCGGTGCAGTGGTTGGGTGCGGCGATGAAACCCCCGGCAGGAAGCTTCTCTAGGCCTTCCCACTTCTTGTTCATCAGCAGGTTCATCACGGGCCGGACGATCCCGGCGACCACCACAAACGTGGCGTGGCTCTTGGCCGATTCCTTCACCTGGTCCCCGCTACTTGGCTGACGTGATGTCGAAATCGGCGCCGAGGCCCGCGAGCTTCTCGGTGAAGCGCTCGTAACCGCGGTTGATGATGTCGATTCCCGTGACGCGGGAGGTACCGTCGGCCGCCAGCGCGGCGATGAGATGGCTGAATCCGCCGCGCAGGTCCGGGACGTCGATGTCGGTGCCTGTGAGCTGCGTAGGTCCGGAGATTACGGCGGAGTGCAGGAAGTTGCGCTGGCCGAAGCGGCACGGCACGCTGCCGAGGCACTCGCGGTGGACCTGGATGTTGGCGCCCATGCGGATCAGTGCTTCGGTGAAGCCGAACCGGTTCTCGTACACGGTTTCGTGGACGATCGAAACGCCCTCGGCCTGGGTCAGGGCGACGATGAGGGGCTGCTGCCAGTCCGTCATGAAGCCGGGGTGCACGTCCGTTTCGAGGACCAGCGGGTTGAGCTTGCCTCCACGGTGGTAGAAGCGGATCCCGTCGTCGCCGATGTCCATGCCGCCGCCCACCTTGCGGTAGGTGTTCAGGAAGGTCATCATGTCCCGCTGCGTGGCGCCTTCGACAAAGATATCGCCCCGGGTGACCAAGGCCGCGGACGCCCAGGAGGCGGATTCGTTGCGGTCCGAGAGTGCCCGGTGGTTGTACCCGCCGAGGTCGCGGACGCCTTCGATCCGGATGGTGCGGTCAGTCTGGACGCTGATGATCGCGCCCATCTTTTGCAGGACCGCGATGAGGTCCACGATTTCCGGCTCGGTGGCCGCGCCGGAGAGCTCGGTGATGCCCTCGGCGCGGGTGGCGCTCAGCAGGACCTGCTCGGTGGCGCCGACGGACGGGTAGGGCAGCACAATCTTGGCGCCCTTGAGCCCGTTGGGCGCGGAGATGTGGATGCCGCCGGGGCGCTTTTCCACCACTGCACCGAACTGGCGCAGGACATTGAGGTGGTAATCGATCGGACGGTCGCCGATCTTGCAGCCGCCCAGATCGGGGATGAAGGCCTCGCCGATCGCGTGGATCAGAGGCCCGCACAGCAGGATCGGGATGCGAGAATCGCCGGCGTGGGCATCGATGGCCGTGCTGGAGGCGGTCTTGGCGTCCTTCGGGTCCAGCGTCAGGTCGCCGGTCACAGGGTCCTTATCAACCCTGACGCCGTGGAGCTGAAGCAGGCTCGTGACAACCTCGACGTCCTTAATTTCAGGCACGTTGCGCAACACCGATGGCTCGTTGCCCAGGAGGGCAGCAACCATGGCCTTGGGGACAAGATTCTTGGCCCCGCGAACGGTGACGCGGCCAGTTAGCGGGACGCCTCCGCGGATTGTCAGAACACTACTCATATACCGGTTTCCTCACGACTACTCGCCCCCAAATCCTTACAAAGGCTCCAGCTAAGCATAGGAGCATCCGTTACCGATCTGAAATACGGAGCGGTTCGATAAGCCTCACATTGGCCCTGCCTGCGCCGACGGCGCCGCATGCGCGGCGCCGTCGGTCATACTACGGTCCAGGCGTCGCTCATGTGGTCCAAGCCGACGGTCATACTGTGGTCCAAGCCGCCGGTCATGTGGTCCAAGCCGCCGGTCCGGCGCGCCCTCGGGGACCAGACGCGGGGTTAACGACCCACTACGGTCCGGCTGGACCGCGGTGTCAGCGGGGGCTGCCGCCAAGCAGGCGGGCACGCTGCCGTGCATCCCCTGCCGCTGCACTGGCCGCCGCAGCCAGACCGAAGGCACCGTCCAGCACGGCCCGGTCCGCAGAAACGGAGGACCCAAAGGCGGCGAACTCGGCCGTGTGATGGGCTGCGCCGCCCACATCGTAGCCGAGCAGCGGGTGGATGCTCGGCACCAGTTGAGAGACATTGCCCATGTCCGTGGAAGCCACTGGTGTGGCGTTGAAGATGACGTCCCTCCCCCGGACGGCCATCGCCTCGCGGTATGCCTCGGAGAGGAAACTGTCCTGCCTCAGCTCGGCATACGCGTTACCGTTAGGCGTGACCTGAAGTGTGGCGCCACTGGCAAGAGCACCGGCCTCAAGACAGCGCCGCACTTTTTCCTCGATCACCCGGAGTGTGGCAATGTTCGGCGAGCGCATCTCCACGCTGGCCCGGGCCCGATCAGGGACGACGTTCACGGCGCTCCCGCCCTCCGTGACGATCAGCGACACGATGGAGCCCGACGGAAGCTGCTGCCGGCCCAGGGCAATCGCCGTTTGGGCGACCACGAGTGCGTCCAGCGCGTTGATGCCTTCGGCCGGCGCCGCTGCAGCGTGTGCCGGACGCCCCTCGTACAGCACATCCCACATGGACATCGCCAACGATGAACCGCCGATGACGTCCTCGGCGCCTGCATGGGCCATCATCGCCAGAGCCACGTCGTCGAAGAAGCCCTCCTCGATGAGATCCACTTTGCCTCCGGTCGTCTCCTCGGCGGGAGTGCCGAGCACCTTGACGGTGATGCCGAGGTCGTCCGCCACGGCGGCCAGCGCCAGCGCCGCCCCCACGGCACTGGCGGCGTTCACATTGTGTCCGCAGGCATGTCCAATGGCCGGCAGTGCGTCGTATTCGACGCAGATAGCCACCACGAGCTCACCGTTTCCGTACCGGGCACTGAAAGCGGTCGGAAATACAGGCTGGGAGCTGTCAAAGCTGAAGCCGGCGGCGCGCAACAGCACGGCGGCCCGTTTGGCGGCCCGGAACTCTTCGCCCCCGAGTTCCGGATCGGCGTGGATCTCATGGCTCAGACGAAGAATCTCGGGCTGCCAGCGTTCCAATGCCGCGGAGATTCGGCCGTGGATCCCAAACCCGGAAGCAGGAGCACGGCCTGCCGGCGTCAGCGCAGCAGGGTTCATGGCAGGACCTCCGCTGACTGACGCTTCGGGTAGCGTGCGGAGGCTGCCGCCGCGATCAATGCTGCTATTGCGAGCGCTCCCCAGATGGACACGAGGCCACCCTCAGTGATGCGCCCGGACTCCGCCAACGACGAAGAGAGGAGCTTGACGACGGCGGCGCCCACCGCAATGCCGACCGACAGGGCCAACTCGTTGAGTCCGGCCGCCGTCGAGGTCTCCTCCAGTGCCACACCCTCGACAGACAGCGAACGGGTCCCGGCCTGGTAGATGCCGAGGCTCAGGTTGAACATGGCGAACCCGACGCAGTACCCGGCCAGGGAGGCGTGCGCAGCGATCATCGCCACGAAACCACCCGCAAGCAGCAGGCCCGCGAAGACAAGCGTGGCGCGCTCGCCGAACACCTTGAGCGCCCGCGCGGTCAACATCGAAGACACGAATGAGAGCACAGATGCAGCGGCAAGGACAATTGCGATCATAAGTGGGGTGAGAGCAAATCCATAACCGGTCTTGTCGGGGTTGGCGTGCAGGAAGATACCGTTGGTCCCGAAGTAGCTGATGGACGCGAAGCCGAAGAAGAAGGTGGCCAGCGAGACTGTGCGGATACGCGGGTTTGCAAGCATGCGCAGATCCACAAACTTCTTGCCGCGCTCGGGGCCCCGGGCGTCTATCAGAGCCCAGAAGGCCAGCAGCGCCAGTCCAACCAGACCGGATCCGAGCGTCCGCGCATCGAGCCAGCCCCAGTCCGGCCCCATCGAAAGGGCGACGACGAAGCCGATCAGGCCGACGGAACAGGCCAGCAGGGGCACCAGAGCAATTCCCTCCCGGGTGGGAGTTCCGGCGTCGGGCAACAGGAAAGAACACACCAGTGCCACGACGGCGAACGGAACCGCCACCCAGAAGCCGAGCGCGGGGTCGCTGACGCCCACAATCCCCGCCAGCAGCCCGCCTGCACCGACCATGATCATGAGCATGCCTATCATCACGCTGACTCCGGTGCGGGTGTGAGCGGGGCTGCTGACCCGCAGGATTCCCATCATGAGCGGGATGAATCCCACGACGCACGTGAGCAGCACGACGCCCACGGTCACGGTCCCCAGAGACGGCCAAAGTGCCATCATGAGCACTCCCGCAGCGACGACCGCTGTTGACCAGCGGAGCACCAGCCTGTAGCCGTAGCTGTCTCCGAGCCGGGAGATGATGGGCGTGAGCACGGCGAAACTGACGTTGGAGATCAGGAAGATGCCGTTGATCGTCGGATCATCTATCGACAGGACGGGCCCGAGGGCGGGCAAGATGGGGTTCAAGTACCCCTGGGTGACGCCGCTGAGTGATTCGATCAAAGCCATCGCCACGACCATGCCGGTAATCGTTCGACGGGTGATGGCCGCCGTCGCCGGTGGGGCTGTCTTACTTGTCATGTTACTTCCTTGGGATTCGGGACACCTGACTTGGAGTGATGCGAGTCACAACGTTAGCTTCGGCCCCATCCATAGCCCCCACATTGCTCTAAATCCCCAATGCATCAAGAAATTTGAAAGAATCAGCCATGATCTCTGAATTGGATCTCGAAATCGTAAACGCTCTCCAGATCAACCCAAGGGCCGACTGGGCCCGCGTGGGGGACGTCCTCGGCCTGTCCGGACCCACCGTCGCCCGACGCTGGAACGCGCTCGCGGAACACGGACTAGCGTGGATCACCCCGTCTCCAGGGCCTCGGTACCTCAGTGCGGGCTGGTCAGCTTTCATCTATCTGTCCTCAGTGCCGGGCGAGCACGAGGCCCTCATCCACCGGCTCTGCGCAGAACCCGCCTTCGGGACGGTATCCCTGGTATCGGGAGCCCACGACCTGTTCGTGGACTGCTTCGCATCCAGCCATGAGGAACTCATGGCGATCGTCACGGGCGCTTTCGCGGACCTACCTGGGGTGACGCGCAGAGAGGTTGTCTTCGTCACACAGCTCTATAGGCAAGCCTCGGAGTGGCGCAGCGGGACCCTGGAACCAGCGCGGGCGCGGCTCATGGCGAAGGAGTCCACTCCCCCACCGCCGGCCTACGCCCCTGACCGGATGGACGCCTCCCTGCTGGAGGAGCTCGCTCGCGATGGGCGGGCCAGTTGGGCAGAGCTGGGCGCTGCCTCCGGCGTATCGCCCCAGACGGCCCGACGTCGGGTGGAACGGTTCCTGGCGTCCGGCTACATGACGATGAGGTGCGATACTTCCGTCGCCGGCCAGCAGGGCCTGCGGGAGGTGAGCCTGAGTCTCAACGTACCTGCGACCCATGTGGACTCTATCGGCCGATACTTCGCCGGACTGCCAAGTTGCCGCTTGAGTGCGCAGGTTCTAGGTGCCCAGAACCTTTTGGTGACGTTGTGGGTCCGCAACTATCTGGAGGTCCAAGGGCACGAGCGTGAGCTGGCAGCCCGGGCGCCGGGAAGCACTGTGATCACCCGGCAGGCGGTGGTGCGCACCTACAAACGGCTCGGACATGTGTTGGATGAGTCAGGACGCAGTCGGAGCGTAGTCCCGCTGCCCCTGTGGCGGACGGACTAGGTGCACGCCTTGCATCGCCACGATGATCTGACACCCCCCGACCCCGGCGAAGCAGGGCGCCGCCGACCCAGGCGGCGAAGTCGGAGCTCAACCCTGCACGGTCCGAGCACACGCAAGAAGGGCGGATTCACCACGAAATCCCTAGCCTCCGTGCCCACGTCCAAGGCCGTCCGCTAGCAACAGGGATTTCTCAACGCAATTGGCAGGCGGGCGGAACTATGCGGCAATTATTGTCAGAGGTCCCTGAAAAACTGGATTCATGGACGGCAATCAAGGGCCCGAAGTGGTTCCGGCAGGAGACGGCGACGGCGACCTCAGTCGTGCCGGGCGCGGTACGGCCACCGGCCAGGGCACCACGGAGACGTCCGTCGCGGGCCTGCTGGCCGCAGACCACCGCCGCAGATCAGTCATTGCCGCCGCCGCCCGGCTGGCCACCCTCCCACCGGCCGCGGCCAGTGCCGCGATCATCGACCGGATCCGGGAACTGGAAAACGAGAAGTGCGCCGCCTCCGCAGAGCAGGCTCGGCTGGCTGTGGCTTTTGATCTGCTCCAGCGCCGCGAGCAGGCTGCCGCCGGGATCCCCGCCGAGCAGCTCGGCGCCGGGATCGGCGCGCAGATCGCCCTGGCCCGGCACGAATCCCCCGCCAAGGGCGGCCGGCTCCTGGGCCTCGCCAAAGCCCTCGTGGCCGAGATGCCGCACACCCTCGCCGCGCTCGAATCCGGGCAGCTGAACGAATGGCGCGCCACCCTGCTCGTGCGCGAAACCGCGTGCCTGACCGCCGCGGACCGGGCCGCCGTCGACGAACACCTCGCACCCGACACCGGGACCCTCGCCGGGGCCGGGGACCGGCGGCTGGTGGCCACCGCCCGGGCCGCCGCGTACCGGCTGGACCCGCGCACCGTCACCGACCGCGCCGCGCACGCCATGTCCGAGCGGCATGTCAGCCTCCGCCCGGCCCCAGACACCATGTGCTACCTCACCGCCCTGCTCCCGGTCACCGCCGGCGTCGGCATCTACACCGCCCTGGCCCGGCACGCCGACACCCTCCGGGCCGCCGGGGACCCGAGGGGCCGCGGCCAGGCCATGGCCGACACCCTCGTCGAGCGCTGCACCGGCACGCCGGGCGGGATCACCGGGGTCGAAATCCAGGTCGTCATGACCGACCGCACCCTCTTCCAGGCCGACAGTGAACCGGCCCGGATCCCCGGCTACGGCACCGTCCCCGCCGGCTGGGCCCGCACCCTCATCAACGCCACCAAAGCTAAGGACGGCATAGCCGGCGTCGATTCACCCGGACAAAACGGCCCACAGGAGTCCGGCGAGTCAACCGCCGGTCCCCCTGAACCAGGCGGCGGACCCCGGGGACCCGGCACGCCCAGGAGCGCCGATGCCGATGCCGATGCCGATGCGAACGCTTTCACCGTCTTTCTCCGCCGGCTCTACACCCACCCGCGCACCGGCGAACTCGTCGCCATGGACTCCCGCGCCCGGATCTTCCCGCACCGGCTCCGCGGCCTTATCCAGACCCGGGACGACACCTGCCGCACCCCCTACTGCGACGGCCCCGATCCGGCACCTGGACCACATCATCCCCTGGCACCATGGCGGACCCACCACCCAGACCAACGGCGCCGGACTCTGCGAAGCCTGCAACCACACCAAAGAAACCCCCGGCTGGCGAGCCCGCCCCGCAAACGTTGCACGAGCACAGCACGCGGACTCTGGACCCCGACCAGCACCCGGTCCAGCAGCCGTGCCCGGGCACAGCAGAAACAGGCACACCATCGAACTCACCACACCCACCGGCCACACCTACCACTCCACCGCACCACCGCTCCCGGGAACGCCGTTGTCAGAACCAGCTTCCTGCGGCGATCTGCCCACGGCGGATCCGATTGCCGCAACAACGCCTCTTGACCCACGTGCGCACGGAACGGATGGGCCAACGTCCCGGTACCGTCGCCAGCTCCGGCACCGGGCGAAGGCACTCAGGATCCGAAAGCGTCTTTCAGTTGCGGTGGCCTAGGACCGGTAACTCGTGTCGCTGACTCGTGACGTCGGATGGGCGTGCCAGCTGGGCCTAGAAACGAGAAGTGACGACAAAAGTGCCGCCGTCGAGTCTTGCAACTCGACGGCGGCACGTCAGAACTAGTCGAACGACCGAGACTGGGCGGCTGCCCGCACGACCTGTTGCCCGCGGCCCTGAGCTCTTGCCTGGCCTCGGGTCCTCAGATCTGGACCCTCAGGACGACAACCGGGCAGGCAGCGTCCTGGGCTTGAAGGAAGGCCGCGTGGCCTCGTACGCGGTGATATCTGGTTCGTGCTTGAGGGTCAGCCCAATGTCATCCAGGCCTTCCAGGAGGCGCCACCGTGTGTAATCGTCAATCTCGAAGGGCGCCACAATGTTGCCGCACTGCACGGTCTTGGACACGAGATCCACCGTGACTTCGGTTCCGGGGGCGTTCTCAAGTTCCTTCCAGATGAGCTCGATGTCGTCCTGGGCGAGCTCGGCGGCGAGCAGGCCCTGCTTGCCGGAGTTGCCCCGGAAGATGTCGGCAAAGCGGGACGACAGAACGGTCTTGAAGCCGAAGTCCTTCAAGGCCCAGACGGCGTGCTCGCGGGACGAGCCGGTGCCGAAATCGGGGCCGGCCACCAGAACCGATCCTGCGCTGAACGGTGCCTGGTTCAGGATGAAGGACGGGTCTTTGCGCCACGCGGCGAAAAGCGCGTCTTCAAAGCCGGTGCGGGTGATGCGCTTGAGGTACACGGCAGGGATGATCTGGTCCGTGTCAACGTTGCTCTGGCGCAGCGGGACACCGATGCCGGTGTGGGTGGTGAACTTTTCCATGGCGGATCCTTCGGGACTGTATGGATCGGGGCTGTGTGGATCGGACTGAGTGGATCGGGGCTTGAATCCGGGCGGAGACTACGCGGCGGAAACTACGCGGCGTCGACGCGGACCGCTGCCGACTCCGGAGCGGGGTCCAGATCCGACGGCGAGCTCAGCGTGCCTCGGACCGCCGTGGCCGCAGCGACCACCGGCGAGACGAGGTGGGTGCGGCCACCCTTGCCTTGGCGCCCCTCGAAGTTTCGGTTGGACGTTGAGGCGCAGCGCTCCCCCACTTCCAGCTGATCCGGGTTCATGCCCAGGCACATGGAGCAACCGGCAAAGCGCCACTCGGCCCCGAAGTCCTTGAAGACCTTGTCCAGGCCCTCGGCTTCAGCCTCGAGCCGAACGCGGGCGGAGCCGGGCACCACCAGCATGCGCACGGCCGGGTCCTTGGTCCGGCCCCGGATGACGTCGGCCGCGGCCCGGAGGTCCTCCATCCGGGAGTTGGTGCATGAGCCCAGGAACACCGTGTCCACCCGGATGTCCTTCATCGGCGTGCCGGCCTCGAGCCCCATGTACTGCAGGGCGCGTTCGGCGGCGGCCTTGGCGTTTTCATCGCCGAAGTCATCCGGGGACGGCACCTTGGCAGAGAGCGACACGCCCTGGCCAGGGTTGGTACCCCACGTCACGAACGGCTCCAGGGTGTCGGCGTCGAGGTCCACCTCGACGTCGAACGCCGCGCCGTCGTCGGTGCTCAGCGTGTTCCAGTAATCGACGGCGGCATCCCAGTCGGCGCCCTGGGGCGCATGCGGGCGGCCGTACATGTAGTCGTACGTGGTCTGGTCCGGAGCCACCAGCCCGGCGCGCGCGCCGGCTTCGATGGACATGTTGCAGATGGTCATCCGGGCTTCCATGGACAGCGCGCGGATGGCCGAGCCGCGGTACTCCAGCACGTAGCCCTGCCCGCCGCCGGTGCCGATCTTGGCAATGACGGCCAGGATGATGTCCTTGGCGCTGACGCCGGGGCGCAGCGTGCCCTCAACGTTGATGGCCATGGTCTTGAACGGCTTCAGGGACAGCGTCTGGGTGGCCATGACGTGCTCCACCTCGGAGGTGCCGATGCCCATGGCCAGCGCTCCGAAGGCGCCGTGCGTTGACGTGTGCGAGTCGCCGCAGACCACGGTCATGCCGGGCTGCGTGAGGCCCAGCTGAGGGCCCACCACGTGCACGATTCCCTGCTCGGCGTCGCCGAGGGAGTGCAGCCGGACGCCGAACTCCTGGCAGTTGTTGCGCAGGGTCTGGATCTGGGTGCGGCTGGTGAGATCGGCAATTGGCTTGTCGATGTCCAGCGTGGGAGTGTTGTGGTCTTCGGTGGCGATGGTGAGGTCCGGCCGGCGCAGCTTTCGCCCGGCCAGGCGCAGGCCCTCAAAGGCCTGCGGCGACGTCACCTCGTGCACCAGATGGAGGTCGATGAAAAGGAGGTCCGGCTGGGCGTTGGCTCCTTCGCCGTCCCCCTTGCGCACAACGTGCGCGTCCCAGACTTTCTCGGCCAGTGTCTTTGCCACGGCCTGCTCCCTTCACTGCGGTCAATAATGTGCGTTCTACGGACTATTGCTTCCACTGAACCAGCACAGCCAAGTAATACGCCAGCGCGTTGACTTGCATCTCAGATAATGAGACGTCAATATCATTACATGGACAATTCTAGTGGAGTCGGTGTCATCGATAAAGCGGCCCATGTGCTTGACGCACTTGAGGCTGGCCCCACCACCCTGGCGCAGCTTGTGGCGGCCACGGGACTGGCCCGGCCCACGGTGCACCGGCTGGCTCTGGCCCTGGTGCACCACAGGCTCGTGAGCCGCGACATCCAGGGCCGTTTCGTGCTCGGGAGCCGCCTGGTGGAACTGGCCTCGGCCGCTGGCGAGGACCGCCTCATCGCCTCCGCGGGCCCCGTGCTCATGCAACTGCGCGACGCCACCGGCGAGAGCGCCCAGATCTTCCGCCGCCAGGGCGACTGGCGCGTCTGCGTGGCCTCCGCCGAACGCCCCATCGGGCTGCGCGACACGATTCCCGTTGGCACCCAGCTGTCCATGAAGGCCGGCTCCGCCGCCCAGGTGCTGCTGGCGTGGGAGGACCACGACCGTCTCCTGGAAGGCCTCCAGTCAGCCCGCTTCACCCCAACGGTTCTGGCCGGAGTTCGACGCCGGGGCTGGGGCCAGAGCCTCGGCGAACGTGAGCCGGGGGTCGCCTCCGTTTCGGCACCGGTCCGCGGGCCGTCCGGCCGCGTGATCGCTGCAGTGTCCATTTCCGGTCCGATCGAGCGCCTGACCCGCCAGCCGGGGCGGCTGCACGCCGAAGTGGTCTGCAACGCCGGGCGTGTCTTGACCGAGGCG
Organism: Arthrobacter sp. 05T420; assembly: GCF_056396305.1. Classification (NCBI taxonomy): domain Bacteria; kingdom Bacillati; phylum Actinomycetota; class Actinomycetes; order Micrococcales; family Micrococcaceae; genus Arthrobacter; species Arthrobacter sp. 05T420. The sequence goes on along the minus strand of NZ_JBFTLG010000012.1, from coordinate 55,185 downwards.
CTCCGCAAGACCAACGACTAAGTATGCTGTGCCCATGAACAGCTATGCGGTGTTTCTGCGGGGCATCAACGTGGGCGGCATCAATATCAAGATGGCCGATCTCAAGAGCGCACTGAAGTCACGGCCGTTTTCGGGGGTCGTGACCCTGCTCGCCAGCGGCAACGTGGTGCTGGCCAGCGAGCTGGATCCGGCTGGGGTCAAGCAGGAGTTCGAGGCGTGCCTGCGGGAAACCTTCGGCTACGACGCCTGGGTGGTGGTGCTGACGGCGGCCCGCGTGGCAGCCCTGGTGGAGGCCTGCCCCTATCCGGCCGACGACGCGTCCACCCACACGTATCTGACGCTCGCCTCTGATGAAGCAGCACTCTTGGAGCTGTTCGAGGCAGGCAGCGCCCTGGACGGGGCCAAACTCACCCGGCTGGGCCCTGAAGCCCTGGCCTGGCTCGCCCCCGCCGGCGGAACCCTGGACAGCCCCTTCAGCAAGCTTTCCTCGAAGGCGAAGTACAAGGCTTCCACCACCACCCGCAATCTCCGCACCATGATCAAGGTCCGCGACGCCGCAGCGAGCGTCTGACTGACTCGTCGCCGTCGGCAACGTCCATAGCGACACAAAGTGTGTCGGGGCGACAATATGTGAAGGCGCACGATCATAGGGTTTTCCAAGGCTCGTTGGTCCATGATGGTCGAGGAAGCGCTGTTGGCCGGATGAAGGGCCGATCGTCATGTCCGTAACACGTAGAACAGCCATTATTTCCGGTGGTCTCGGACTAGCTGCTGCCACACAGAGTGATCAGGCCGTCCGGGGTCAAGCCGCCACGGCCCTGAATGCCCCCGTCGGCAAAGGCGAACTCTTCATTAATGCCCGAGACTATGGTGTGACCGGCAACGGAACCACGGATGACCGGGCTGCAGTGCTGGCGGCTGCGAACGCGGCGGTGGCGCTCGGCTACCCGCTGGTCATCCCGGCCACCTACACCATGGTCCTCGGCGCCGCACTGGTCCTTCCCGCTGGGCTTCGCCTGCACACCAACGGTGCGAAGTTCCGTGCGAGTGCCCGGACGGGCCGCAGCCCACAAATCAGGATCGGCTCAAATACGACCGTCACCGGCGGCATTTTCATCACCACACTGGGCGGCGCCAGCGGCTCGGGTTTGTCTATCCAGGACGCAACAAACGTCCGGATCGACGTCGTGGACGTCGAATCGACTGTCCCCGGACAAGGCAGCGGCAACATCCGGGACAACGGGCTGAACATCAACGGCTCCAGCTACATCACCATTGACCGTGCCCGGATCAAGAACTTCGACTACGCCTTGTTCGCCGAGACAGTTCCGAACCTGACCATCAACTGGCTCGAAATCCACACCTACGTCAACGGCGCGCATTTTCGCGACGTATCTCAGCTTCGCCTCAACGGCGGCTGGATCCGGGGTGCATCCCCGGACTCGATCTACACGCCCGGACACAACGGCGTCCTTCTGGAAGCGAACCAACCGTCAGAGGACATACACATTGACAACGTCGCCGTGCACGACGCCGGCGAGCACGGCTTCCGCGCCTCCGGCCCGGCACAGATCAGAAACCTTTGGATCAACAACTGCTCCGCCATCAACTGCACAGGCACCGGGTTCAAGGTTCTCGGCAGCCTTCCCGCCGTGGGTGTCTACAACGAGAACTTGTTCATCCTGAACTGCCTTGCGGAGGACTGTGGCCTGGTGAACCGGAACACATGCGGGTTCCTGATCCAAATGGCCAACTACGTCAAGGTCGTCAGTCCAATCGTCCGCAACCGGAACAAAGCAAACTCGGGGCACTCCGGCATCCGCATCGGCGGCGTGACACACATGCAGATCACAGATCCGGACATTCGGAAAGCCAACAACTACGGCATCTTCATCGATTCCGAGCTGGGGGATGTCTCCCATGTGAAGATCAACGGTGCGATCATCGACCAGACGACAGGGTGGGCAATCTACCTCGCTAACGGGCAGCCCGGCGGGGCCGCAAACAACTTCAGCAACCTCGAGATCGACGCTACGGTCACCATCACGGACGCCAAAGCCGGCGGGTTCTACTCCGGCAAAGGTGAATACACCGCGGAGGGAACCTGGACGGGATTCAACCGTGTAACCCTCCGCTTCGAGGATTCCGTAGTCAACACGGTCTCGGCGTCGGCCTCGTCCCGGCAGTTCTACGCCGACATCATCGGAAAGACAAACACGACGGTTGTGTTCAAGAACGGTTCAACTTGGACGGATACGGCCACCGGAAACTGCCTGCAGGCGCGAGCCGGCGCCTGGGTCACGCTCTAACCCGCAGCTGGGCCTTGGCGCGGCGGCCAGCGGCCCGGCCAGCAACGGCGGCACGTTGCGCAGCGGGATCCGCGCGTCCGGGCAAAGCAAAACGGCCCCGGGCAGATGCCCGGGACCGTTTCCGTTGTGACCCCAGCGGGATTCGAACCCGCGTTACCGCCGTGAGAGGGCAGCGTACTAGGCCGCTATACGATGGGGCCGCGTACTTCCAGAACAGCACTTGTGCCATTCAAGCCAAATGATTGTTTCATACACTTGGCCACCGTTTCAAATCGGACCAGCCGATTCAAAACTTCCGAATTTCAGCGGAAACCCGCGGACTTTCAGAGCTGGGATACCAGGACTCGAACCTAGAATGACGGTACCAGAAACCGTAGTGTTGCCAATTACACCATATCCCAAAGGCACTTTCGGTCCGGATCTTTAGGCCTAAACCTTCGCTCCCGGCGCCTCAGCACGAGTAATTACTTTACCCGAGAGTTTTCACTTCCACAAATCGGGCGTGCAGCGCCGGGATCGAGCCGTCCGGGCAGGCCGAGCGCCGCTTCAACGGTGGCAAAACCCAAGCCAGGCCTTGCCAATCCCGCCAAAACGAGTCTACGCTCTGTAAGTTACCAACGAGTAACCACCCCTCCCCCACTCCGCTGCGGGCAGTTTTGCGATCATTTTCCGTTGTTAGCTGCATCACATTACCTGGGGTGGCCGGCAACAAAGCCGCTCATCGCCCTGCTGGGGTTCTATACCCTCCTCACAAGCCGCATCACCGACGGCTCAGCGAAGCTCAAGGATGGGGCGCCCAGGCTTCCGCCGGAGCTGGCCACCTGGAGGACGGCGCTCAAGGCCGCCGCCCGGATGACCGCGGGCAGCTCCCGGCTCGCCGACGGAACCATGGCGTTGAACGTCGGCATCAGGGGCAATCCCGGCGATCCGGCCAACCCCCGCCTGCTCAACGGCTCCCGGGCACTGGCTTCCGGCGCCTCAGAACTCTCGGCCGGCAGCACCAAGCTTGCGTCCGGCTCCTCCCAGCTGGCTACGCGCGCAGACAAACCCGCGGACGGCAACGCCAAGATCGCGGACGGCACCGGCACGCTCGCAGTGCTGGCCCTCGGCTCCGTCGGCGCCTTCCTGGCGCTGCGGACGAAGCAGTCCGTCCCCCGGTAGCCTCCGGCGCCGGTTTCTGCGGACCGGCTACGCCAGCAGGTCCAGCAGGGAGCCGACCTCGCGGCCCACGAAGCCCGGGGCCGGTTCCCCGCCGCGGTTCAGCCAGACACCGAGGAGGCCGGCCGCCGTCGAGCCTTCCGCGTCGAGCAGCCGGTTGTCCCCGACGTACAGGGTTTGGCCGGGGCCGGTACCGATCCGCCGTACACCTTCGAGGTAGATGGCCGGGTCCGGTTTTGCGACGCCGACGGTATCGGTGCCCACCAGAACGGCAATCCGTTCCAGCCCGGCCGCGTCCAGCTTCACACGCTGGTAGTCGTGGACGTTGTTGCTCACGGCACCGTAGGGAATGCCGGCGGCGTCCAGGGCGTCCAGCAGCGGTCCGACGTCGTCGAACGCGCGGATGTAGCCGTGTTGGCGGCTCGCGTACGAACTCACCCAGTGGTGGGCCTGTTCGCCGTCCGCCAGTTCGACGCCGAAATACCCCAGCGCCGCCCGGCCGCGGAGCAGCCGCTGCTCATTGAACGTCAGCTCGCCGGCCAGATAGCGGTCGTAGAAGTGGGTGGTCTCATGGGTGAAGATCCGCCCGAACCGCTCCCACCCGGCCTCGTCCAGGCCGGGCAGGAGGTGCTCGCTGACGTCGCGGAGGGCCGTCGTCATGGCGAATTCGAGGTCCACCAAGGTGTCATCGATGTCGAACAGGATCCCTTGGACACCGCCGGCGCCCAGACCCGCTGCCAGCATGTCAGCCGCGGAAGGCGCGGAGGCGGGCCAGGGATGAGTCTTTGCCCAAGATGACCATGGATTCGAACAGCGGCGGCGAGATCCGCCGGCCCGAGACGGCCGTGCGGACCGGTCCGAAGGCCAGGCGCGGCTTGATGCCGAGGCCTTCCACGAGGGCCTCCTTCAGGGCAGCCTGGATGTTCTCGGCCGTCCAGTCGGCGACGGGCTCCAGCGCGGACAGGGCAGCGTCGAGCACCTCGGTGAGGTTCTCCGGCAGGCCCTTGCGGGCGTCGTCGGCGACGTCGATCGCGTCATCGGCCTTGAACAGGAACGCGAGCATTTCGGGGGCCTCGCCCAGCAGCGAGATGCGCTCCTGGATCAGCGGGGCGGCCTCGGCCAGGATTTCCTCCTCGCGGGCCGTGAGGCTCTCCCCTACGAATCCGGCGGCCTGGAGGTAGGGCACCAGGCGGCCGCGGAAGTCCTCGGCACCGAGCATGCGGATGTGGGTGCCGTTGATCGCTTCGGCCTTCTTGATGTCGAAACGGGCCGGGTTGGCCAGCACATCGTTGACATCGAAGTGCTCGATCAGCTGATCGACGGTGAAGATGTCCTCGTCGGCGGAGAGGCTCCAGCCGAGCAGGGACAGGTAGTTGAGCAGGCCTTCGGGGATGAAGCCGCGGTCCCGGAGCAGGAACAGGTTGGACTGGGGGTCACGCTTGGAGAGCTTCTTGTTGCCCTCGCCCATGACGTACGGCAGGTGGGCGAAGACGGGCATGTAGCTGGCGACGCCGATGTCCATGAGGGCGCGGATCAGCACCACCTGGCGGGGCGTGGAGGAAAGCAGGTCCTCGCCGCGGAGCACATGGGTGATCCCCATCAGTGCGTCATCCACCGGGTTGACCAGGGTGTAGAGCGGGGATCCGTCGGCACGGACAATGACGTAGTCCGGGATGCTGCCGGCCTTGAAGGTGATCTCGCCGCGGACCATGTCCGTGAACGTGACGTCCTCGTCGGGCATGCGGACGCGCAGCACGGGCTGGCGGCCCTCGGCCTTGAACGCGGCCAGCTGTTCCTCGGAGAGCTCGCGGTCGAAGTTGTCGTAGCCCAGCTTGGGGTCGCGGCCGGCTGCCCGGTGGCGGGCCTCGACCTCGTCCGGCGAGGAGTAGCACTCGTAGGCGTAGCCGGCCTCGATCAGCTTGGCCACGACATCCTTGTACAGGTCCAGCCGCTGCGACTGGCGGTAGGGCTCGTGCGGGCCGCCGACCTCCACGCCTTCTTCCCAGGTGATGCCGAGCCATTTAAGGGCTTCAAGCAGCTGCTGGTAGCTTTCCTCCGAGTCGCGGGCCGCGTCCGTGTCCTCGATCCGGAACACAAAGGTGCCCTTGGTGTGCCGGGCATGGGCCCAGTTGAACAGGGCCGTGCGGATCAGGCCGACGTGCGGGGTGCCCGTGGGCGAGGGGCAGAACCGGACACGGACCGGGGTGTCAGCGGTGACTTCACCGGTGGGGGCAGCAAGGGCGGAGCTGGAAACGGCGTCGGACGCGGAAGGAGTAGTCATAGTGGTACCAACATTACCAATCTCTCCCATCGCCACTTGCCCGGAATGCCGCCACGCAAAAGGACAGCCGCACAGTGGATCTAAACGGCAGATCCCCTGTGCGACTGTCCGAACTCGGCGCTACATCTTCCTGGCGGAGCGGGTTAGCGGCGGACCACCGGGTTGGAGAGGCGTCCGATGCCCTCGATCTCGACCTCGTAGCGGTCGCCGGCCTTTACCGCGCCGACTCCGGCCGGGGTACCGGTCATGATGACGTCGCCGGGCAGCAGGGTGAAGGCCTGCGAGACGATGGAGACCAACTCCCGGACGCCGCGGATCATCTGGTTGGTGCTGCCGTCCTGGCGCAGTTCGCCATTGAGCCGGCCCTGGATCTGCAGGTCCTCGGTGTCGAGCTCGGTCTCGATCCACGGACCCAGCGGTGCCGAGGTGTCGAAGCCCTTGGCCCGGGCCCACTGCAGGTCCGTCTTCTGGACGTCGCGGGCGGTGAGGTCGTTGCCGCAGGTGTAGCCGAAGATGACGTCGTCCACCCGGTTCTCGGGCACGTCCTTGCAGATCCGGCCGATCACGACGCACAGCTCGGCTTCGAAGGAGACATCCTCGGAGAACTCCGGCAGGACAATGGGATCGTTGGGCCCGATCACGGAGGTGTTGGGCTTGAGGAACAGCAAGGGCTGGGCCGGGACCTCGTTGCCGAGTTCCCGGGCGTGCTCCGCGAAGTTGCGGCCGACCCCGATGACCTTGCTGCGCGGGATGATCGGCGCCAGCAGGCGGACGTCCTCCAGCTTGTGCTTCATGGGGGTTCGTTCCACGCCGTGGAAGAAGGGGTCGCCTTTGATGACAGTGACTTCCTCACTGCCGGGCTCACCTTCCACGATGCCGTAGAGGGGATCAGAATCAACTACAAACCGGGCGATACGCATGGTTCCCAGCCTACCGGTCCCCGGGGTGTGCCCTTCCCAACTAACTCGCAGCAGGGGCCGTTATGAAGGCCCAAAACGGCCCCTGCTGCCAGTCAGTTGGGCGAACCTGGGTGACTCCGCAGGTAGTCCAGCTGCGCCGCGACGGAGAGCTCCGCGGCGCGTCGGACAGAGGGATCGACGTCGGCGTACACGGCGTCCGTGACGGCCCGGACATCGGCGTCAGCGCCGGCGTCCTTACCCAGTGCCGCGAGGGCGGCCCGGATCTGCTCGAGCCGCTCCTGCCGGTGTTCCCGGTAGGCGCGGGCGACGGCGTCCAGTGCCGGCAGCACCGGGCCGTGGGCCGGCAGCACCGTGGCCGGCCCGAGGCGCTCGAGCCGGTCCAGCGTTTCGAGGTAGTCGCGGAGGGTGCCGTCGGGGTAGTCCAGCACGGTGGTACCGGAGCCCAGAATCGTGTCCCCGGTGAGCACCGAGCCGTGCGGGCCGTCCTGCGGCAGGTGGAAGCACAGCGAATCCGCGGTATGGCCCGGCGTCGCCAGGACCCTGATGTCCGTTCCGGCCGCCCGGATGGTTTCGCCGTCCCGCAGCGGGGGTGCGCCATGGCAGTGGGCGGGATCCGCGGCCCGGACAGGTGCGCCCGTGAGCTCCGAAAACCGCGCGGCGGCAGCAGTGTGGTCGGCGTGGCGGTGCGTGATCAGGATGAGTTCGACCGGCCCGTCGCCGGCCAGCGCCTGCAGGTGCGGCTCGTCGAGGGGCCCGGGGTCGACAACCACCCGGCCCGCCGCCCCCGGGCCGGCAATGAGATAGGAGTTGGTTCCGGCCAGGCTCATGGGGCCCGGGTTCGGGGCGAGGCGGAACCGGGTCAGTTCACTGCTGCGGACAATGTCGCGGAAATTCTCGGTGCTCACGGTCCCATCCTTGCACCGAACCCAACCCTTGCGCTGAAATCTGACCCTGCACCGAACCCCCTTGCGGCTGCAGACGCCGACGGCGGCCGCCACAGGAAGGTGGGGGCCGCCGTCGTGCCGGTGGTTCCGGCGCTGTGAGCGTTAGGGGTTAGGCGAGGCGGGTCAGCCAGCCGTGGGTGTCCTCCACGGTGCCGGTCTGGATCCCGAGCAGCTGGGCGCGGATGGCCAAGGTGGTCTCCCCCGCCGTCGCGTCTTCGGCGCCGATGAACTCGGTGGCGTCCTTGAGCACGCCGATCGGGGTGATGACCGCGGCGGTGCCGCAGGCGAAGACCTCGGCGATTTCCCCCGAGGCGACGCCGTCGCGCCACTCATCCAGGGTGATCTTGCGTTCGGTGACTTCCCGGCCCATGTCCCGGGCCACCTGCATTACGGACATCCGGGTGATGCCTTCCAGGATGGTCCCGGACAGCGCGGGGGTGACCAGCGAGCCGTCCTTCATGACGAAGAAGACGTTCATGCCGCCGAGTTCCTCGACGGCGTTGTCGTTGAACTGGTCGAGGAAGAGGACCTGCTTGCAGCCCTGAGCCTCGGCCTCCTGCTGGGCGATCAGTGACGCCGCGTAGTTGCCGCCGCACTTGGCGGCACCTGTTCCGCCGCGGCCGGCGCGGGCGTATTCACGCGAGATCCAGATGGAGACGGGCTTGAGTTCGCCGCCGAAATAGTTGCCGGCCGGGGAGGCGATCACGCGGAAGGAGACCTCGCGTGCGGCCCGCACGCCCAGGAACGCCTCGGTGGCGATCATGAAGGGCCGCAGGTACAGGGCTTCGCCGTCGCCGGAGGGCACCCAGTCCTTGTCGGCCGCGACGAGTTCGCGGATGGCGCCGAGGAAGTATTCTTCCGGGAGTTCGGGCAGGGCCAGCCGCCGGGCGGACCTGTTCAGCCGGGCGGCGTTGGCCTCGGCCCGGAACGTCCAGATCGAGCCGTCTGCGTGGCGGTAGGCCTTGAGGCCTTCGAAGATCTCCTGGCCGTAGTGCAGCACTGCGGCGGACGGGTCCAGGGAGATCGGGCCGTAGGGCTCAACCCGAGCGTCGTGCCAGTCACCGTTGCCTGCGGCGTCGACGGTGTAGTCGACAATCGCGGTGTGGTCGGTGAAATAGTCGCCGAACCCCGGGTTTGCCAGGATGGCTGCACGCTCTTCAGCAGACTTCGGGGTCTCCGACAGGTGCTGGGTGAATTCGACGCCATGGGCAGTCTGAGTCATGGTTCCTCCACGATCGGCTGCCTGGTGTGGGAACGTGGTTCACCCTCGGACCACGGCAGCATATTGGTGATTCGACACAAGCTTACGCCCGTTGGCAGCGGGGTTTTGCGGCGCCCGCAGGGCCCCGTACAGCGCAACCTACAGTACAGCGCAACCTACAGCGTCTGAGCTACTGCGGCTTACAGCGCCGCCGCGATGGCGTCGCCCACCGCGCTGGTGGTGCGGACGGCGCCGTCGCGGGCCTCGACGTCGGCCGTCACGGCCGCCTCGATCTTCCGCGCGGCGGCGCCAAAGCCGAGGTGGTCGAGCAGGAGCGCCGCGGAGAGGATGGCCGCGGTGGGGTCGGCCTTCTGCTGGCCGGCGATGTCCGGGGCGGACCCGTGGACCGGTTCGAACATGGACGGCGCCGTGCGGTCCATGTTGAGGTTGGCGGAGGCGGCGAGGCCGATCCCGCCGGTCACGGCGGCCGCGAGGTCGGTAATGATGTCGCCGAACAGGTTGTCGGTGACGATCACGTCGAAGCGGGCCGGATCGGTGACCATGAAAATCGTGGCGGCGTCAACGTGAAGGTAGTCGTGCGTGACGTCAGGAAACTCCTGGGCCACGGCCTCAACCGTGCGCTTCCAGAGCTGGCCGGCGAAGACCAGGACGTTGTGCTTGTGCACCAGCGTGAGCTTCTTGCGGGGGCGGTCGTTGGCCCGGCGGAACGCGTCGCGGACCACGCGCTCCACGCCGTGGGCCGTGTTCAGGGAGACCTCGGTGGCCACCTCGTGCGGGGTGCCGGCGCGCAGCGTACCGCCGTTGCCGACGTAGGGGCCTTCGGTGCCCTCGCGGACCACGATGAAATCGATCTTGCCGGGGTTGGCGAGCGGGCTGCCGACCCCGGCGTAGAGGCGGGAGGGCCGCAGGTTAACGAAGTGGTCCAGGCTGAAGCGCAGCTTGAGCAGGAGTTCGCGCTCGATAACGCCGGACGGGATCCGGGTATCGCCGGGGGCCGCCCCGACGGCGCCGAACAAGATGGCGTCGCGCGTGCGGAGATCGGCGAGGGTGGCCGCGGGGAGGGTCTCCCCCGACTCGAGCCAGTGCTCCGCGCCCAGCTTGTAGTGGGTCTGCTGGAGCACGATCCCCTCGGCGGCCGCGGCCTTCTCAAGAACCTTCAGGGCTTCGGCCGTGACCTCCGGACCAATGCCGTCGCCCGGGATGACTGCCAGATCAATCGTGGATGCGCTCATGTTTTCAGCGTAGCCAAGAGTCCCACATTCTGGTCAAGTTGTCTCACTATTCGATCGCCCGAAGAAAAAATGACGCCCCCGCAACTTCCTTTCGGAGGCACGGGAGCGTCATTCAATTCGCTGGCTCAGGCCTCGGCGGGTTCCTCGTACTTCGGGAACGCCGGGGCCGGGGCGGGCAGTTCCGTGCCGGGCACAATCGGGGTCCCCAGGGCCGTGAACTGGCGCGCCTCGCCCTCCGGCTGGCCGAGCGTGTGCAGGATCGCCGCCGTCGCCGTCGGCATCACCGGCTGGGTCAGGATCGCGACGATCCGCAACACCTCGAGCGTCACATAGAGGACCGTGTTCATGCGTTCGACGTCGGTCTTGCGCAGCACCCACGGGGCCTGCTCGGCGAAGTAGGCGTTGGTGTCCCCCAGGACAGCCCAGATCGCCTCCAGTGCGCGGCTGAACTCCTGCTTTTCAAACGCGGCCCGGGCGGCGTCCAGCAGATCGTTGGCCTGGCCGAGCAGCGCGGTGTCCTCGGCGGAGAACGTGCCGGGCGCGGGCACCCGGCCCTCGCAGTTCTTGGCCACCATGGACAGCGACCGCTGGGCCAGGTTGCCGAAGTTGTTGGCGAGGTCGGAGTTCATCCGGCCCACGATTGCCTCGTGGTTGTAGTTGCCGTCCGCCCCGAAGGGGACCTCGCGCAGGAAGAAGTAGCGAACCTGGTCCAGGCCGTACTTGGCCACGAAGTCCGCCGGCGCCACCACGTTGCCCAGCGACTTGGACATCTTGACGCCGTTGTTCTGCAGGAAGCCGTGGATCATGATCCGCTTCGGCAGCTCGAGTCCAGCGCTCATGAGGAACGCCGGCCAGTAGATGGCGTGGAAGCGGGAGATGTCCTTGCCGATCACATGGACATCGGCGGGCCAGAATTTCTTGAAGGATTCCGAGTCGATGTCCGGGTAGCCGACGCCGGTCAGGTAGTTGGTCAGCGCGTCGACCCACACGTACATGACGTGCTTGTCGTTGCCGGGCACGGGAACGCCCCAGTCGAACGTGGTCCGGCTGATGGACAGGTCCTCCAGTCCGCGCCTGACGAAGCTGATGACCTCGTTGAAGCGGGACTGCGGGGCGCCAAATTCGGGGTGGGCCTCGTAGAGCGCCAGCAGTCTGTCCTGATAGGCGGAGAGCCGGAAGAAGTAACTCTCCTCGGCCGTCCAGGTGACCTCGGTGTCCGATTCGCGCGAGTAGCGGATGCCGTCGTCCTTGACCACGGTGTCGTCCTCGACGTAAAACGCCTCGTCGCGGACCGAATACCAGCCCTCGTACTTGGACAGGTAGATGTCCCCGTTGGCCTCCATCTTCTTCCAGATGGCCTGCGACGCCGCGTAGTGGTCGGCGTCCGTGGTGCGGATGAAGCGGTCGTACGAGACGCCCAGGGCGGCGTGCGCCCCCTTGTAGATCTCCGCGTTCCGATCCACCAGTTCCTTGGGCGTGACGCCTTCCTTCTCGGCCGCCTGGGCGATCTTCATGCCGTGCTCGTCGGTGCCGGTCAGGAAGAAGACGTCGTACCCGTCCAGGCGCTTAAAGCGGGCCATCGCGTCGGTGGCGATGTACTCGTACGCATGGCCGATGTGCGGCACCCCATTGGGGTACGTGATGGCCGTGGTGATGTAGAACGGGGTCTTATCAGTTGAAGTCACGGTCTAAATCTAGATCAGTTCTGTGAGGGTATCGCTCTGGCGGACCAGTTCGTGGTCATGTGAAGCGACCAGCACGGCAATGCCGTCCGAGGTGGTGTCCTTGAGGATGCTGATGATGCGGTTGGCCGCGGCACGGTCCAGGCTGGCCGTGGGCTCGTCGACCACCAGGACGCGGGTGCCGAGGATGAGCGCCCGGGCGATCGCCACGCGCTGGCGTTCGCCGCCGGAGAGCTGCGCCGGGCGGTGGCGCATGCGCCGGCCCAGGCCCACGAGGTCCAGGAGGTCCTTGGCCATGTCGCGGCGCTTCTCCACCTCGCCGTCGGGCACGGCCGGCAGCAGGACGTTCTCCAGCGCGCTCATCCCGTCGATCAGCGCGCCGCCCTGGTCAACGTAGCCGATCAGGGCGCGGCGGCGGTCGGCGATCTCGTCGTCGCCCATGGTCTCGAGCGAGTCGCCTTCCCAGAACACCCGGCCCGACGTCGGCAGGGTCAGCCCCGCGCCGACGGTCAGGATGCTGGTCTTGCCCGAACCGGAGCGGCCGGCGACGCAGTGCATTTCGCCAGCGTGCAGCGTCATGTTGAAGTCGTCCACGACGTTGACGGCCTCGGCACCGCCCTTGCCGCCGCCGTAGTGGATGGTGATGTTGCTCAGTTCCAGTGGCGTGGCGTGGTCCGCGGCCTTCACGATCGTGTTGGCGCGGGTCTTATGCGCACCGCGACGGGTGCTGGCGGTCATCCGGTCGTGTGCCTCCCGGTCAAGGTTCAGCTCGTTAGTCATTGGACCACTTTCGTTGCAATCGGAATCCAGCAAAGTACAGCTACGAGACCGGCAATTGCGGCCCACAGCGCGGCATAGGGGGCGAGGAGGAGGCCGATGCCGAGGGCGCCCACAATGCCGAGGGGCAGCGCGACGGCTCCCACCATGGCGTTCTCAAACAGGCGGACCTGGCCCAGCATGTCCGGGTTCCAGCCCATGGCCCGCAGCGTGCCGAGGTACTGGCGCTTGGCCTGCAGCTCGAAGCGCCCGGTGACCATGGTCAGCAGCAGCCCGACGGCCACGCCGGACACGCCCAGGACGATGCTCGGGAGCGCGATGCTGGCCGCGGCCAGCCCGCTGAGGGCGCTGGCGCCGGCGGCCCGGGGAATGTCGATCAGCAGGGCCACCAGTCCGCCGACAGCGGCGCCGAAGACACCGACTGCAACGGCCAGCGAGATGGTGTTGAACTTGTTGGTGCTCAGCTGCCGGTTGGCGAAGGTCAGCGGGGAATCGACCGCAATGAGCCGTTCGTCGTGTTGCGGCTCCTGGTCCACTACCTCGCGGTGGCGCAGTTGCTGCGCAGCGATGAACGCCGCACCCACGTACAGCACCAGGACCGACGCCGAGACCACCGCGGTGGCGGCGCTCCAGGTGATCAGGCTCAGGGCAACGCCGACGACGGCCAGCAGCGCGGCGCCGACGCCGAATTCGGCCAGCACCCAGGAGCGGATCTTGCGCTGGGTCCAGCCCATGGCACGCAGGGTTCCGGCCTCGCTGCGCCGCTTGCGGATGTAGCTGACGGTGGAGGCGCCGGTCAGAAGGGCGGCCCCGCAGAGGGTCAGGAACAGCAGGGTCAGGTTCGTGGCGGTCAGGGAGCTGGAAACGGCGTCAGCGGCGTCCTGGCGGACCCACGATTGCTGCACGGTGCCCAGCGGCGATTCCTTGCCGGCGCCGTCCTTGGAGTAGCCGGGAACGGCGATGTTGGCGTCTTCGCGGGCCGAGCCGGCCACAACGGTGGCCTGCAGGCCCATGTCGCGGATCTCGTTGGCGAGCTTCTCCACCTCGGGCTGCGCCTGCTTCCAACTGCCCGGAACCTTGGCGCGGACCCGGACGGCGTCGATCACGGAGGCGTTCTTCTCATAGCCGCGGGCGGCCGCGAGGCCGTAGTAGTCGGTGATGGCACCGGCGGACTGGCTAACCAGTCCCGTGGCGCTCAGCGAGGGCTTGAGTTCGGTGTTGACGTCAGTGCCGGACGCGTCCTTGGTCAGGGTGAACGGCGCGGGGTCGTAGCCGCCCAGCGGCAGCCGGTTGACGTCGCCGGCGGCAGCCTTGACGTTCGCGGCGTCGAAGGTGCCGTAGACCATGGCCAGCGGCGTGGCCAGCTTCTTGCCGGTCTCGAGGTTCTGCCGGTAGGAGCGCTCGTCCACGGGGTCGCGCTGGGTCTGGTCGACGGCGGCGCCGTTGGCGGCCTTGTCCGGCAGCCGGTTCACGGTGACCCAGTCACCGGGGGTGGCGCTCTTGTCCACGGCGCCGTTGGCGGCGGCGTCGCCGTCCTTGTACACCGGGGCGGCGGCAAAGTTGGTGCTCCATGTGGCGGGGTTGTAGAGGCCCTGGCTGAAGGATCCGGTGTCACCCATGAGCTGGGAGAGGTCCTTGGACCCGGGCCAGGCGAGGGCGAACGGGGACTTCGAGACGAACGGCAGGTAGTCCTTGTCCAGCGAGCGGGTGACCGTGCCGACGTCCTTGGTGACGTTGCCGGAACCGTCGATTTCCTCGATCTTGACCGAGTACTTCAGGTCCAGGGCGGTGCCTGAACGCACGATCAGCGGGATGGCCTGCGAATCGGCGGTGAGCTGGCCGTCGCGCTTGGCCTGCTGGTACTGGGTCATCAGCGGTGCCCAGTACTTGAGCTTGACGCCGAGGAAGTCCGGGCCTTCCTTGAGTTGTTCCATGGAGATGCCGTTGGTGAAGAGGCTCTCGAAGTGCCGGCCGATCGCGCCGGCGTTGCGGGCGTCCGCGGGCGGGGCCTTCTCCAGCGGGGCCAGGAAGTCGCCGGCTCCGCCGAGCAGGGCGCGTTCGGAGACGGGGTCGACGGCGACGACGGACTCGGTCACCTGCGGCGCCATGGGCAGCGAAACGGAGAGGTTGAAGAGATTGTGCTCGGAGCCGCCGGCCGGGGTGGGGAACTTGATCCCCGTCTCGCCGTCCGGGCCCTGGATGCGGACGTTCTTGCCGCCTTCAACCTGCTCTTCGACGAGCTTCGCCTTGCCGAGGGAGCCTTCTGCCGTGGTCTTGAACAGGGTCTGGTCGGAGTGGCCGTCGGAGCTGACGGCGCTGGCGGTGAGGCGGTATTTCTTCGGGGTGTCGTTCAGCACCGATTCCGCGGCCGGCCACTTGCTCGGGTCCGTGGCGGTCGGGTCGCCGGACGTGCCCGCGAGGCCGGCGTTGAAGCCGAGGTAGTCAGTGGCGTCCAGCCGCGGCGATTCCAGGTTCTGCGTGACGCGCGAGACCAGGCTGATGGGTGCGGCCACCGAGGTGCCGGAGAGTTGGCGGATCGAATCCAGCTGCTCGAAGCTGATGCCGCCCTGGCCGGTGGCGATGTCCGGCTGCATCAGGCCGCCGTTGTCATCGGCCTTGGCCTGGACCAGGACATCATAGAGGCCCCGGGAGTTTTGATCCACGGTCCTGTTCAGCGCCGCCTGGGACTGACCCTGGACGAGCACGGACAGGCACATGGCGACGATCAAAATGGACGCGGTCAACAGAAGCACTCTGCTTCTGATGAACCTCTGGACGGCGTTCATTGGGCTCCTGAAAGCTGGATTGCGTGCGCACGCCGCAGTTCATTTCCTGCGGAAGTGAAGGCGTCCCGTGCCGGGCGTGCAAAAGTAAAGGCCGGTCTGCCGGCCAAGACCCGAAATTCGGTCCTAGCCATTGTACGCAGACCAGCCGGCCGCTCGTGGCCGCCGGCGGCGGTCATGCCGCCGCCGGCGCCCTGCGGGGAGGATTTCAGTCCTCGAGGTCAACCTCACGGACCATGTCAGCGCCGATTCCGGCCTTGATCGCGTCAAGGACCTGCTGGGGAACGGAGCTGTCGATGGTCAGCAGGGCAAGCACCTGGCCGCCCTCTGCCTGGCGTGCCACCTGCATGCCGGCGATGTTGATGTTGTTCATGCCCAGGATGTGGCCGATCGTGCCGATCACGCCGGGGCGGTCCGTATAGGCAACCACCACGAGGTGTTCGCTGATCGGGATCTCCACCTCGTAGCCGTTGACGCCGACCAGTTTCTGGATCTGCTTCGGGCCGGTCAGGGTTCCGGCGACGGAGATCTGGCTCCCGTCGCTGAGGGCGCCGCGCAGGGTCAGGACGTTGCGGTACGACTCGGTGTCCGGGGTGGTGATGAGGCGGACATTGATGCCGCGCTGCTCGGCGATCACGGGGGCGTTGACGTAGGAGACCTGCTCGGTCACGACGTCGGCGAAGATGCCCTTGAGCGCCGCGAGTTCCAGAACCTTGACATCGAGCGAGGAGATCTCCCCTGCCACCTCGACGTCGAACTGCGTGAGGGAGGCGTGGGTCAGCGCGGTGAAGATCCGGCCCAGCTTTTCAATCAGCGGGATGCCGGGACGGACGTCCGGTGCGATGACGCCGCCGGCGACGTTGACGGCGTCGGGGACGAGTTCGCCGGCGAGTGCCAGGCGGACGGACTTGGCGACCGAAACGCCGGCCTTTTCCTGGGCCTCGTCGGTGGAAGCACCCAGGTGCGGGGTCACCACGACATTGTCGAGCTTGAAGAACGGCAGGTCGGTGCTGGGCTCCTTATGGAACACGTCGATGCCGGCGCCGGCGATGTCACCGGCCTGCAGCGCGGCGTAGAGGGCTTCCTCGTCCACCAGGCCGCCACGGGCGACGTTGATGACGTACGCCGTGTTCTTCATCTTCTTGAAGGCGTCGGCGCCGAGCATACCGACGGTTTCCGGGGTCTTGGGCATGTGGATGGTGATGAAGTCCGACTGCGCAAGGAGCTCGTCGAGCGTCACCAGCTGGACGCCGAGCTGGGCGGCCCGGGCGGAGGTGATGTAGGGGTCGTACGCGAGGATCTTGGTGTCGAAGCCCTTCAGGCGGGCTGCCACCAGGGCGCCGATCCGGCCC
Source organism: Arthrobacter sp. 05T420 (assembly GCF_056396305.1). Lineage (NCBI taxonomy): Bacteria > Bacillati > Actinomycetota > Actinomycetes > Micrococcales > Micrococcaceae > Arthrobacter > Arthrobacter sp. 05T420. The sequence goes on along the minus strand of NZ_JBFTLG010000012.1, from coordinate 38,525 downwards.
AGGCCGATGATGCCGATCTTCTTCTCGAAGAGCTCAATGCCGGTGTACTTGGAGCGCTTCCACTCCCCGTCCTTGAGGGCGGAGCTGGCCTGCGGGATGTGCCGGGCGAGGCTGAGGATGTGGCCGACGGTCAGTTCCGCGGCGGAGACGATGTTCGAGGTCGGCGCGTTGACCACCATTACGCCGGCCTGCGTGGCCGCCTTGATGTCCACATTGTCCAGGCCGACGCCGGCGCGGGCGATTACCTTGAGGTTCTTGGCGGCGGCGATGGCCTCGGCGTCCAGCTGGGTGGCGGAGCGGACCAGGATCGCGTCGACGTCGGCGATCGCGGAGAGCAGCTGGGAACGGTCGGAGCCGTCAGTCTGGCGGATTTCAAAGTCCGGGCCGAGGGCGTCGACTGTGGCGGGTGAAAGTTCCTCAGCGAGGAGTACTACAGGTTTGGTGCTTGTCACCGGTGACCTCTTTAGCTCTCTTGTGTATCTGGTGGGGATTTTGGTGAATCGGGTGGTGCGGTGGTGCTGGACAGCAGGGAAGCCGGACCCCAAGTTATGGTGTCCGGCTCCCCTGCCGGGCGTTGCCTAGCGGGCGACTGAACCTTCGGTGTAGTCGTCCTCGTTCTTGATCCAGGAGAACAGCTTGCGCAGTTCGCGGCCGGTGGCCTCGATCGGGTGGTCCTCACCCTTCTTGCGCAGTGCCTTGAACTCCGGCGCGCCCGCGTCCTGGTCATCGATGAAGCGCTTGGCGAAGGTGCCGTCCTGGATGTCGGCCAGGACAGCCTTCATGTTTTCCTTCACCTGCGGGGTGATGACGCGCGGGCCGGAGACGTAGTCGCCGTATTCCGCGGTGTCGGAGACGCTCCAGCGCTGCTTGGCGATGCCGCCCTCGACCATGAGGTCGACGATCAGCTTGAGCTCGTGCAGCACCTCGAAGTACGCCACCTCGGGCTTGTAGCCGGCCTCGGTAAGGGTCTCGAAGCCGTACTGGATCAGCTGCGAGGCGCCGCCGCAGAGGACAGCCTGCTCGCCGAAGAGGTCGGTTTCGGTCTCCTCGGTGAAGGTGGTCTCGATGACGCCCGCACGGGTGCCGCCGATGGCCTTGGCGTAGGACAGGGCCAGTTCCTTGGCCTTGCCGGACGGGTTCTGCTCGACGGCGATCAGGTCCGGCACGCCGCGGCCGGCTTCGAACTCGCGGCGCACGATGTGGCCCGGGCCCTTGGGGGCAACGAGGGCGACGTCGACGTCGGCCGGGGGCTGGATGTAGCCGTAGCGGATGTTGAAGCCGTGGCCGAAGAACAGGGCGTCGCCCGGCTGCAGGTTCGGGGCGATGTCCTCGGCGTAGACGTGGCGCTGGACCTGGTCCGGGGTGAGGACCATGATGAGGTCGGCCTCGGCGACAGCGTCGGCAACGTTCAGGACGCGCAGGCCCTCGGCCTCGGCCTTGGCACGGGACTTCGAGCCTTCCTTCAGGCCGACGCGGACGTCAACGCCGGAATCGCGCAGGCTGAGGGCGTGGGCGTGGCCCTGGGAGCCGTAACCGATGACGGCGACAGTGCGGCCCTGGATGATCGACAGGTCGGCGTCGTCGTCGTAGAACATTTCAGTCACTGGGGTGTCTCCTTTTGAGTGGATTTCTTCGTAGATCTTGTCTGTGGTGCTGCGGTACAACGGGGCGCCTGCGCTGCGCAGTTCTTAAGCGCTGCGTAGGGCCCTGTCACTCATGGAGCGGGATCCCCGCCCAACGGCCAAGGTGCCGGACTGCACGATTTCGCGGATGCCGAAAGGCTCAAGCACTGACAAAAGTGCCGTGAGCTTCTCGGGGTGGCCCGTTGCCTCAATGACCACCGACTCTGTGGAGACGTCGACCACTGAAGCGCGGAACAGGTCTGCAGCCTGGGTGACCTGCAGGCGTGTTGCGGCATCCGCACGTACCTTGACCAGGATGTGGTCGCGCTGTACGGAAGATTCTGAGGTGAGCTCGACGATCTTGATCACGTTGACCAGCTTGTTCAGCTGCTTCGTGATCTGTTCGATCAGCTCGCCGTCGGCGTCGACCACCACGGTCATCCGGGACATGCCCGGGACCTCGGTGGGGCCGACGGCCAGGGAATTGATGTTGAAGGCCCGGCGGGCGAAGAGGCTGGCGACGCGGGTCAGCACACCAGGCTTGTCTTCGACCAGAACGGACAATGTGTGGCGGGTCATGTTCAGTCCTCCTCTTCCCATTCCGGGGTCATGTTGCGGGCAACCTGGATCTGGTCGTTGCTGACCCCGGCGGGGACCATCGGCCACACCATCGAGTTGGGGCTCACGACGAAGTCGATGACCACCGGGCGGTCATTGATCTCCAGTGCCTTCTGGATGGTGGCGTCGATGTCCTCGTCGCGTTCGCACCGGAAGGCGGCGCAGCCGTAGGCGTCCGCCAGCTTGACGAAGTCCGGGATGCGGACTGTGTCGTGTCCGGTGTTGAGGTCGGTATTGGAGTAGCGGCCCTCGTAGAAGAGGGTCTGCCACTGCCGGACCATGCCGAGGGAGGAGTTGTTGATGATGGCGACCTTGATGGGGATCTTGTTGATCGCGCAGGTGGCCAGTTCCTGGTTGGTCATCTGGAAGCAGCCGTCGCCGTCGATCGCCCAGACCACGCGGTCCGGCTCGCCCACCTTGGCGCCCATGGCCGCCGGCACGGCGTAACCCATGGTGCCGGCGCCGCCGGAGTTGAGCCAGGCGTGCGGGCGTTCGTACTTGATGAACTGCGAGGCCCACATCTGATGCTGCCCGACGCCGGCGACGAAGACTCCCTCGGGGCCGGTCAGGGCGCCGATGCGTTCGATGACGCGCTGCGGGGCGCTGAGCCCGTCCTCCGGCTCGGTCCAGCCCAGCGGGTAGGTTTCCTTGAGGTTGTTGAGGAAGGCCCACCAGGTGGTCAGATCCGGGGTGCCGAACGCCTCGAACTGCAGACGCAGGGCCTCGGTCAGCTCCGGGATGATCTCCTTGACCGAGCCAACGATCGGGACATCGGCCGTGCGGTTTTTGGAGATTTCCGCCGGATCGATGTCGGCGTGGATGACCTTGGCGTTCGGGGCAAAGGACTTCAGGATGCCGGTCACCCGGTCATCAAACCGGGCGCCGAGGGTGATCAGCAGGTCGGACTGCTGCAAGGCGGTCACGGCGGACACCGTGCCGTGCATGCCCGGCATGCCCACGTGCTGCGGGTGCGAGTCCGGGAACACGCCCCGGGCCATCAGGGTGGTCACCACGGGAGCGCCGGTCAGCTCAGCGAGTTCACGCAGTTCGGCCGAGGCGTGGGCCTTGACCACACCGCCGCCGACGTAGAGCACGGGCTTGCTGGCACCGGAAATGAGCCGCGCGGCCTCGCGGACCTGCTTGTTGTGGCCGCGGACCACCGGCCGGTATCCCGGGAGATCGATCTTGGGCGGCCAGGAGAACGTCATCTGGCCCTGCTGGGCGTCCTTGGCGATGTCCACGAGGACCGGTCCCGGGCGTCCGGTGGAGGCCAAGTGGAAGGCCTCAGCCATCACATGCGGGATGTCGTTGGGGTCCGTGACCAGGAAGGAGTGCTTCGTGATCGGCATGGTGATCCCGACGATGTCCGCTTCCTGGAAGGCGTCGGTGCCGATCACCCCGCTGGAGACCTGACCGGTGATGGCCACTATCGGCACGGAGTCCATGTGGGCATCCATGATGGCGGTAACGAGGTTTGTGGCACCGGGGCCCGAGGTGGCGATGCAGACGCCAACCCGTCCGGTGACCATGGCGTAGCCTTGCGCGGCGTGGCCGGCTCCCTGTTCGTGACGGACCAAAACGTGGTTCATTTTGGAGGCCATCAAGGGGTCGTAGGTGGGCAGGATCGCGCCACCGGGCAAACCGAAAATGTCCTGGACGCCGAGTTCTTCGAGCGAGCGGACAATTGCTTCCGAACCGGTCATGACCGTCGGGGGTACGACGTTGTTCGGTCCGAGGACAGGAGAGACGGCAGCAGAGTCGACGCCGGCGTCAGCCGGACGTTCGACGCGTTCCGGAGCCTTGTGGGCTCCAGTGGACTTGGTGGCCATCAGCGAGGGGCTGATCGGCGATCCTTTGCTCATCGGACTCTTCCTTTGTGGATCTTCGGTGATCGTGGAACTTCTGAATGGTGCTGGTGGTGCTGTGGTGCGGGAAATAAAAAAACCCCTCAGCCGGCGGGCTCTTCGAGGGGTTGCGCGTGACGGTTCGTTACCAGTGAAGGCTATTGAGCCACGCGCTTGGTAAGTACGACGGAAACATCTGCAGTGCTCTCGACTGCAGCGGCTCCGGCGGTAACGATCTCGATCATGCGTTCAGTTTTCCCTCTGAGTGAGACAGGTGTCAACGAGCCCGCCCCGTGTCTCACTATCTGGACAACACTGTCCACTGGTTGGTCCTCGCCATTCCCTTGGTGACCCAGCAACTTTGGCGGCAGGCGGGAATCTCCTGCCCCGAACGCCCGGCGCGGACGCCGTGCGTTCGGGGCCCCTCGGAGCTTCCCTTATTAAGCCTGGTCACCCAGGCCCGGAGAATCAGCCGCAGTACGCGCCGGTGGAGGCGCTGTGGACGAGCTTGGCGTACTTGGCGAGGACGCCCTTGGTGAATTTGGCCGGGAGCGGCTCCCAGCCCACCTTGCGGGCTTCAAGCTCGGTCTCGTCAACGAGCAGGTCGAACGTGCGGGCCGCGATGTCCACGCGGATCCGGTCACCGTCCTTGACGAACGCGATGGGGCCGCCGTCGGCGGCTTCCGGCGCGACGTGGCCGATGCAGAGGCCGGTGGTTCCGCCGGAGAACCGTCCGTCGGTCAGCAGCAGGACGTCCTTGCCCAGGCCCGCGCCCTTGATGGCGCCGGTGATGGCGAGCATCTCCCGCATGCCGGGGCCGCCCTTGGGACCCTCGTAGCGGATGACCACGACGTCGCCGGCCTTGATCTTGCCGTTGTCGAGCGCGTCCAGGGCGCCCTGCTCGCGCTCGAAGACGCGGGCGGTGCCCTCGAAGACGTCGGCGTCGAAGCCGGCGCTCTTCACGACGGCGCCTTCGGGGGCCATCGAGCCGTGCAGGATGGTGATGCCGCCGGTCTTGTGGATCGGGTTGTCCAGGGCGCGGAGGATCTTGCCGTCCAGGTCCGGCGGGTTGATCGCGGCGAGGTTCTCGGCAACTGTCTTGCCGGTGACGGTGAGGCAGTCGCCGTGGAGCAGTCCGGCGTCGAGCAGTGCGCGCATGATGACCGGAACGCCGCCGATCTTGTCGACGTCGGTCATGACGTAGCGGCCGAACGGCTTCAGGTCGCCGAGGTGCGGGATCCTGTCGCCGATCCGGTTGAAGTCATCGAGCGTCAGTTCAACTTCGGCTTCGCGGGCGATGGCGAGCAGGTGCAGGACGGCGTTGGTGGAGCCGCCGAATGCCATGGTCACGGCGATGGCGTTCTCGAACGCCTTCTTGGTCATGATGTCGCGGGCGGTGATGCCCAGGCGCAGGAGGTTGACCACTGCCTCGCCGGACTTGCGGGCGAATTCGTCGCGGCGGCGGTCCGCGGAGGGCGGGGCGGCTGAGCCGGGCAGGGACATGCCCATCGCCTCGCCGATGCAGGCCATGGTGTTGGCCGTGTACATGCCGCCGCAGGCGCCTTCGCCCGGGCAGATTGCTTTTTCGATGCGGGTCAGGTCCTCGAGGCTCATCTTGCCGGCGGCGCAGGCGCCGACTGCTTCGAACGCGTCAATGAGGGTGACTTCCTTTTCGGAGCCGTCCTCAAGTTTGACCCAGCCGGGCATGATGGAGCCGGCGTAGAGGAACACCGAGGCCAGGTCCAGGCGGGCCGCGGCCATCAGCATGCCGGGCAGCGACTTGTCGCAGCCGGCCAGGAGCACCGAGCCGTCGATCCGTTCGGCCTGCATGACTGTCTCGACCGAGTCGGCAATGACTTCGCGGGACACCAGGGAGAAATGCATGCCCTCGTGGCCCATGGAGATGCCGTCGGAGACGGAGATGGTGCCGAACTGCATGGGGAACCCGCCGCCGGCGTGGACGCCTTCCTTGGCGCCCTGGGCCAGGCGGTTCAGGGAAAGGTTGCAGGGCGTGATCTCGTTCCACGAGCTCGCCACGCCGATCTGCGGCTTGGCGAAGTCGTCGTCGCCCATGCCGACCGCCCGGAACATGCCGCGCGCGGGGGCGGCGTGGATTCCATCGGTAACGACCCGGCTGCGGGGCTTGATGTCCGGCTTGGTGTCTGCTGCTTTTTGGGTGTCCTGACTCATGGCTCAAAGTCTAGGGCTCCGCCGCAGACGCCAACGACCCCACAACGGAGCGTTAAGCGGAAAACCGGGAATATTTCGATCAAATAGTGGACTCTCGTCTCACATCATGAAAATGGAGCGGTGTTTTTCCTCAGGCCCGGTGAGCCGCGTCACGTTGTTCCGGGGCTTCGGCGACACCCTGGGCCTCGGCCTTGAGCATCGCCAGGACCTGTTGGATGGTGGTCCGGGCCGCGACGTCCGGACGGGCCAGCGCAACGATGCTCCGGCTAGCCTTCACCCCCTCGAGCGGCCGCAGGACGAACCCCCTGCCCTGGTTGCTGACCGCCGTGTACCGCGGCAGCAGGCTTAGCCCGTGTCCGGCGCTGACCAGGGCTTCCAGCACGCGCAGATCCGGGAACTGCTGGGCGCGGACGGCTTGCGAGTCGGCCCGCACCTCGATCTGGCGCAGCACGGTGTCGAAGGGAAAGCCCTCGGGAACTCCCATCCACGGGAAGCCGACGACGTCCTCGGCGCACAGCGTGGCCTTGCCGGCCAAAGCGTGCCCTGCGGGGAGGGCCACATCCAGCGGTTCGTCCAGCAGCGGCACCACCGTCAGGCCCTGGCCGCCGAAGACTTCCGGACCGTCCACGCTGTGCGCCAGGACGATGTCGTAGTCTGCGGTCAGCCCGGCGAACCCGGCAACGCCCGGGTCCTCGAAATGGGCTTCGAACCGCAGCCCTTCCACGGCCTTGACCCGGTGAAGCATGCCAGGCAGGAACATCTCCGCGGCGCTGGGAAAGAAGGCCGCCACCACGCGCGTCTGCCAGCCCCGCCGGTACGTGTCAATCGTTGCCTCAGCCCGCGCCATGGCCGTGGAGACGTCGGCGGCGGCCCCGGCCATGGCCAGCCCTGCCTCGGTAAGCCGCACTCCCCTGCCGGACTTCTCCACCAGCACTACGCCCAGTTCCTCCTGCAATGTCTTCAGCTGCTGCGACACAGCCGACGGTGTGACCTTCATGGCCTCGGCAGTGGCGCCTACGGTCCCCCGGCCGGCGAGTTCGCGCAGAATCTGCAGTCGCTTGAAATCCATGAGGCGAGGCTACACGCCGGGCCGGGTTTGATTTCGGTTTGGGCCGGATCACCGGGCCGTCTCCGGGTTCCAGGGATGCCCGGTTTTGGCCGTCATGAGGCTGGACAGCCGGCTCCGCCCGGACGTACCGTCAAGCATCGGCAACTATGCCTCATGGGCTGAATTCGGACTGAAAGGCTCTGCTATGGACTGGATCGTCTGGCTCGTTGTCATCATCGTTGTGGTTGCAGTGGTCTGGTGGCTGCTGAACCGCAACAAGAGCCGCCCGGGCGCAGATTCCGCCGCAGGCACCAGCAAGGACACCTCTGCCGGCGCTTCGGCCGGCACTTCGGCCAGTCCGACGGCGGCGGCAGGTGCGACTGCAGCCGGTTCGGCGGCGGCAGCCGGTTCGACAGCGGCCATGGCCGCGCCGGACGCAGCGCAGGCGCCTCAGGCAGCCGCGACTGAGCAGGCCACGCCTGCCCAGGAGTCAACGACCGCCCCCGAGGCGTCCGAGTCAGCGGCCGCCACAGCCGGCCCGACGGTCGAGCAGGAGGCGGAAGCCGGCCCTACGGCTTCCGAGCCCCGGGCCGCGGAGGCTCCGGAATCAGCAGGTACCCCGGGCAGTGCTGAATGGGAGACCCAGTGGTCCGAGACCGCTCCTCCGGCGGAGACGCATACTCCAGCGGCCCATCCTGAACCGGCCCATGGCGCACACGCTGCGACGGCGGAGCCTGGTAGGGCAGCTGAAATGGCAGCCGCAACCGCAGCCGCGGCGGGCCATCCGGTCCACCACCCGGAATACACCGAGCCCCACGCACCGACTCTGCCGGGCGCGGAATCGGCAGCTGCCGAAGCCGTCGAAGACACTGGCACCGGCACGGCGATGCCTGCCGCGGCCGCCCCCGGGTCGCAGCCTGCGTCGCTCGCTGACGCAGAAACAACGCAGACGGCAGCCTCGTCCGCGACATCCGAGGCCTTCGCGAGCCACACGGCGGAGCCCAGCGGCCATCTCGCCACTGACCAGCCCTACGGCGAGGGTTCAGCGGCTCCGGCAGCCGATGGAAGCGGCCCTGCTGGTTTCACCGTCAAGGGCAATGCCTCGTCCATGATCTACCACGACGAGACCAGCCCGGCGTATGAAGAAACCCGGGCTGAGGTCTGGTTTGCCTCCGCAGCGCACGCCGAAGCAGCCGGGTTCCGGCCGCCGCGCCGGACGCGGCAGTAGCTGGCGGCTCAGGCCGACGCCCCATCTCATCTGGTCCTTTGATGCTCCCCCGTTTCTCTTGCGGGCCCCCTTTTATTAAGGCGGCGGCTATTAAGGCGGCGGCCCGGGCCGCCGCCTTGGCCGTTGCGCTGGTGTGCTTGGGCGCCTGTACCGGTGGCGGGCCACCCTCGCCCGTGGTCCAGTCAGGAGACAGCACCGCCGCCGGCTCCGGCCCAGCGGGCCCAGCGGCCACACCGCAGGAGCCCACCGTGGCCGGCCGCATAGACGGGCTGCACCTGCCGTGGTCCACCGTGTACCTGCCCGACGGCACCGCCGTCATTTCCGAGCGCGACACCGCACTGCTCAGGACAATCAAAGGCGGGCAGCTGGGGACGATCGGCAAGGTGCCCGGCGTCGTCCCCGGCGGAGAAGGTGGCCTTCTGGGCCTTGCCCTTTCCCCCAATTTTGCCAACGACCGGTACCTCTACGCCTACTTCACCGCGGCGGCGGACAACAGAATCGCCCGCATGCGGCTGGAGGAGCACGGCGGACAGCTGGAGCTCGGCGCCCCGCAGCCCGTTTTTACGGGGATTCCAAAGGCCGGCACGCACAACGGCGGACGGATCCGCTTTGGGCCCGACGGTTTCCTCTATGTGGGAACGGGCGACTCCCAGCGCCGCGACCAGCCGCAAAACAGAGCGGCACTGGGCGGAAAGATCCTCCGGATCACCGCCGACGGCCGGCCGGCGCCGGGAAACCCGTTCGGCCAGAACCCCGTCTACAGCATCGGCCACCGGAACGTCCAGGGGTTGGCCTGGGACAGCGCGGGCCGGCTGTGGGCCAGCGAATTCGGCCCCACCGTCGACGACGAGCTCAACCTGATCGTGCCCGGCGGCAACTACGGCTGGCCGGACGTAACGGGCGCCCCGCACCGCTCCGGCTTCCTGGACGCCAAAGTGGTGTGGCCGTCGACGGCGGAATCGTCCCCCAGCGGACTGGAAATAGTCGGCAATACCGCCTACTTGGGCGCACTGCGCGGCCAAAGACTCTGGGTTGTTCCGCTCCGGGGCGAATTCGCCGACAAACCTGTGAGCTATTTCACCGGAAAGTACGGGCGGGTGCGCAACGTTTCACTCGCTCCTGACGGTCGGCTATGGCTCCTCAGCAACGGCCAAAACCCTGATTTCGCGCTGGTTTTGGACCTCCATGGCTAGCCGCAACCGCCATGCGGGTCTCGATTTCACACGACAGCCAATCTCGTGTAGAGTTTCATGTCGTTGCGGAGAACAACGCGGGAAATAAAAAGCCCGCGGGGAACGAAACAACAGCTGCACCTCTAGCTCAACTGGCAGAGCAATTGACTCTTAATCAATGGGTTCCGGGTTCGAGTCCCGGGGGGTGCACCACAGAGAAACCTCGTCCCGCAGGCCTAACGGCCGGCAGGACGGGGTTTCTTTTTTGTTGTCGAAAAACAGCCTCCCGAGAAATTCTGGACGTGAGGACGTTCCCGCCCGACTATTTGCTCAACTGCATCGGCGGCGGGGCGGTGACCGGGTGCGCTCGATGTTCATCGGCGCCGTTATGAAGCGGCGCAGACTGATCATCGAGTCTGTGTCAGCAGACTCCTGACCGCGTGGTCAGGAAAATCAGTGCCCTGGGCTTTCCGGTTCGCTTCATGGGCGGCAATTCGCGAGGTCTCGGCATTAGAGTCGGCATTAGAGATGGCGAAGGTAGCGCTCGGGTGCTTCAAGGAACGATCGCATGTTTGTGACCATTTCCAAGTCTGACCATGTCCGAGGCCGTAGACCCCAAGGTCCGGCTTCCAGGATCTGCGCCCCAGGCAGGGCGGCCAGAACGGGTGAGTGCGTAGACATGATGATCTGCGAGTTGCCCGCGGCCAACAGGTCCTTCAAGACGGCGAGGAGGGTGAGGCATCCGTTGAAGGACAATGCGGATTCGGGTTCGTCGAGCACCCACAATCCGCGTCCTCGGAAACGATCCACTGCCAGCTCCAGGAAAGACTCCCCATGTGACATGTCATGGAATGGGATGTCCCCTGTCCTGCTCGGGTTTTCCTCGAGATAGGTGAAGAAGCCGTGCATGGTTTCGGCGCGCAGAAAGTAGCCCCGCCTGGTGGTGCCGGCGTTTCGGACCAGGCGGAGGTGATAGGAGAGCTTGGATTCCGTGGACCTGGTGGTGTGCCGCGCTCCAGTTGATCCCCCTTCCGGCGACAAGCCGTAGGCCAAGGCGATGGCCTCCACAAGCGTGGATTTACCGGACCCGTTTTCGCCGACCAGGATGGTGGCGGATGTCAGATCGAGTCCGTGGTCGAGGACCTGGGCGACGGGAGCCAGGGACGCCGGCCATATCCGACGGTCCAGAACGTTGCTCGGATCCTCTGTCAGTCGGCGGATCGGATAGTCGTGCAGGGACATGCGCCCATTCTTGCAGGCCACCATCATTGCACCGGCGCCGCCTACGTCTCCTCAGCCGCCGGCACAGCCATTACGCCCGAGGTCGCGGCGACCGTCGGGCACAAGTAGCTCGGGGACAGCCGCGAGACAGCAGGAGAAGTGGAACCGTCGACGTCGGCCACCGCACGCCACGCTTACCGCAGTCGCTCATCGATGACCTTCACGCCAGGCTCGCCGGTGGCCAGATGCAGCCGCCCCTTGTCGGTCGTCAGGGCCACAATCCCCCAGTTCTTCTTCAGCTCGCGAGGCCGCTTCGGGGGCGGCTCGACTTGGCCCTGGCGGGCGACGTCGGAGAACACCGTGATCTTGCCTGCGGGCTCACCCTTGTCGATGTAGTCGGGCTGAAACTTGAACGTGCCGGTGCCGATTTCGGCGAAGCCCGGCAGCCACCGGCCGCGGAGCGAATCGGGATGCGAGTCCGCGTACCGGAGTGCGCATTCGATCACGCCGCGCTCGGCGTCGCGGGCCAGACGCTCTTTCCGTTCGGGGACCGCCTTGTAGGCAAGCAGGAACGATCCGAGGCCCATGATGACAACAGTTAATGCAGTGGATCCCCAGAAACCCAGGTCGTCGCGGACGACGCTTGAGGCCATAGTCGCGACGAAGAGCAGCCAGAACTGTGAGGTGACAGCGGCCTTTTCCCACCTGCCCCGGGGTGAGGGCTTCAGCATCTCGACAGCCATGTCCGCACCTACTCCTCTACGATCGTGGCAGCCGCACCGCTAGCACTGGCCGTGAGCGGTGAAGCAACGACAGTGGCAATCGCTACAGCCACGATTCTCCGCGAGCTGTCAAATGACCCGGTGTCATCGTCGTCCCCCTTTGATGGCAAAGACCATCGACAGGGTTGCAACCACTACGGCACCAACCACAGCTCCGGCAATTACTGTCTGCGTTGAAATCCCGACGATGACTAGCCAGATTGCCATGAAGATCACAAATGCGACCACCGCGACGAGAGCACGGACTACCCACGGTTTGGTCGTCTTATTCGGCACAGGTGATCAGTCCCCCAACCACTCCGCCGACCCCGCCTACCGCAACAAACATCGTGGCTCCACTCTTGGAAGTGAGTGATGTCGATCACTTTAGACACGGGTTTTGTCCAATGACTAGAGAAGTATGCTTGTCATTTTCGTGACAAAAGTCAGGCTGGCGGGCCGTGTCATATTCCGCATGGCGCTGGCCGCTCCCGGAAGGCGGCTCCTTGAGCGTCCAGATGGAGTTTTTTGGTCCAGATTCTTTATTCCCAAATGCGTGAGTTGAAAGTAGTCTCCACTCTGGGGGAAACAATCAGGCGGGGGGAACTGTCTCAGCCGGCGCGTCAAGCCCGACATCACCGGTTCGAGGCAGCGCCGAGCGCTGCGGAAAAATGAGGTCTGCAGTGTTCAAGAAACGCCCGCTCACGCTCGCCATGGCCGTCCTGGCCCTCGCAGGCAGCGCTGTTGCCGTGTCCGCCCCCGCTGAAGCGGCCGGATACACCACCGGCGGGGCCATCGGCTCCCTTTACAACGCCCAGGTACGCACCTTGGGGGCCCCGACGTCCAACGAGTACAGCGGTCACGCGGACCGGGTCCAGAACTTCCGGTACGGGCTCATCTACTGGTCCCCGGCCACCGGCGCCCATTCGGTCCGGGGCGGGATCCTCGGCGAATACAGGCGCCTGGGTACCGACGCCGGCAAGCTCGGTCTGCCGATCACCGAGGAAAAGCGGACGGTCGGAGGCGGCGTCTACCAGCAGTTCAAGGGCGGGATCATCTACTGGACGCCGACCGCCGGCGCCCACTCCACACTGGGGGCGATTCGCTCGCTGTATGCCCAGGCCGGTGCTGAGCGGGGCGCACTGGGGTTCCCCACCTCGGGTGAGATCACCGCCAAGAACACGGGCGCAAGCTTCGTCTACCAGACCTTCGAGCACGGCATGATCGCCTGGAACGGGGTGCGGGTCCCTGTCTTCAATGAGGACCCGACCCATGCCCACGCCGTGTTCGGCGACTACTACAAGGAGTATCTCGCAGCCGGCGGGGTCAAGGTGGTCGGCTACCTCTCCAGCAACCAGGGCATCGGCCATGACGAGACCGGCGCCATCTCGGTTGCCGGCCAGTGGTTCCAGAACGGCGCCATCGTCTCCAAGACCGGGGCTGGAGTCCACTACCTGCCCAACGCCTGGCTGGGTGGAGTCAGCGTCCCGGACCTGGAGGCCCTGGGTTATCCCACGAGCGGCGTCCACGCAGTGGCCGGCGGGACGGCGGTGTCCTTCGAACACGGGTCGGTGACGCGCGGCCTGGACGGAAAGTTCACGGTCACGCTTTCGACTCCTGCTCCGGCGCCAACGGCACAGAGCGGAGTGCTGAAAAGCTCCCGGGTCCCGAATCCGACCAGCATCAACCGCCGATAGGAAGAAAACCTGCCGGCCCGGGAGGTGCCCGGGCCGGCGGACCACCAGTTCGTCGCTGCTGCACCGGCTGAGGCGATCGCGGCAGCGGCGTGGGGCATCATGAAAATGGCGGCACATCCACACGGGGGTACGTTATGAAGCCTGAGGACGTCGCCAAGTGGGCCGATGCGTATCTGGCCGCGCTGGAGGCAATGGACTCGATCTCCTTGGCAGGCGACGCGCGCGCCGGACAATGGAACAGGCAGGTCCATCGGATGCAACGTGCCCAGCTAGAGCTGAGGAGGACTGCTGAAGGGCGCGCGGCAATCACGGCGATGATCGCCCATCCCACCCCGACCGTGGCCCAATGGTCCGCCGCTCATTCTCTGTTCTGGGCTGAAATCGAAGGGCGGGCCTATCTGGAGACTCTCGCAAGATCGGACGGCGTCGGGTCCTTAGAGGCGGAAATGGTTCTGCGTGAATTTGGCGCTGGCCGCCTAAAGATGGACTGGGAGCCCAAGCGCCGATGAACCTGCCTGGAAGAACGGCAAGAGAGCTAGCAGGGGTTTAGATGGACGGACAGGGCGCAACGGGGTGGAAATGCGGAATCTGCGGACAGCAACATGACGGACTTCGTTGTTGGGCAGTTCTGCGGGTCCGATGCCGGAACTCCACAGGCTAACGAACCGCTGGCTGTTGTTTACTAGGTACTAACGCTGCGGGCTGGTCGGGCGCTGCGGGCTGGTCGGGCACGCGATGCCGTCGCCGTCCGGGTCCAGCTGTTCGGTGTAGCCCGGCTCGCCTCTTTTGAAGGCCCCCTGGCCGCTGGCCCAAGCGTCGTTGCAGTTGGTGAAGTGGAACGTCTTCTCTGCGGCGTCGGCCGGCTTGGCCTGTGCGGTTGTTGATGGTTGCGGCGTGGTTTTAGTGGCGACCGTCCAGGTGGCGGGCGCAGTCTCGGCGCCAGGGAACGCGGCGTGCGCCGTCAGGGCCCCGGCGATACCGGCAACCAGGGTCAGGAGGATCAGCCCCGAAATCCAGAGGACAGGCCGGGACTTGCGGCCGGTCTCGGCGGGGGCGGTGAGATCGATCTGGCTCACTGGGGGCCTTCCTTTGCTTGGGCTGACACTGCTCTCAGGTGCAGAGAGCTCCGTTGGCCGATGCCGAAGGCAGACGATCCCTAGTCTAATTCGCCAGGGAGGGGCTGCTGCACGGGCGCTTCCTTGTCCCCACCGTCGTTGAGGACAAAGGGACAGCGTTGTCGATGTGTCGGGCGCGTCAGAACTCATGCTTCGTATGTGTGCGGCAGGACCGCCCCCGCTCAGACTCCGGGCCGGCACTCCCCCTGGCCGAGGAGGGCCAGGCCGTTGAGATCCCCGGCCTGGTAGGTGTTCAGGCCCGCAGAGTCGGTCGGGTTCATCAGCTGGGTCGGGTCCTGGACGTGGTCCAGCCCCACGAGGTGGTCGAGTTCGTGTTCGATGGTGCCTCTGGCCTGGGCCGGGCCTTCCTGTTTGATCAGGGACTTTAGGGCGGGAGCATTCAGTTCCAGCTGGCCGCTGACGTAGGTGTAGTCACTTCCCCCGACGCTGACCGACTCGCTGCCAGCCTGGCCAAGGATGGTGCCCTGGCCCTCGAGGTCGGTGAAGCTGGACTCCTCGGCTGTACTTTCCCAGGCGATGAGCACCGGCGCCCACCGGTCCCCGTACCGGCCCGGCTGGTACGACTCGCGCTGCGCCGACGGAGCCTCCGTGGTGGCGCCGTCGTCGATGAACACCAGCCCGGTCGCGCGGGAGACCGCGGCGATGGCCTCCTTGATGAGCTCCGGTCCGGCAGCGGGTGAGTTGGCGGCGCGGGTGACGTAGTGGATGGGCCGGCACGGGTCATACCCGACCGGGTTCCCGTCGTCGCTGGTGTCGCTGAAGGCGTAGGCGGCGGACGTGGCGGGCACCGCTGCGGGGCGTCCGAGCGGGGCAGCGGCCTCTTCCCGGCCCGGGGTCGGGTAGTCGGTGAAAGGCTCGGACCCGTCAGCGTCAGCCGGTGCCCTAGAGCCGGCGGGGTTCTGGCCGGTGTGGTAAATCAGAGGGCCTGGTTCGTTGGTACTGGGCTCGCTGATGCCAGGAGCTTTCGCGGGGCCGCCGAGGAACGCCGACGGTTTCAGGTAACCGTGCAGGTACAGGCTGAAGGCGAACAGGAGCGCGCCGGCGCTAAGGGCTGCGGTGATCTTGAGCACGGCCCGGAAGGGCCGGATCGGTCGCGGGGCAACCCAGGCACGGGGGTCCTGGAAGGAGGAGTATGTCTGGACCTGGTTGGCGTTCCAGCCCGGTGGCAGCGGTGTGGGGTTGTGCCAGTCCTCGGGCGGGAGCGGGTTGCCGGCCATTTATTCAAGCTTCCGCAGCGGAATTCGCTTCGGTTCCCCCAGCTCCCCCGGCTCACTCATCAGCGCCTGTACCCCCATCGTCGTCGGCTCCGGTGTCAGCGTAAGGGAATCCGAGGCGGCGCACCACATCTATGGCCGCTTTACCCCGGCCACGGTGCCGGTTACTTGCAGGCGGCGAGGATACCGGCGATGGCGTCGTGCTCTGGCTGGGTGACCCAGAGCTTGTACTTGGCCTTCACGGCGGTCTGGCGGGCGACGTACTCACACCTGAATGCCTTGTTCGCCGGCAGCCACGCGTCGGCCGAGGAGTCCGATTTCTGCTGGTTGGCGGACCCATCGGCTGACATGAGGTTCAAGGGGTCGTTCGCGAGCTGGAGGCGCTGCTCGGCGCTGATCTGCTGGGCGCCGGTCTGCCAAGCCAGGGACAACGGAATGATGTGGTCGATCTGGACGGCGGCGGAGTTCTGGCCGCGGGTGAAGTTGATGGGCTTGCCGGTGTACTTGTCGGCGAGCTTCCCGGAGGCGATGACGCAGTCTTTGGTACCCGGTTTGGTCGTTACCTCGGTGAGGTCGCGGCGGAGCATGTCGTTGCGCGTGTCGCAGCCGTTGTGGTCCACGTCAGACCAGGCGGGGCCGAACTGCCCTCGGCTGTAGCCGGTCTTCGGGGCCTTGCCCTTCACTGGGATGGACGCCAGCTGGGCTACGGCCGCGGCGGTTTGGCCCGGGTTGCTGGAACCGGCAGCGGGGGCTTGGGACGCTCCCGCGCTGTGGATGGCGTCGGCGACCTTGGCACCAACATGGGCTGCGGCGTTACAGCCGGCGAGGGAACCTGCCAGGACCAGGCAGGTGAGAACGGTTAGGGACTTGGTGACTGCGGAGCGGGTGATGATCATGTTCCTTCATTTGTGCGGCGGGCTTGAACAGGCTACCCGCGGCAACTACCCGAGCACGGCAGCCAGGTTGATGGTGCCGGTCACGTAGGAATGGAAGGGCCCCGCACTGTTGAACGTTGCGGGGCCGGCCCGGGCGCCTTGTACATCGGGGCCCCAGTTGACCCGGCACGACCCGACCGGTGCATGGAAAGGGGCCGTGGCCGGGATAAAGATCACGAGCCAGTGAGGCTGGAGAGCTCGTCAGACGATTTGGTCGAGCCGCCGCAGAGTTTCTCGGGCAGCCCCGAGCCCTTGAACGATGCCGAGGCCTTTCATCCGATCCCGACTGGCACGCCGCCTCCATGCACCGTGTAACGCCACTGCTCCCCCGCCAGGGCGACGAGCTAAGTTCAGGCGTACCGGCCCATAATCGCCGGCCCGGGCATGCTCCCACTTGAATTCTTGGTCCTAAGCATGCTTAGGATAGTGTCATGGCCGGATCGAACGGCTGCCAACACCACAGGAGGAATCACCATGGGACTAGGCGACAAGATTGAGAACGCTGCTGAGAAGGCTGGCGGCAAGGCCAAGGAAGCTGCCGGCAACGCCACGGGCGACGACCGACTGAAGGCCGAAGGCCAGACTGACCAGGCCAAAGGCGACCTGAAGCAGGCCGGCGAGAAGGTCAAGGACGCCTTCAAGAAGGACTGACCCCAACGCAGGCGAAGGGCGCATCTCCGACAACGAGGTGCGCCCTTCGTTGTGCCTGGACCCTCAAGTGCCGCCGCAACAGCTGCCGTCAGCTGACCTGGCTACCGTACGTTCGAGGATTGGACATCTAGGCCACACGCAGGCGGCCAACCGTTCGTTCCCTGCCAACCCAACAAGGACATGGTTCTAGTGTCAGCGTTACGCGGCCCGGGTTCCGGGGGCCTGATGGTCGTGTCGACGCCATTATCCAAAAGGCGGGGCCAACGACTCGTTCGGTTAGCATCGTCTCGTGGCTGAGTGAGCCGGTAGTCGCCTCAGGTGTCCCGCCCCGGGCGCACTGTAAGCGCTCCTGTCCTGTCCGCACACATACGCTGAAAACCTGTGGCCGAATGAAAGATGTCTCCGTGAAGAAGCTCCTCCCCCTCGCCGTGCTGGGCGCTGTCGTCTTGTCCGTTGGCGGATGTTCAACCGCCACCCCTGGCCCAGGCACAGCCGTTCCGACTCCGAGCGTGGCCTCATCCGCCGCAGCCGCGACTCCGACCACGGGCTGGGAGCTGGACACCAAAGGCGGTGCCGAACGGATCAAGGCAGCAGGCTTGCCGGTCCTCAACACGGAAGGGGCAGCCGAGCACTTCCACGCCCATCTGGACGTCTTCGTGGACGGCAAGCCCATTACTGTCCCGGCGGACATCGGCTTCAGCTTCTCCGCCACCGGGCAGCCGAACGGCATCTCGGCGTTGCACACCCACGACGAGTCCGGCATCGTCCACATTGAGGCGCCGGTCGCCGGCGACACGTATACCCTTGGCCAGCTTCTGACCGAATGGGGCGTCCTGGGCGGCACCGGCAAGCCCGGGACCGCCCACTCAAGCACATCGGACTGGTCGGTCGCCGTGAACGGTGCGAAGCAGGAAGGGCCCGCCCAGGCTGTCGTCCTGAAAGCCCATGACGAGGTGGTCCTGTTTCATGGGACGGCACCGGAGCCGCTGCCCACGGCGTTCAAGTTCCCGGCCGGCCTCTAAGCCAGTCCCCGTACCTAAGGCCCAGCTCAACGCCTAGTGGAGGGACTGCCGATGCCGACCCCGAGCGCTGCTCTCGATCCCTATCGCAACTGGACCGAGCCCCGCGACGGAGTGGGGTCGAACCCATTCCGGCTCGCCAGCAAGGTGGAGTCAGAAGCCTCCCTCAACGAAATTTCAGAAGCCTGGCCCGCTCACGCACTGCCCGAGCTGGAGGCACTCTGGCTATCAAGTCGTGAGGCGTGGCTTTTTCGGGACATCGACTACGGCCAATGGGGCCTGCACATCCTCGACCCCGCCGCGGCGGCGGCGCTCACCAACGCCGAGCGAGGAAGGCGACCGGGCGACTTTGAGGCAACCGACGCCGTGATCGGCGAGTTCCTCGGCGACAGCGACCTCCTAGTGCTGGAGGCCAACGGCGGCGTCCTGGTCGCGCTGCCCTTGGATCCGCGCGCCGACTGGCCACGGGTGGCGTCGACGCTATCCGAGTTCCTGTCCCGGTACCTCGAAGCTATTGGCGAAAAATACTGGGAGAGCTCTTAACCACGACCGGAGCAGGTGACTCCATGCAAGCAGACCGGTGGCGGGAAGCAAGCAGGCGCACAAGTGCGTGTCGACTCTTGGGCCCCTCACTGGTCGGCATGGGCAGAGCCTAGAACCGCTCTTCGATGAGGTTCAAGCTAGGCTCGCCGGTGGCGAAGTGGAGCCTGCCTCTAGGGAAATGGTTTGACAATTTCAGGGCCGACCCATGACAGGTCAGTCAAGGTCGGGATCTCCGAATCGGAGAAACGGGAATTGCTTAGAGTTCGCCTATCCGAGCAAGCCATTAGGTAGTAGCCTCTCAATTGCGCCGACTTTGGCGACAATATTGGGGGAAACACATGAACGAGCCGAACGATCTTCACACCGCCACGACGCAGGAACTCCCGACGGAGTCGGAGGCGGCTGCCTTCCACTTGCAGCAGGGATTGAAGTACCGCCGCAATTCCATCATCATCGGCCTCATCGGCCTGTTCCTGTTCGGTATCGCCATGGGGGTCATGGCATTCATCATGGCTCGCCGGGCCGAAGCGGCCGGGGTCAAGGCCACCGCCGGAAAAGTCCTGGGTTTGCTGGACATCATCGGCGGCATTATTGTGATCACGATATTCGCCAGCAACAGATAACAGGCGGTCCGGGCGTCGGTGTCACGCATCGGACGGGAAGGGGAACCACATGAGCTTTAAAGGCTGGAACCCGCTGGCGCTCCTGCCAGTCGCGTTCATAGCGGTCTTTATCGTCCTGGCCGTGCGCCGGGCCCGGAAACGCAGGGACTGAAGACCGCCCAAGCTGTTCTTACCGCGAAGCTACAAGGCCTCTGAGGGATTGGACAGCGACTCGACGGCACCCACTGCCGCCACATGTGCCTCCCGGCAGTTCTTTATTGGCAGTGAAAGGCAGCATCACCGGGCCTGGGTTCCCTGCCGGCGGGCGGCGTAGCCCTACGATGGTGAGGATGAACTCAATGCGGAAGGCCTGTTACGCATCCGCCGTGGCCCTTCTGCTCGCCGCATCCCCGCTGATCCTGGCGTTGCCCGCAGCGGCCGGTCCCTGCGGGCCAGCCGGCCTCCTCCCGGCGAAATTCTGCCCGACCCCACCGACTCCAGGCCCGCCGTCGGCCTCCCCGTCACCCAGCCCGACCGTCCCCGGCATCTCCGCCCCGCCACCGTCAGGGGCTGCGCCTTCCCCAGCGCCTCCCCGAAAGCCGAAGGCAACGCCGTCCCAGGCACAACCCACTAAGCCAGCGCAGCTCCCGGCGCCGCCGACGTCGGACCCTGTTTCAACAGCGGACCCGGACAAGACGCCTTCACCGGCCACGGAGTCTGTTGCAGCGATCACGACGGCGGCCTCCGCGCCTCCAGCGGCGGACGCCGGCCAGGACCACTCAACGGGGCAGCCGCTGGGCGCGGCGGCCGGGCATGGTAATGCGGAACCGGACGGGCAGCTCAGCGTCGCCGGATCCCTGCTTGCGCTAAGTGGCCTCCTCATCGGGCTCTCCGGAGCGATTGGCCTCCGCCGGCCGGCTCAACCGTGAAGCGGCCGCCGAACCATCACATGTCAATGTGGGGTTCAGCGGCCGTCGAGTCACATCGTGGCCTCAGACCTTCTCGCGGGGCCGGTCAACTACCGTCTCCGGCTCTTCGACTGTGAACTCCTTGCTGCGGCGCGGGAAGCCCCAGAACCGGCCTTCCTTTGCCTCCACCCGGGGCTCCGGGCGTTCCTCAGGTTCCCGCGCGGCATCCTTTCTGGCATCCCGGCGGAAATCCTTGTTGTACTGGTAGCACATCACTGACCTCCTTCATGGTGACTGCCCTTTAATGGTCCCTCCGAAGCAGTGCCGCGTCGATACTTCGCGGCCGCTCATTTCCGCCTGAACGGCCGGCCAGCCCTTGGGTTTCACTGGGGTACTCTCTGTCTTAGAACCGGAGAGTGCATTGAACCAGCGCACGCACCATGCCCCGCAAAGGATGTAGAGCCCATGACCGTCCCGCCCAAAGCGTCAGCCCCCGGCCCTGGCTGGTATCCCGACCCTGCTGGCTCCGGCCGGCATCAGTGGTGGAACGGTTCTGCGTGGACCGGACAGTTCAGCGCACCCCAGTTCCAGGCGGCGCCGGCCCAACACCGGGTGGCACCGCGCACGCGCATCAGTGCCGGGACGCCGGTCTACAACCCGTATATCTGGATGATTGTGGCCTTGCCGCTGGTGCCCCTCATCCTGCTCATGTTCTGGAACCCGGTGTTCCGGCTGCGCACCGTGGGCACGCGCCAAGTCCAGATCATTGACCCGGCGTCGATCTTCACGGCGCCTTACTTCCTCCTGCTGGCGACCGGCCTTGTGGCCTACGGAGTGTCCGCGCTTCTGGCGTATCTGGACTGGGACCGGCTGCGCAAGGACGGCGTGATCCGGCCATTCCATTGGGCGTGGGTGTTCCTCAGCCGGGAGCTCTACGTGATTGGCCGCTCGGTGATTGTCCACGAGGTGGCCCCGCGGCGCGGACTCGCGCCGGTATGGGCCACGATCGGCGTCATCCTGCTCACCGTGGTGCTCACCGGTCTCAAGATGTCCGCCATCGCGGCCACCCTGGCCAACCAGGCCGCGACGATTTAGGGAGCGGCAAGGGGCAGGCGGGCCTGAGGGAAGTACAGCCCCTTGGGGCGCCGGCTAGTTAAGCGGGGCGGTCCCGGCGGCGACGCCGGAGTCGGTAGCTACGCCCGGGGCCGCAGCGACGCCTGGCTCGGCGCCCGTGACGATGGCCGTGGCCTCTGGAGACGCGGACTTCGTTGCCAGCACCCGGACCACAGCCTGGAGCTCCTGCCGCAGCAGGTCCGGGTCAATGGGCGTTGCGGCGAGCACGGAGCGTTCCATATCGGCAGCCGCCGCGACGGCCTGCCGCCCCTGGTCAGTCAGGGACACCACGTGGCTGCGCCGGTCGGAAGTGCTGCGCTGCCGCGAAATGTGGCCGTGCGCCTCCAGCCGGCTCAGAGTCTTGCCCATGGTCTGGGCCTGGACCCGAACGAGTTGGGCCAGTTGGGCTTGTGTCATAGGCCCATTCGCCGAAAGCACTTCCATGGCGATCACCCCGGCATGGGTCAGGCCAATGGCCCCCAATTTTTCGTTCCAGGAGTGTTCTACAAGACGTGCTGCCGTGGACAATAGGCGGCCCGTGGGCCAGCGATCCATATCAGGCATACCCAAGAGTATAGCGAGCAGCGGATTCGTCCGGCGCCCACCTGCTCACTACGCTGGATAGTCACCCCACTTCACCACATACCCCACCCAAGGAGACACCCGTGCCTGAGCGACTCACTGCCGGTGCCACAGCACCGGATTTCACCCTCAAGAACGCCGAAGGACAGGACGTTAGCTTGCGCGATTTCCGGGGCCGCAAGACCGTGATCTATTTCTACCCGGCGGCCTCCACACCGGGATGCACCAAGCAGGCCTGCGATTTCCGGGATTCCCTTGGCTCGCTTCAGGCCGCAGGTTATGACGTGGTGGGCATCTCCCCAGACCCTGTCGGGAAGCTTGCGGCGTTCGCGGCCACCGAGGGGCTGACCTTCCCGCTGCTCTCCGACGAGGACCACACCGTCGCCGAGGCATATGCGGCCTGGGGCGAAAAGAAAAACTACGGCAAGACCTACCAAGGCCTCATCCGCTCCACCATCGTTGTCGACGCCGAGGGCAAGGTCGCAGTCGCGCAGTACAACGTCCGGGCCACCGGGCATGTCGCCAAACTTCGCCGGGACCTGAAACTCGACGCCTGATAGGTACAATGGACCCTGGCGACCGCCGCCGGGGAACTTACCCCGGGAAGACGACGGCGCCGCGCGCGAGTGGTGGAATTGGCAGACACGCAGGATTTAGGTTCCTGTGCCTTCGGGCGTGGGGGTTCAAGTCCCCCCTTGCGCACAGAGAGAACCCCGGTCTTCGGACCGGGGTTCTCGTCGTTTCCAGCAGTTTTCAGCGTTTCCTAGCGGGCGTGAACCAGCAGTTCCAGCGGTTTTAAATGGGTCAAAAAGAATTTCACATCTGCACCCATCCGTTTCCTCCGAGCAGCCGAATACCCATTGAGACACCAACCAAGGGTCGGTGCCCAACAGTCGGGAAAGGCCGCAGCGGCAATATTCGCCGCAGGCAACCATCGGCACAACAAAGGAGAAACCGAAATGCAGAACATCAAGCGCACCACGTTCGCCGTTGCAGGTATCGCAGCTGCCGCCATGCTCAGCCTCACTGCCTGCGGCGGATCCAGCACCACCGCCTCCTCGGCCCCCGCTTCCGCGGCGCCGTCGGCATCCAGCATGGCGCCGTCCCCGTCCATGAGCGCCTCCGCCGCGGCCATGGATCCGGCTGCCAACCTGGTCGGCTCCGGCTGCGCGGCCTACGCCGCCAAGGTTCCGAGCGGTGCCGGCTCCGTCTCGGGCATGGCACTTGACCCGGTAGCCACCGCGGCTTCCAACAACCCGATTCTGACCACCCTGACCGCCGCTGTTTCCGGCAAGCTCAACCCCAAGGTCAACCTGGTGGACACGCTCAACGGCAGCGAATTCACCGTCTTCGCCCCGACCGATGACGCCTTCAAGAAGATCGACCCGGCCACGATCGCGGCCCTGAAGACGGATGACGCCACGCTGAGCAAGATCCTGACTTACCACGTGGTCCCCGGCAAGATCACCCCGGACCAGATTGTCGGCACCCACAAGACGGTTCAGGGCGGTTCGGTCACGGTGACCGGCACCAAGGATGCCCTCAAGGTCGACGGCGCCAACGTTGTCTGCGGCGGCGTCCAGACCGCCAACGCCACTGTCTACATGGTCGACTCAGTCCTGATGCCCAAGTAGGCAGTCAAAGCCCTCCTGCCCCGGCTCCAGCCTGACTCCCTGGACCATTAGGAGAAGCGAAGGCCCGCACCACCAGGTGCGGGCCTTCGCTTTTTTGTGCTGCGGGAACCGTGGCTGTTGGCCGGCGACGGTGTGCCACAAAAGCTGTCGGCCCCGGCCGTCAACTAGACTGGGGCTGTTCCGCAGCCGGCGGACCTTCCAGTTCCCAGAGGTGATTCTCGAGTGCCCAGCAGTACAGTGCCCAGCAGGACAGTGCGGCGGATTGCCGCCAGCATCGGGGCCGCTCTTCTTGTGCTGCCGCTGGCGTCCTGCACGGGCAGCCTCGGCCCGGCACCCAGCTCTTCAACCGCCTCACCCACGTCCAGCGCGGCACCCACCGCGGTCTTCACCTTTGGCACCGGCTCGGAACCGCTGGGGCTCGATCCTGCCCTGGTCTCCGACGTCGAGTCCTACCGCGTCACCCGGCAGGTCCTGGAAGGCCTTGTGGGCGTGGACCAGACCACTGGCGAGCCCACGCCGCTGCTGGCAACCGAGTGGTCCCAGACCGATGACGGCCGGACCTACGAGTTCAAACTGCGCGAGAACGTCAAGTTCCAGGACGGGACGGCGTTTGATGCCGCCGCTGTCTGCACCAACTTCAACCGCTGGTTCAACTTTTCGCCGGCCCTCCGCAAACAGGCCTCGGGCACCACATTCAAGGGTGTGTTCAAGGCCCACGCGGACCAGGCCCCGCTGTCCATCTACAAGGGATGCACAGCCGTGGCGCCGGACAACGTGCGGATCGGCCTCACCCAGCCCTTCACGGGATTTCTCCAGGCCCTCACCCTCCCGGCCTTTGCGATCTCTTCGCCCAAGGCCCTCGCCGCCGAGCACGCGGACGTCCTGAACCAGAGCCGGGGCGGGCAGCCGATGTCCGCCTACGGCCTCCACCCGGTGGGCACCGGACCCTACGTTTTCGGCTCCTGGGACTCGGACAGAGTCACCCTGGCCAGCAACAAGGACTATTGGGGCGACAAGGGTCAGATCGGGACCATCAAGTTCGTGACCTACGATCAGCCGCAGACCCGGATGCAGGCACTCCTCGAAGGCAAGATCGACGCCTACGACGCGGTTACGGTCGGAAACTTCGATCAGCTGGTCAAGAGCGGTAAGCAGATCATCCAGCGGGACCCCTTCTCCGTGATGTACCTGGGCATGAACCAGGAAGTTCCCATCCTGCAAAACCTCAAGGTGCGCCAGGCGATCGAGATGGGCCTGGACAAAGACACGCTGATCCGCAGGTTCTTCATCGACAACACAGCCCAGGCGTCCCAGTTCGTTCCGCCCAAGCTCAGCGGCTTCAACAACAACGCCGCTGCGCTCGGCTACAACCCGGGCAAGGCCAAGGAACTCCTCGCCGAGGCCGGCTACAAGGGTGAGGTGCTGAAGTTCTATTACCCGCTCAACGTCACGCGGCCCTACCTGCCGACGCCGGAGAAGGTGTACGCCGAAATCAGCCGGCAACTGACCGCCATCGGGCTCAACATCAAGCCCGTGCCCGTGGACTGGGCGGACGGCTATCTGCAGAAGGTCACCTCCCCGGGCGACCACGCCCTGCACCTGCTGGGCTGGAACGGCTCCTATTCAGACCCCGACAATTTCGTGGGCCCGCTCTTTGGCGCGAACACCGGCGAATTCGGCTACCAGGACCCCCAGGTCTTCTCCAAGATCGCCCGGGCCCGGGGCCTGCCGGACGGCACGGACCGCACTGCGCAGTACCAGACCATCAATGCGCAGATCGCGGCCACGGTGCCCGCGGTGCCCATTGCCTTCCCGATCTCGGCACTGGCGCTCTCGGACCGGGTCCTGAAGTACCCGGCGTCGCCGGTGCTTAATGAAGTTTTCACAAAGGTCGAGCTAAAGCCTTGACGCACGGGGCCAATTTCAGTTAGTGGGCGGTGCGGGATATTCTGTGACAGCCAGAGCCGCTGCTATCGGAGACTGATTGTGACTTTCATTTCCAAGACCCAACATGCCGACGTCGTCCTGATTGGCGGCGGCATCATGAGCGCCACTCTCGGTGCTTTCATCAAGCAGCTTGAGCCGAACTGGACCATCTCGCTCTTCGAGAAGCTCGACGAGCCGGGACTGGAAAGCTCCGGCCCGTGGAACAACGCCGGCACCGGACACGCGGCCCTGTGTGAGCTTAATTACTCCCCCGCAGCCAAAGACGGCTCGGTGGACCCCGGCAAGGCCCTGAACATCAACGAGCAGTTCCAGCTGTCCCGCCAGTTCTGGTCCCACCTCGTCTCGAATTCCCTGATCGGCTCCCCCAAGGGCTTCATCAACACCGTTCCGCACATGAGCTTCGTAATCGGCGAGGACCACGCCAAGTTCCTCCGCACCCGCTACGAGGCGCTCAAGCCGAACCCGCTGTTCCGGTCGATGGAGTATTCCGAGGACCACGCCCAGATCGCCAAGTGGGCCCCGTTGATCGTCAAGGGCCGAAACCCCAAGCAGCGCGTCGCGGCAACCCGCGCAGCCGAGGGCACCGACGTCGATTTCGGCGCCCTGACCCGCGAGCTGACCACGTACCTGGGCAACAACGGCGTGGAGATCAACTACGGCCACAACGTCAGTGACATCAAGCGCGCATCCGGCGGAGGCTGGGACCTGTCGCTCAAGCACCCGCAGTCCGGTGAGCACGGCTCCATCCACGCGAAATTCGTGTTCGTCGGCGCCGGCGGCGGCGCCCTGCACCTGCTGCAGGCTTCCGGCATTCCGGAGAGCAAGGGGTTTGGCGGCTTCCCCGTCTCCGGCCAGTTCTTCCGCTGCACCGACGAGGCCCTCGCGGCCCAGCACAGCGCGAAGGTCTACGGCCAGGCATCTGTCGGTGCCCCGCCCATGTCCGTGCCGCACCTGGATACGCGCTACGTCAACGGCAAGCGCTCCCTGCTGTTCGGCCCCTACGCCGGCTTCTCCACGAACTTCCTCAAGAACGGCTCCTACCTGGACCTGCCGCTGTCCATCCGCCCCTCCAACATCATCCCGATGCTGGCCGTGGCCAAGGACAACATGGACCTCACCGCCTACCTGATCAAGGAGGTCGCCAAACGCCACGGCGACAAGGTCGAGGCCCTGCGCGAGTACTACCCCGAGGCCCAGGACGGCGACTGGGAGCTCATCACCGCCGGCCAGCGGGTCCAGATCATCAAGAAGGACCCGAAGAAGGGCGGCGTGCTGCAGTTCGGCACCGAGGTCATTGCCGGACGTGACGGCACCATCGGTGCCCTGCTCGGCGCCTCCCCGGGCGCGTCCACGGCCGTGCCGATCATGATCGAGCTGCTCCAGAAGTCCTTCCCCAAGAACTTCAAGGGCTGGCAGTCCAAGCTCAAGGACATGATGCCCGGCTACGGTGTCAAGCTCAACGACAACCCTGAGCTCGCCGCGCGCCTGGAGGCCGAGACGGCCAAGACGCTGCAACTCGAGCAGGTCTCCGCCCGCAACTAAGCCGGGCGTCGGGCCCTGGCTGGTCTACACTGCTGGTTTGGGACCGCTGCAACTCCTTGACGTCCCCGTTGGCAGTACGTTCTCGACCCACCAGGAGACCATGAGATGTTCCGGCTCGCAAAGCTCTCCCTCGCCAACCGGGCCCTGATCGCGCTGATCACCGTGTTCGCGTCGGTATTCGGCGTGATCACGATGTCCTCGCTGAAGCAGGAGCTCATCCCGTCCATCGAGTTCCCGCAGATCACCGTCATCTCCTCGATGCCTGGCGCGTCGCCGGAGGTGGTCGACAAACAGATCAGCGCCCCGCTGGAAACGGCCCTCAACGGCGTCGAGGGCCTGGAGTCGACGTCGTCAACTTCGCGCAACGGCGTCTCCCAGATCACCCTGGCGTTCACGTACGGCACCAGCCTGGACCGGGCCCGGAATCAGATCGACCGCGCAATCTCCAACGCCAAGCAGGCCCTGCCGAAGGACGTCCAGCCGCAGGCGATCGCCGGGAGCATCAGCGACTTCCCGATCGTGTTCCTGGCCGTGTCCTCGGATAAACCGCTCAGCGAACTGAACGCCGACCTCGCCCGGCTCAGTGTCCCCCGGCTGCAGAAGCTCGACGGCGTCAGGGGCGCCGACGTCACCGGCGGCGCCACCAAGCACATCCAGATCCTGCCGCGGCCCCGGGACCTGGCGGCGTCGGGTGCGAGCATCCAGTCCATCAGTGAGGCGCTGAAGAACAACGGCGCGCTGGTTCCGGCCGGCACCATCGAGGAACAGGGCAAGACCCTCTCGCTGCAGATCGGCAGCCCTGTCGACTCCCTCGACGCCATCAAGGCCCTCCCACTGGGCGCGGCCCGCGATGCGGCGACCATCGGCAGCGTGGCGGACGTCAGCTTGGTCGAGGACGCCCGCACGTCCATCACGCGGACGAACGGCAAGGAAACCCTCGCCCTGTCCGTGACCAAGAAACCCGAGGGCGACACTGTAGCGATCTCCCACGCGGTCAAGGACGCCATCCCGCAGCTCGAGGCAGAGCTTGGCTCCAACGCCAAGTTCACCCCGGTCTTCGACCAGGCACCGTTCATCGAGAAGTCGATCAAGGACCTCACCACCGAGGGCTTGCTGGGCCTTGGCTTCGCCGTCGCCGTGATCCTGGTGTTCCTCATGTCCGTGCGCTCCACCCTGGTCACTGCCGTGTCCATCCCGCTGTCACTGCTGATCACGTTCATCGGCCTCTCGGCCACCGGCTACTCGCTCAATATCCTGACTCTGGGCGCGCTCACCATCGCGATCGGCCGCGTCGTGGACGACTCGATCGTCGTCATCGAGAACATCAAGCGGCACCTGAGCTACGGCGAAACCAAGATCACGGCAATCCTGACCTCGATCCGCGAAGTGGCCGGCGCCATCACGGCCTCCACCCTGACCACTGTGGCCGTATTCCTGCCGATCGCCTTCGTGGGCGACCTGGCCGGCGAGCTGTTCCGGCCGTTCGCCCTGACTGTGACCATTGCCCTGCTCTCGTCGCTGCTGGTTTCGCTGACCATCGTGCCGGTGCTGGCGTACTGGTTCCTGCGCACGCCCGCCGACTCCGCTGCCGGTGCCCGTGCCGCTGGTTCTGCGGCTGGTTCTGGGGATGGTTCAGGCGCTGGGCCTGCCGCTGGCATTGCGGCAAAGGCGCACGAAGCCGAGCAGCGCACGCTCCTGCAGCGCGGCTACCTGCCCGTCCTCGCCGGTACCCAGCGGCACCCGGTCCTCACGCTGATCGCCGCGGCTCTGGTGCTCGGCGGAACCGTGGCGATGTCCCCGCTGCTCGCCACCGATCTGCTCGGCCGCTCCGGCGAGAACAGCATGACCGTCCGGCAGGCCATGCCGGCGGGCACCAGCCTGGCCGAGGCCAGCGCATCGGCGATCCGGGTTGAGAGTGTCCTGCGGGGCATCGACGGGGTCAAGGACGTCCAGTCCACCACCGGCAACGCCCAGACCGGTTTCTCGGCCCTGCTCTCCAGCGGCGCATCGAATTCGACGTTTACGGTGGTGACGGACGAGAAGGCCAACCAGGGCAAGCTCCAGGACACTGTCCGCAGCGAGCTCGCCCAACTCGGCGACGCCGGCAAGATCACCGTCGGTTCCCAGCAGGGCGGCTTCGGGACGTCATCGACCGTGGACATCACTCTCAAGGCGGCCTCGACCGCCGACCTCCGGACGGCCAGTGACGCGATGGTCAAGGCCATGGACGGGGTCCCGGGCAGCAGCGAGGTGGCCACCAACCTGGCCGCCAGCCAACCGGTGGTCCAGGTCAAGGTGGACCGGGCCAAGGCCGTCGCCGCCGGCCTGAACGAGGAGCGCGTGGCCGGGGTCCTGGCCGCCACGATCAGCCCGATTCCGGCGGGGACGATCCGCATCGACACCAACGACTTCCCGGTCCGGATCGGCGAAGGCACCCGCTTCACGAGTATCGCGGCGGTTAGGGCGATCCCGCTCCCGACGGCGGCCGGCACGGTGCCGCTGGGCAGCATCGCCTCCGTGGAACAGGTCGACGTGCCTGTCTCCATCACCGCCAGTAACGGCCAGCGCACCGCCCGGGTCTCGGTGACGCCGTCGGGTGCCAACCTCGGCGCGGTCAGCACCGAAGTGCAGAACCGCCTCAAATCAGTCCAGCTGCCACCTGGGGTCACCGCCACCATCGGAGGCGCCACCACCCAGCAGGCCGACTCGTTCCGGCAGTTGGGCCTCGCGCTGCTGGCCGCCGTCGCGATCGTCTACGTGATCATGGTGGCTGCGTTCAAATCCCTCATCCAGCCGCTGATCCTGCTGGTCTCCATCCCATTTGCGGCGACAGGAGCCATCGCCCTGCTCGTCGTGACCGGTGTGCCGCTGGGGCTGCCGTCGCTGATCGGCATGCTGATGCTGGTGGGCATCGTGGTGACTAACGCGATTGTGCTGATCGACCTCATCAACCAGTACCGCCAGCCCCGCAACGGGGAGCCCGGGATGGGCGTGGCGGACGCGATCACGCATGGCGCCCGCCAGCGCCTCCGCCCCATCCTCATGACGGCCCTGGCCACGGTGTTTGCCCTGACACCGATGGCACTGGGCCTGACCGGCGGCGGCGGCTTCATCTCCCAGCCCCTGGCAATCGTGGTGATCGGCGGCCTGATCTCCTCAACCGCCCTCACGCTCATCCTGGTCCCCGTGCTCTACCGGCTCGTGGAAGGACGGCGTGAGCGCATGGCCCTGCAAAAGTCCCTGCCCCGCGGGCGTCATTCCGCGCCGGCCGTGGCCGAGGACTTCCCCGATGACTTCCCCGAAGACGCTGCCCTGCCAACGGGTTCGCACTAGGAACCAGAACTCGGTGCCCCTGCCTTGTCCCGCGATGCCCGGTGCGTTCCGTGGGCACCATGGGTTCCGTGGGCTCCCTTGGGGAGTTTCGGCCGGCCACTGGCCGCCGCGGCTGCGTCCCTGTGACGGGGTCCGCTGGACGCCAGGGCCGCGACGGTTGCTGGCGCGGACGGGTTTACCTCGCGAGCCGGGTTCCCGGAATACGTAGCATTCTCCGGGACGTCTTCGCCCTTCATCAGAAGGGCGTCGGCACCGAGTGACGAACCATCCTGCATCGTCACTCCGTAGTTGACCCAGCTGTTCGCGCCGAGGGAACACCGGTTGCCAATCACGATGTAGTCGGACTTGAACGTACCGTCCTCCATGGAGTGGCCCTGGACGTGTGTTCCCTCGTTGATCGTGCAGTCATCGCCTATCGTGACGAGGGTCTTTTCCGGCATGTTCAGGCCGGCGTCGTAGAGCCGCTTGCCTACCTTGACGCCCAACAGCCTCCAGATCATGGGTTTGAACGGGGTCCCGTTGTAGGCTCCCACGGAGAGCAGTTTCCAGAGACGTTCATGCCGCCAGAAGTAGCTGTCGTAGATGGAGCAGTATTGCGGCTTCAGGCGGCGGAACCCCATGACCGAACGCTCCACCAGGGCGCCAAACAGTACGCGGAAAACGATCAAACCGAACATTGACCCGGCCACGGCCACCGCACCGAGAAAACTATGGGCCGATACGGCGATGGCGCCGGCGACTGTGGCGACGAACAGCAGGAACCACCGTACCGCCAGGAACAGCACCATGCTCAAAATGTTGTGCCGGTTCTTGGCAGGAAGGCTCCGTTTCATTTCGTCCGCGATCTTGAGTTCGTCAAACTGTGCGTCACGCTGGACGGACCGGGGAATCTCAAAGGCCGGTGACCCCAGCAGTCCCACATCCCTGCGGATCGGGCCGTCAATCGGAATCATTACCTTCGTGGCCAGCAGGCAGTTCTCCCCCACCCGGGCTCCCATCGGAAACGTGATGCTGTTGCCCAGGAAGTTGCGGCCGGCGATCTGGACCCGCGAGAGCCGGAAGGAGGTGTTGGTGTAGTCGGCGTTCATCATGTTGAGGCCGTCGGAAACCATGGTCCCGGTCCCTACCGAGCTGAGGAATGGTGTCTCGTGGCCCAGGGTGGGGCCGAAGTTCGATCCCGTTTGTTCCACCTTGCCCAAGTTCCAGCCGAGGACCTTGAGGTAGTGCACGATGTAGGAGCTGTCGCCGAAGATGTCTTTGTACATCCGGACGTTCGAGATCCGGAGAATCAGCCGATGGATCGAATAGTGCCACCCGTAGAGCGGATACACCACATCAGGCTTAAGGAAGATGTTCAGGAAGCGCGGAACGCAGACGACGATCACCAGTCCGGTGACCAGCCCGGCAATGAACACGATGAGTGATACGGCCGCGACTTCGACAAAAAATGTGTAGGCGCCCAGCTGCAGGTGCCCGGTGTTCAAGTAAGCCGGCAGGAACAAGGCCAGGCCCAGAACCGCGGCCGGAACAACCAGGACCAGACGGTTGAACAACTGGAGCAGGGTGAAAATGACTCTCCGGCGCGTGCTGCAGGGGGCGGCCGGGACTCTCCGATAATTCGTGCTGGTGCGTGCGGCAGGGGAACCGTGCCAGACCTGTCCGTCCGGTACGGCCTGTGGAGACTGCAGCGAGGAAGCATGCCCGAGCTGGGTGTCATTGCCCATGGACGTTCCGATGTCGAGGGTAGTCCGCTCAGAGACAAGAACGTTTCGTCCCAGCGTCACCGGACCCTTTTCGATCATGCCGGCACGTGCCCGGTAACACAGCATTGAGGCGTCCTTGTGGATGACGGTATTGTCGCCAACGGTGAGCAGGTCCGGGCACGCGGGCACCTGCCGGGAGAAGATCACCACACCTTTGCCAATCTTTGCGCCCAGGAGCCGCAGGTACACGACGTAGAGCGGAGACCCGGCGAACAAGACGAGTGGATTTGCCCGAGTCAGTGTCTTGACCGTCCAGAAACGGAGATAGGCAACGCTCCATATCCGGATGGTGCCGGGCTTCCACCGCCCAACGAGGAGCCATTTGGCGATGATCGGCGTGACGGACAGGATCACGAACATGGCGGCACCGAAACCGACAGAACGGAGCCACATGTCGGGGGGACTGGTTCCCGCTACCGTCCATTCGTAGCCAAAAACCAGCAACCAGGCCGAGTACAGCAAGTAGCCCAGGAATACCAGCAACTGGATTGCACCGCACATGGCGTACCGGAAGGAGCTGACCGGGGGCATCGGCGCCGGGAGCACAGCGTCGTTCTCCGGTACAGCGGCGCTGAGAACCGATTCACTGTGCCTGGCTTCCAGACACGCGGCAAGCTGCCGAACCGTTGGGTTCTCATAGATATCCTGCATTGCAGCTGCCGGCAGGGCGGTTTCTTTTCTAATACGGGCGCAATAACGCGCCATCAACAATGAGTCGGCACCCAGGTCGTTGAAGAAATGGGCATCGGTGGAGACCTTGTCAAGACTCAGCACGGCGCCAAGCTGCGCCGCCAGGGCCTCTTCAGCGGCGGTCGTTGGGGCGGTATAGGTTCCGGCGGCCGCCTGGCTGATCCTGTGCTCTGGACGAGGCAACCGCTTCCGGTCCACCTTGTCACTGGCCATCATGGGAATTGCGTCCAGCTCTTCAAAATAGGCCGGGACCATGTACCCGGGGAGCCTGGTGCGCAGCATCCGGTGGAGGTCGTGGGCGTCAACGCCCGCAACGTCCTGGCGCAGCGTGTAATAGGCGGCCAGTTCCACGGTTCCCTGTTCCGGCTCATAGGTCTGAACGACTGCCTGCGCGATCCCGGGGAGCTGCAGGAGGACCGATTCGATTTCGCTCAGCTCGATGCGGTAGCCGCGTATTTTGACCTGGGTATCGATCCGGCCGAAGTATTCGAGTTGCCCGTCGTCGTTCACCCGTCCGAGATCCCCGGTGCGATAGATCCGGCCGGAGGGGTTGTTCTCGATTCCCAGGAAATCCGGGACAAACGCGCGGTCCGTCAGGTCTTGACGGTTTACGTACCCCCGCGCCAGGCCAACCCCTGCCAGGCCGATTTCCCCTGTTTCGCCGCGCGGCAGGACCCGGAGCTCAGCGGGATCCACAATAACTGCCGTGTAGGTGGGCAGCGGTACACCTAGGGAGACGGGCAGGTCCGGGTCGAGGACCGACCACGTGGCGGTTACGGTAGCTTCAGTCGGGCCATAAACATTAAGGAAGCGACGGCCGGGGCGATGCCAGCGCATGACGAGGTCCTTGGGGCAAGCCTCCCCGGAGACCAGCAGGAACCGCAAATCGGGCAGATCTTCGTCAAGTGTCGCGAGCAGCGTGGGAACACAGCAAAGAGCTGTGATCCGTTTTTCTTGCAGGTAGTCCGCGAGCTCGGCACCGAGCATGCTGGAACGTCCCGGCTTAGGCACCAGGGTGGCTCCGACCATCCAGGCCACCCAGATTTCCTCGACCGAAAAGTCAAAAGCGATCGTCATGCCTTGGTACACGCGGTCGGTGGACTGAATGCCGTAAATGTCGGAGGCCACCCGGACAAAATTGCAGATGCTTGCTTGGTCCACCGCCACGCCCTTCGGCCGGCCCGTCGAACCAGAGGTGTAGATAATGTAGACCAGCTCATCCTTCGTCCCGCCAAGTTCCGCATCGTCTAGCCGGGCGGTGTCCTGAGCGTCAATCTGCGCCTGCACCTCGTCAACACTTACCGTCACAGCGGCCACTTCGGGCATCAGGTCCTTCAAATGTGACAGTGAGAGGATCATCGCCGCGTTGGCGTCTTCCACAATGTACTGGAGACGGTCGGGCGGAAACCCCGGATCAAGGGGAACATAAGCCGCGTGGATCTTCAGCACGGCAAGCATCGCCACATAGGCCCGCCAGGGCTGGTCAAACAGCAGCGCGATGCGGTCACCGGGCCGGGCCCCGCACACCAGGAGATGGCGCGCCAGCTGGTTGGCCCGTTCGTCCAGTTCTGTGTAGGTCAGGACGATGTCCCCGGCATCCACGGCAACCTGGGCTCCCAGCCCCTGTTCCCGCAACCGGTCACAGCTGTCCTCAAAAAGTTGGTCCAACCGCTCGCCCCGGCGCCACCGCGCCGCGTGATCCAGCGCAGCCGACGTCAGGATGGTTCCCCCCGCCGAACCACCGATCACCGACATTTTTCCGCGCAACTCAGGGGGTTTGGTGAGGCTGTTGCCGATCCTCGCGGTCTTGCCCATCCTTTAGCTCCTTCGCTAGAAGTGACGTGCCACTGTTCTGTCCCCCTGCGGGACAGGGGTCAGATCCTCGTCAGAAATTGCAGCCCACGTCTCGATCGGGGGGCCAACAGTGGGCATGAGGTGGTCCTCATGAGCCACCATCGCGTCCTCGGCCGCCGGGGCCATGCCGAATGCCCGTCGGACGGCCCGCTCGGCGTCTGCTAGCCGGTGGGCGGGTGTGACGGCACCCACGGAGGTCTCGGATATGTCGAAGAGATCGAGGTCAACGTTGGCGTCCGAGAGGGCCTTGAGAAAGGTGCAGAAAATTTCAGGGGAAGAGCGCATACCCAGCCCGGTGATGGACACCCTGCCCACCTCGCTGTCGTGCTGCAAACCCTGAAAACCAATTGTTCCCTTTTCAGCATCCAGCACCGCCAGGGCTGTGCCCGCATGGGCGGCCGGCACGATCAGGGCAACGTCGGAACGCTTCGAGCCCGGGCCGGCCGTGTTCTGGACAATTGCCTGGACGTGCGCTCCCGAACGCGAGAGGACGTGCAGGATGCGCGCCATGCTGTCCGGCTGGTCAGGAATTCCAACAACTGTGATTTTCGACGCCGAGTTGACCCCGGCCACGCCGGTCACCTCCGGTTGCTCCCGCGCGGGCTGGAGGACTGGATGACGGTCAAGGCCTGGCAGGATCAACGTCCCAGGCTCGGGCACGAATGAAGACCGCACATGGATTGGAAGACCGAACCGGCGGGCATATTCAACACACCGCAGATGCAGTACCTTGCACCCGGAGGCCGCGAATTCAAGCATTTCCTCGCTCGAAAGAACCTCGATCTTTCGCGCTGTCGGGACAACCCGCGGGTCCGCGGTGTAGACGCCGTCGACGTCCGTGTAGATTTCGCAAATGTCGGCCCCGAGTGCTGCGGCCAGCGCGACCGCGGTGAGATCCGAGCCGCCGCGACCGAGCGTGGTGACCCTGTTCCGCTTCTGCGTCCTGCCCTGGAATCCTGCCACGATGGGAACTTCACCACGGTTCAAACTGTTGCGGACGCGGTCCGGCCTGACATCAGTAATGTGTGCCTTGCCATGGATGCTGTCGGTAATGAGGCCGGCCGCACTGCCGGTAAAGGTGCGGGGCAGTTGGCCGAGATCCGCCAGGGCTATCGCCAAAAGTGCCGAGGACACAAGTTCGCCGATGCTCAGAAGGGCGTCAAGGTCCACAGCAAGCGGCCGGGCGGAAACTTCCGCAGCAAGGTCGCATAGTTCATCGGTGGTGTCCCCCATGGCGGACACCACGGCCACGACCCGGTAGCCGTTGGTCCGCGTTTTGGCGATCCGCTCGGCTGCCCGGAGAATACCCGCGGCATCCGCCAGGGATGAACCGCCAAATTTTTGTACGATGACACTTCCCGGGCGAATCGCCCGGTCGGTTTCCGCTAGATCACTGTCGTTAAGAGCTGTTTCCTTGCGGGTACCCATTTCTCTCCCCGAAATCTACTTCGATTCTTGCAAGCGGTACTGGCCCCTGTGGGCCCTCTCTGCCCTCTGTACGGATCCTCAAATGGTTGATCCCAAGGCCACCGGCTCTCCGGTCACTGTCACTGCGGCTGCAGCGAGAATATCGAGTCCCTTCTGCAGGTCTGCGGGGCTGATTGTCAGCGCGGGCATCGTCTTGAGGACCTCACCTTCCGGGCCCGAAGTTTCCACCAGCAGGCCCCTGGCAAACGATTCAGCCGCAATCCTTCCCGCCGTCTGAGAGTCGGGGTAGTAGACACCTGCGAGCAATCCCCGGCCACGGACGGTGGCGCCTTCGACGCCCGCCGCGATCTGTGTAAGCCCCTCGTGCAGTTGCGAAACGAGCCCTGCGACCTTCGACTGGAAGCTGCCGTCCTGCCAGTAGTGTTCCAGGGCAGCCGCGCCGGTGACGAACGCCGGGTTGTGCCCCCGGAATGTTCCGTTGTGCTCGCCAGGCTGCCAAATGTCCAACTCGGGTTTGAACAGGGTCAGTGACAAAGGCAGTCCAAAGCCCGAGATGGATTTCGACAGGCAGACGATATCAGGGGTGATGCCCGCCTCTTCAAAACTGAAAAATGTCCCGGTACGTCCGCATCCGGCCTGAACGTCATCCACGATGAGCAGGATGTCGTGTTGGCGGCAGAGCTCCGCAAGGCCTCGCAGCCAGGACGCCCGGGCGGCCCTGAGCCCACCCTCGCCCTGGACAGTTTCCACGATCACCGCAGCGGGCTTGTCGAGTCCCGAGCCCCTGTCCTCCAAGGCCTGCCGGAGCCACAAAAAGTCCGGTACCTGACCGTTGAAAAAGCCGTCATAGGGCATGCTGGAGGTGTTCGTCAGAGGAACGCCGGCTCCTTGCCGTTTCATTGAATTGCCCGTAACTGACAGCGATCCCAGCGTCATCCCGTGGAAGGCATTGGTGAAGCTCACGACATGCTGCCTGCCGGTGACCTTCCGGGCGAGCTTCAGGGCCGCCTCCACGGAGTTTGTTCCCGTCGGACCGGGGAACATGACTTTGTAGTCCAAATCCCGCGGTTTGAGGATCAACTCCCGGAACGTTTCCAGGAAGCGCCGCTTGGCGGGCGTCTTCATATCGAGTGAGTGGACGATTGAGCCCGACAGGAGGTAGTCCACCAGCGGCCGCAGCAGTGCCGGATTGTTATGTCCGTAGTTCAGCGCGCCGGCGCCGGAAAAGAAATCCAGATATTCTCTGCCGTCTTCGCTGTAGAGGCTGCTGCCGGCCGCACGATCAAACACGGTGTCCCAGCCGCGGCAGTAGCTGCGAACCTCAGACTCCAAACTTTCGAAGATATCCATCTGTCGATCCCCCGTACTTCCGACTAGCGAAGTTTCCTGAGCGTAAACCCAACTCAGGCTTTCTAGATGACGGGCTCGGAATGGAGACAGCGCAGCATCTGTGGCGCACTGACCGTTGGTTTACGGGCCCCTATTTATTCACGTATTGAGGTTTTCTATACGTGAACTGGGCAGATCACTTGCGCTGCCCGACTGCTTATTCGTTCCTTATCGTAAACTCAGCAATCTCACAGCACCTGAGTAGCGGGTACCTGTTTTTTCCGCTGAAATGGCTGATTAACTACCCGAATCAGCGAAGGTCCAAAGCCTCTAGCCGCGCCTGGCTCCTTGGAAAAATGCGCCGGCGGCGGGGCACCCTTGGACGTGGACGCCGACGGCCCGGACGCCCGGCTCGCAGACGCCCGGGACGCCCGATGACGGCGGATGGGACGGCTTTTGGAACGGCTGATGGGAGCAGTCGTTTAGCTGGGCTTGCCCATCGCGTAGGCCACGGTGGCGTAGGCCAGGGCGCCCGACATTTCCTTGAGCAGTTCCGGGTTGGTGTTGGCGACGGTGTCGCAGGCCTCGTGGTAGCAGGGGTCAAGGACCTTGCCGGCCGCCCCGCCAAAGGACTGCGCCTGGGCCTGGGTCTTCCTTTCCACATCGCCGGTGAACAAGCCGCCGCCGGGAATGCCGGCCGAGAGGAAGGCGTCGTAGTCGGAGCCGCCGTCAAAGGGCGTGGTCTCGGCGGTCAGCGCGTTCTCCTGGAAGTAGCGGAACAGGATGTCCTCGATCGCCTTGGACCCAGCCGGGCCGGCGTGGCCGAAATCGGATCCGTCCCCGTCATGCACGGACCGCACACCGTTGGGCGAGGCCGCCATGTCCACGTTCAGGTTCGCCG
>NZ_JBFTLG010000011.1:0-169293 GCF_056396305.1 Arthrobacter sp. 05T420 | reverse complement strand
CTGCTGGCCTGGGCCGACGGCGGCACCACCGGCATCTCCAACCTCGGCCAGCCCTGCCCCAAACACCACCGCCTCAAACACGGCTCCGCCTGGACACCGGCCGGGGCCAGCAAGGACCACCCGCCGGGCTGGACCTCACCGTCCGGACGCCATTACCCCAGCGAACACCAAGACTGGGAACCACCCGAATGGCCCGACCACCTCCCGGTTACGGGCGAAGGACCGGACCACGGCCTGCCCGCGGATCCCGGACCTCAACCGCTGCCGGCGCACACCGGGCACCCCGACTCGGAGACGGGCCCGGAAACCTATCAGGATTCCGGCCCGGATCCCGAACCGGAACTGCCCCCGGACCCCTTCCCGGACTGGCACCAATTCACAGCCGCGCACCCACTGCCCGCCGCGGACACGGACGATCCCGGCTGGCCAGAACCCCTCGACGACCCCTACCCGGAAAGCTTCCAGTTCCAATCTGCCTGATCGGCTGGTAGCGGGCCGTTCCAGCGCGGATATCCCAAGCAGCCTGAGATACCTAAGCAGATTCTTGCGGCTGGCTGCTGCACCGCCCGTAAGCTGGCTGCTGTACCGCCCGTAACAGGTAGCGTTGTCGCCGTTGTGTTTGGCGCCCTACACCGGCGGATCGGTCACCAGGATCCGCACCGAGCACAGCTCCGCGGCGGCTTTCTTAAGGACCGCGGCACGTGGATCCGGGACGTCCAGAAACGCGAGCCGGGTCAGGCCGGCGATGCGTTTTAGCACCGGCTCGGCGAGCACCAGATCCGCCAGCGTCCGGTCGCCGCCCGGCGCCAAATATTCGACCGGGTGCTCTGCGAAGATCCTTCCAGCGTGCTCGGCGACAGCTTCCACAAGAGCGTCCGCCTGGTTGGCTCGCCGCCGGGCGAAGCGCTGCTGGGACCACCCGCCGGCAGCCGTCCGGGACTGGACGTGGCGCGTGCCGGTCTTGGACGCCAGCACGGCGCCCGCGCTGACCACAGCCACCGAATATCCGCCGCGCCGGACCAGCACGGCACCGACGCTCCGGGGCTGCCCGGCCAGGGAGGCCAGCCGGGAGAGGGCGTCGTGGCCGCTCCCGGGCCGGCCGTCCACGGGCCAGGGCGCCCGGAGCACGGCCATGGCGCCATCCGCGGCGCGCAACTGCAGGCCAGCGTCGAGCTCCTCCACCACCAGGTCGCCGTGGCTCGCGGCGAAACGGTCCACCCAGCCCGGCAGCCGGTCGCCGGAGACGAAGGCCACTCGGGTCTCGGGGCTGGACATGGCAGGCTCTCCGTTGCAGGGGTGAGAAGTGATGATGGCAGGGCGGGCAGGAACTAGAAGTAGCCTATCTATGTGGATGATCTATTTGGCGCAGGGCGGGACGACGCCGACGGAAGCGACGACCCCGGCGCAGACGGCAACGGCGGCGCCGAGGACTCCGGCCACGCCCGGGGTCAGATCCGGTCAGGCGCCGGGTCAGCCTCGCCGCGGAGCCCGCTCGCCGTCCGGATGCGGCCGCGCACCCTCGATGACGTGGTGGGCCAGCAGCACCTGCTGGGCCAGGGCTCCCCGCTGCGCCAGCTGGCTGCAGGCTCCGACGCGACCGGCCCCGCCGGGCCGAGCTCGGTGATTCTCTGGGGCCCACCCGGCACCGGCAAGACCACCCTTGCCCACGTCATTGCCAAGGGCCCGGGCCGGAAATTCGTCGAGCTCTCCGCCATCACCGCCGGCGTCAAGGACGTCCGTCGCGTGATGGATGAGGCGCTGACCGCACGCGACCTCTTTAAGACCACCACAGTCCTCTTCCTCGACGAGATCCACCGCTTCAACAAGGCCCAGCAGGACGCGCTGCTTCCCGGCGTCGAGAACCGCTGGGTGGTGCTGGTGGCGGCCACCACCGAAAACCCGTCGTTCTCCGTCGTTTCCCCGCTGCTGTCCCGCTCGCTGCTGCTGACCCTGAAACCTCTCACCGATGCCGACGTCGAGGGCCTGTTGCAGCGGGCCGTTTCGGATGTCCGCGGACTGAACGGCAAGGCCGAGCTCAGCGCCGACGCGATGGCGCACCTGGTCCGGCTCTCCGGCGGTGACGCCCGCCGGGCCCTGACGGCCCTTGAAGCCGCGGCTGGCGTCGCCTTCGGAGACGCGGACGACATCGACGCAGTGGATACCGACACAGCCGCCGGCGCGGGAACGGCGGAGCCTGTCACGATCCAATTGCGGCACACGGAGCGGGCTCTGGATGTCGCCTCCGTCCGCTACGACCGGGCCGGGGACCAGCATTACGACGTCGCCAGCGCGTTCATCAAGTCGATCCGGGGCTCCGACGTCGACGCCGCCCTGCACTATCTCGCCCGGATGCTGGAGGCCGGTGAGGACGCCCGGTTCGTGGCCCGCCGGATCGTAATCTCCGCGGCCGAGGACGTCGGCATGGCAGACCCGACGGCACTGCAGACCGCCGTCGCGGCGGCCCAGGCCGTGCAGCTGATCGGCATGCCGGAAGGCCGCATCATCCTCGCTGAGGCCGTGGTGCACCTGGCCACCGCGCCAAAGTCCAACGCCGCCTACATGGGGATCAACCAGGCAATCGCGGACGTCCGTGCCGGGCTCGGAAACGGCATTCCGGCCCACCTGCGCGATGCCCACTACCCGGGATCAAAACAGTTGGGTCATGGCAAGGGCTACAAATACGCCCACGACGCCCCGCATGCCGTGGCCACCCAGCAGTACCCGCCGGACGACCTCGTCGGGCGCAACTACTACGAGCCCACAGTCAACGGAGCCGAACGCGACATCGCCACCCGCCTCGAACGGCTTCGGAAGATCATCCGCGGCAAATGACCAGCCCCTGACCAGCGGCTGGTCCGCAGCGGCACGCAGCGCGGAATCCGTCGTTGACATAGGGGCCAAGAGGTCTAACGTGGAATTACGTCAGCATTGACCTGCTGGCCGTCCGTGCGGCGCAGGGGACAGCGCGGTCACATCGCCGGCACTCGCTCTCCGGACCGGCAGTCGGCTTCGCCCCATCCCAGATCATCCAGCGCATGCGTCCCCGCCCCGTCCCCAGGTAGTGTCCCATGAGTATCAATTTCGTTACAGCCATGGCAGTGAAGTCCTTCGATGTGCCCGATAAGAAGCGGTGTCCGGACAAGGCCGAATTCGACCTCTGCACAGTGAACGACTACTCGGTGACCCGACTGATCCTGGGCCCAGGCTGGCGGTGGTCGGAGAACACCAGGCCCTACGAGCAGACCGACGTGTGCCTGCACCACCATCTCGGTTTCTGCATATCCGGAGAAATGGAAGTCGAAACGGCCGAAGGGCTGCGCTCCACGATCCACGCCAACGACACCTATGCGATTCCGCCGGGCCACGACGAATGGGTAGTGGGACCGAAACCGTTCGTGGCCGTGGAATTCCTGGGTGCCGCGTCCTTCGGGCGCAGCGGTGCACGGGGAGTGCACGCCCGGATCTGACTTCGGTACTGGCTTCGGGCCATGGGCCCATTCATGGTAGGCTGATTCGTTGTCTGGCAAGGCACGGACGCACAATCCATCGAAACTTCGCATTTGATGAGGGTTGCCCTGTGCCCAGTAGCAAAAGGCAGCGGTTGGCCGATGCTCTCCATCGTGGAGGCCAGTAACACTGACACACCGCAGATATTGGAAGGACACAAGTGGCTAACAACACTCGTGCTCGCCGTACCGCACGCCTTTCGCGTGCACTCGGCATCGCTCTGACCCCCAAGGCCGCCAAATACATGGAGCGCCGCCCGTACGGCCCCGGTGAGCATGGCCGTGCCCGCAAGAAGCAGGACTCCGACTACGCCGTACGTCTGCGCGAAAAGCAGCGTCTGCGCGCCCAGTACGGCATCCGCGAAGCCCAGATGACCCGTGCCTTCGAAGAAGCACGTCGCACCAAGGGTCTGACCGGTGAAAACCTGATCGAACTGCTCGAAATGCGTCTCGACGCCCTCGTGCTGCGTGCCGGCTTCGCCCGCACCATCGCCCAGGCCCGCCAGCTGGTTGTGCACCGCCACATCCTCGTTGACGGCATTCGCGTTGACCGCCCGTCTTTCCGCGTCGGCGAGGGCCAGCTGGTTCACGTCCACAGCCGCAGCGAGACCATGCCTCCGTTCCAGGTTGCAGCAGCCGGCGCTCACCGCGACGTCCTGCCGATCGTTCCGGCCTACCTGGACGTCAAGCTTGACGCCCTGCAGGCCCGCCTGGTGCGCCGCCCCAAGCGTTCCGAGATCCCCGTGACCTGCGAAGAGCAGCTCGTCGTGGAATTCTACGCACGCTAGTTTCAAAGGCAACACCTACAAAGAAGCCCGTGGCAAGCGCCGCGGGCTTCTTTGTATGTAAGGTACTTGGGGGAGTTCCCCGGGAGCCGGTTCCGACCGCCGGTTTAAACTGCCGGCAAAATCCGTCGAACCCGACGCAACGAGCAGCTATCCACTGCAGTTCAAGGAGATGAGTGTCTATGTCTGGTGGCGATATTGCTGGCCTGATCGCGGCAGGGGTGTTCGCACTGCTGGTCCTGCTGCTCGCCGTGCCGATCCTGAAACTGGGGGGAGTGTTCGACGAAGTGCGGACATCCATCCGGTCCATCAGCGACGGCGCCACCCCGCTCATGGACGAAGTCACCGCCACGGTGACCACCACCAATGAGCAGCTGAAGAAGGTCGACGGTATCTCCTCCAACGTCTCGGATGCCTCCGCCAACATCTCGGCGCTGTCCTCGCTCATGGCCGCCACTGTCGGCTCACCGCTGATCAAGGTGGCCGCGTTCAGCTACGGCGTGCGCTCCGCCTTCTCCACCCCCAAGAAGCCCGCCACCGGCCGGCGCAGCCGCTAAGCCCTCCAGGAGAACCTGACATGAACAGAATTATCTGGATGGGAATCGGCGTCGCGATCGGCGTCATTGCCTTCCGCAAGGTCACCGAGGCCCAGTCCGCCCTTGGTCCCCAGGGGCTCAACCGTGCCGTGGGACGGCTGGCGGACGGCCTATACGACTTCGCCGACGCCGTCCGCGAAGGCATGGGAGAGCGGGAAGCCGAACTCCGCTCCGCCCTCGGCATCGACACGGCCTCGGATATCGCTGCAGGCGGCGCCGTTGCCCGCCGGGATGCGGTCCGGCGCTAGCCGGGAGAGAATTAGTAAGTACGGTGCCCGTTAAGGGCGTGCCGGCACGTCGGCACCTCCCAAAGGAGTCCCGGATTGACGGGGCCCGGATCAGCGCCATCTCAGCTTGACCCGCGCAGCAAAGACGCGGGCCACATAACGCAGTGAATATTGAAGGGTAAGAAATCAGCTCATGAAGTCGCAGGAGATCACCAAGCGCTGGATCGACTTTTTTGTCAGCAAGGGGCACACCGCTGTGCCCTCCGCCTCCCTGGTCTCCAGCGACCCCTCCCTGCTGTTCACCGTGGCCGGCATGGTCCCGTTCATCCCGTACCTGACGGCCCGTGA
Organism: Arthrobacter sp. 05T420; assembly: GCF_056396305.1. Classification (NCBI taxonomy): domain Bacteria; kingdom Bacillati; phylum Actinomycetota; class Actinomycetes; order Micrococcales; family Micrococcaceae; genus Arthrobacter; species Arthrobacter sp. 05T420. The sequence goes on along the minus strand of NZ_JBFTLG010000011.1, from coordinate 163,831 downwards.
GGAGGCCCCCTTCAAGCGGGCCACCAGCGTGCAGAAGTGCATCCGGACTGGTGACATCGAGGAAGTGGGCAAGACCGCACGCCACGGCACCTTCTTCCAGATGTGCGGCAACTTCTCCTTTGGCGACTACTTCAAGGAAGACGCCATCAAGTTTGCGTGGGAGCTCCTCACCAGCAGCGTGGACGACGGCGGGTACGGACTGCCGCCGGAGCTGCTGTGGGTGACCGTCTACGAAGAGGACGACGAGGCCGAGCAGCTGTGGCTGAAGAACACCGGCATGCCGGCCGAACGGATCCAGCGGATGGGCAAGTCCGACAACTACTGGTCCACCGGCCAGCCGGGCCCGGCCGGTCCCTGCTCGGAGATCTACTACGACCGCGGCCCGTCCTACGGCGTCGAGGGCGGCCCCATCGCCGACGAAAACCGCTACGTCGAGATCTGGAACCTCGTGTTCATGCAGTACCAGATCGACAACGTCCGCTCCAAGGTGGATTTCGACATCACCGGCGAGCTGCCCATGAAGAACATCGACACGGGCCTCGGCATGGAGCGCCTCGCGATGATTCTCCAGGACGTCGAGAACATGTATGAAACCGACCAGGTCCGTCCCGTGATCGACCGCGCCGCGGCGCTCTCCGGCCGGGAGTACACCTCCGCTGAGTCCGCCGAGGACCCGCACCACACCGACGACGTCCGCATGCGCGTGGTTGCCGACCACATCCGCTCCGCCCTCATGCTGATCGCCGACGGCGTCACCCCCTCCAACGAGGGCCGGGGCTATGTGCTGCGCCGCCTAATCCGCCGCGCCGTGCGTTCCATGCGCCTGCTCGGCGTCGAAAAGGCCTGCCTGCCCGAGCTGCTGCCGGCCTCGCGGGACGCCATGAAGGGCGTCTACCCGATCGTGGAAACTGACTTCGAGCGCATCAGCCGGATTGCCTACGCCGAGGAGAAGGCCTTCCTGCGCACCATCGCGTCGGGCACCGCCCGGCTCGAGGACGCCGTCAAGGAGTCCAAGGCCGCCAACCAGCCGCTCTCCGGCGCCGACGCCTTTGCCCTGCATGACACCTACGGCTTCCCGATCGACCTCACCCTGGAAATGGCCGAGGAAGCCGGGCTGAAAGTCGACGAGCCCGAGTTCCGCAAGCTCATGCTCGAACAGCGCCAGCGCGCCCAGGCCGATGCCAAGGGCAAGAAGGGCTCGCACGCCGATCTCAGCGCGTTCCAGGAACTGCTGTCCGCGGGCGAGACCGTCTTCACCGGCTACACCGAGCTCCAGGGCGAGTCCAAGGTCCGCGGGATCCTGGCCGGCGGCCGGAAGGTCGCCCAGGCCTCCACGGGCGACGAAATCGAACTCGTCCTGGCCGAGACGCCGTTCTACGCCGAGGCCGGCGGCCAGGCGGCCGACACCGGGCTGATCACCGGTGACGGCTTCGTGGTCGAGGTCCTGGACGTTCAGCGCCCCGTCAAGGGCCTCAGCGTGCACAAGGCGATTGTCCGCGAAGGCGAAATCGGGTCCGACTCGCTGGTTCAGGCCGCCGTGGATCGGGAACGCCGCCACGCCGCCGAGCAGGCCCACACGGGCACCCACATCGTGCACGCGGCCCTGCACCAGATCCTGGGCCCGGAGGCCCTGCAGCGCGGCTCCTTCAACAAGGCCGGCTACCTGCGCTTCGACTTCGCCTGGGGCGAGGGCCTGAGCGCCGCCACCCGGTCCGAGATCGAGGAAGTCTCCAACATCGCCATCCGCAACAACTTCCGGGTGGAAACCAAGATCATGGGCCTCGCCGAGGCCAAGGCTCTCGGCGCCATGGCGCTGTTCGGCGAGAACTACGGCAACGAGGTCCGGGTCGTGGAAATCGACGGCGCCTGGTCCCGCGAACTCTGCGGCGGCACCCACGTCGAGAACACCTCCCTGATCGGCAGCCTGTCCCTGCTCGGAGAGCAGTCCGTCGGCTCGGGAAACCGCCGTGTCGAAGCCTTCGTGGGCATGGACGCCTTCCGGCACCTGGCCGCCGAACGGGCCCTGGTCACTGAGCTCACGGAGATGCTGAAGGTTCCCTCCGGGCTGCTCGCGGACCGGATTTCCAGCACGCTGACCAAGCTCAAGACGGCCGAAAAGGAACTCGAGCGGCTGCGCAGGGAGCAGCTCACGGCCGCCGCTGGCCAGCTGGTTGGCACCGCCAAGGACGCCGCCGGCGTCAAGGTCATCGCACACGACGCCGGCCAGGTCAGCGGCGCGGACGACCTTCGCGGCCTGGCCCTGGACCTGCGGACGCGTCTCGGTTCCGAGCCCGCCGCAGTCGCGGTGGCCGGCGTCAGCAACGACCGTCCCGTCATCCTGATCGCCACCAACGAAGCCGCCCGGGCGGCCGGAGTCAAGGCCGGTGCCCTGGTGCGCCTCGCCGCGGGCATCCTCGGCGGCGGCGGTGGCGGCAAGGACGACGTCGCCCAGGGCGGCGGCACGGACGCCGCCAAGGTCGGCGCTGCCCTCAGCGCCGTCGTGGACGCCATTACCCGGCGATAGCGGATCCTACGTGTCTGAAGCTGCTGTGGCCGGCGTCTATCCCCGGGGTGTGAAGCTCGGGGTGGACGTCGGCACCGTCCGCGTGGGCGTGGCCGTCTGCGACCGCGACGGAATTCTCGCGACCCCGCTGCGCACGCTGCAGCGGAACGTGAAAAAGAACACCGACGTGCGCATCCTGGCCGCCCTGGCCGCTGAGCTGGACGCCGTGGAGATTTTCGTGGGACTGCCGCGCACCATGAAGGGCGAAGAGCACGCCTCGGCCAGGATGGCCACAGAGTATGCACAGCTGCTTGCCCGGGCCCTGCAGGGCGCCGGATCCGACGTACCTGTGCGGCTTGTTGACGAGCGGCTCAGCACCGTGACCGCCCACCGCAACCTGCATGAAGCTGGCATGAGCAGCAGAAATCACCGTACAGTTGTTGATCAGGTTGCGGCGGCAGGTATTCTGCAACAAGCGATTGATATGCAAAAGGCCAGGGGAACGGAGGTCGGAAACCGCGTGTACGCGGAGTCTGCGCCGGGGCCGACCGGAGGCGGCGCACAGACCGGCCCGGCAGTACAGACGCACTCTTCAGACAATGGAAGGCTACAGTGAGCCCGGTCAACAGTGATGACTCCTCCGGTGACGCCCTTAGTGGTGCCGGCCGACCGCTGACGCGTAAAGAGATCCGGGCCCGGGAAAAGCTTCTGGCGACGCAGGGACACAGCGTGATCCCGCCGCAGGCTTTTGAGACGGGACAAGACGTTCCCACGCCGGCGCCGGAGCGCGAACTGCCGCAGGCCGCCCCGGAACTGCCCGACGCGGCACCGACCGTGCACGAAGACGCCGTACACGAAGAGCCCGTGCACACAGAAGCCGCGCACGACGAACCAGTCCACCCAGAACCAGTCCACGACGAACCAGTCCACCCAGAACCCGTGCACGAAGAGCCGGTTCAGGACGAGCCCGTGCGCCCCGAACCTGTGCACGAAGAGCCGGTTCAGGACGTTCCGGTTGACGTGAAGCCCGTTCGCGAAGACTTCACCCAGATGATCCCCGTCCGTGAAGAGCCCAGCCACGACGACCCCGGCTATAACGTCGCCGGCCACGAGGACGCCGTCTACGCAACGGCCGGCCAGCAGGGCTACGAAGCCCGCCATGGCGGGGCTGCCCCCGGCACCGGACCTCATGACGGTTACGCGCTGCCGCCCCATGAGATGGGACAACACGATGTGGGACAACATGATGAGGCCCACGATGTTTACGACGATTCCGTCGATCACGATGCCCCGGCCCATCCGGAGGCCGAGTACCACGGCGAGTCCGGCCACGAGCTGATGGCCGGAGCGGTCCGCTACAACAAGGTTTCGTCCAAGAAGGTCCGCCGCCGGCGCCGCTTCCTGGCCCTGGTGCTGTCCTTGACAGTTTTCGTCGTCGCAGTCGTTGTCGGCGCGCAGTTCCTCAAGCCCCTTCTGGGCGGGGACAAAATGGCCGATTACCCCGGCCCCGGGACCGGCAACGTGACCATCACGGTCGCTCCCGGTGCCGGGCCGAGGTCCGTGGCCACCGAGCTGGAATCGCAGAAGGTGGTGGCGAACGCGGACACTTTCTTGAAGGAGTTCACCGCTTCCGGCGGTGCCCTGAACCCCGGCACTTTCTCGATGCGCCAGGAAATGAAGAACTCCGATGCCGTCTCTGTCCTGCTCAACGAGGGCCAGGGCAAGGTCATGTACTTTGCGCTCAGCGCCGGGTTGCGGATCAGCGAATCCCTGCAGGCGATTTCGGAGGGCACCGGGATTCCGGTGGCCGATTTGAAGGCGCTCAGCGATGCGCCCGCGCAGTTTGGCGTCCCGAAGAAAGCCAAGAACCTCGAAGGCTACCTGGCGCCGGGGGAGTACCGCTTCCCGTTGGGCTCCTCTGCCAAGGACATTCTGCAGAAGCTCGTCGGCAACACCTTGGATGAACTCAAGGCCCAGGGCGTCACCGATTCCGCGAAACAGTACGACGTCGTGACGGTAGCGAGCATCGTGCAGGCCGAAGGCGGCCAGGCTGAATACGGTGATGTTGCCGGCGCCATCTACAACCGCCTCAAGCCGAACAACACCGAGACGAACGGGCTGATCCAGTCCGATGCCACGGTCACCTATGGCCTGGGCATCCGCAGCTTCCACATCGACGAGGCCCAGAAGGCTGACAAGTCGAATCCGTACAACACCTACGCCAACCAGGGACTGCCTGCCGGGCCCATCGGCTCTCCCGGCAAGACGGCCATCGACGCCGCCGCCAAGCCCAAGTCCAACAGCTACCTCTACTGGGTCACCATCAATCTGGACACCAAGGAGACCAAGTTCTCCAAGACGTTGGCCGAACACAACGGTTACGTGGAGCAGTACAACGCCTGGTGCGCCGCCAACCCGGGACGCTGCGTATGACGCTGCGGGCGGCCGTCCTTGGGCATCCCATCAGCCATTCGAAGTCGCCGGCGCTGCACCGTGCCGCCTACGCCTATCTGGGCCTGGGCATCTCCTACTCCGCCATTGACGTGACGGAGTCCGCATTGCCGGATTTCATGCGGCAGGTCAGGGACGAGGCGCGCGCTGACGGTTCCTGGCGCGGCCTCTCGGTCACCATGCCGCTCAAATCGGCCATGGTGGCGGAAGTGGACGAAGTCCGGGGCGTCGGGCGCGCACTCGGCGTGGTCAACACCGTGGCGTTCGAACCCGACGCCGACAGTGCCGACCAAACCCAGTTGGTCGCTTACAACACCGATGTCGCCGGGATCGTCAACGCACTCCGGCACGCGGGCGCCGCCCCGGCACCCACCGCCGTAATACTTGGTGGCGGCGGAACGGCCGCCGCAGCCATCGCGGCGCTCAAGGAACTGGGGGCACCGTCCGCCGACGTATTCGTGCGCGATCCCAGCCGCGCCGGCGAGGCCCGCGCGGCGTCCGCCGCCTTGGGAGTCCCCGTCCAGGTGCTTCCTCTTGCCGGTGCGGCCGCCGCGGTCGCCGCGGCCGACGTCGTCATCTCCACGCTGCCGCCCCGCGCGGCGGACGCACTTTCCGCGGAACTGGCAGACGCGCTGGCCGCGAAACCGACAGGCGCCCCGGGGGTGCTCCTGGACGTCGCCTATGATCCGTGGCCCAGCCGGATCGCGGCGGTCTGGCAGGAAGCCGGCGGCACGGTGGTCCCGGGACTTGAAATGCTTATCTACCAGGCCGTGGAGCAGGTGCGGCATTTCACCGGACTGGGCGAGGGTCTCCCGGCCGGAGTCATAGATGTGATGTGTGACGCAGTGGGGGCACCCCGACGGGTGTTCTAACCGCCCGACATGGCAGGATGGATTGTATGTTGCGTTGGTTGACTGCCGGAGAATCCCATGGTCCGGCACTGGTCGGAATAATTGAAGGCGTGCCCGCCGGTGTGGAGCTCACCAGCGCCCACATCAGCGAGGCCCTGGCCCGCCGCCGGCTCGGTTATGGCCGCGGCGCCCGGATGAAATTCGAGCAGGACGAGGTCACGATCCTCGGCGGAGTCCGCCACGGCCTGACCCAGGGCGGCCCTGTCGCGATCCAGGTCGGCAACACTGAATGGCCCAAGTGGGAACAGATCATGTCTTCCGATCCTGTCGAGCCGGAAATCCTGGCCGACCAGGCCCGGAACGCGCCTCTGACGCGGCCGCGGCCTGGCCACGCTGACTTCACCGGCATGCAGAAATACGGCTTCGACGAGGCCCGCCCGGTCCTCGAGCGCGCCAGCGCCCGCGAGACGGCCACGAGGGTGGCGCTCGGCACGGTCGCCGCAGCGTTCCTCAAGCAGCTCGGGATCGAACTCGTCTCCCACACCGTGTCCATCGCCAGCGTTGCCGTACCGGAAGGCCGGCCGCTGCCGGTCCCGGGCAACGTGATCGCCCTGGACGCCGATCCGCTGCGCTGCTTCGACCGCGAAACCTCGGACGCCATGGTGGCCGAGGTCGACGTCGCGCACAAGGAAGGTGAGACCCTCGGCGGCGTCGTGGAAGTGCTTGTCTACGGGCTCCCGCCGGGACTGGGCAGCTACGTCCACTGGGACCGGCGCCTCGACTCGCGCCTGGCCGCGGCCCTGATGGGCATCCAGGCCATCAAGGGCGTTGAGGTCGGCGACGGCTTCCGTACGGCGGCGCGCCGCGGCTCGGCCGCCCACGACGAGATCGTCAAGGACGCGGACGGCAAGATCATCCGCACGTCCAACCGTGCAGGCGGGATCGAGGGCGGCATGAGCATTGGCGATGTCCTGCGCGTCCGTGCCGCCATGAAGCCGATCGCCACCGTGCCCCGCGCGCTCAAGACGGTCGACGTCAGCACGGGGGAGGCCGCCAAGGCCCACCACCAGCGCTCCGACGTTTGTGCCGTCCCGGCCGCCGGCGTCGTGGCTGAGGCCATGGTGGCCCTCGTGATCGCCGAAGCGGTCACCGAAAAATTCGGCGGTGACTCCGTGCAGGAGACCGCCCGCAACATCAAGGGTTACCTGGACAGCATTCCGGCGTCCCTGGACTCGATCGGCCACTAGTGCCGGCCGGGAACACCGACAGGCGCTCCGCCGCGGCAAGGCACTCCGGCCCGGTGGTCCTGATCGGACCGATGGCCGTGGGCAAGTCGGCGATCGGGCACCAGCTCGCGCAGCACCTGGGCTGCCCGTTCGTGGACACCGACGCGCTCGTGGTGGCCCAGCACGGGACGATCGCCGAGATCTTCGCCAGCCGGGGCGAGCACGCCTTCCGTGAACTCGAGGCCCGGGCCGTGGCGCAGGCCATCGAAGAAGCGCAGGGGAACTCCACCGTCATTTCGCTCGGCGGCGGGGCTGTCCTTGACTCCGGTACCCAGCAGCTCCTGGGCCGCTGTACCGTTGTTTATCTCGAATGCGACGCCGAGACTGTGGCGGAACGCATTGCCAGAAATTCGGGCCGGCCGCTCCTGGCCGGCGACGCCATGGGCCGGTGGCGGACCTTGTTCGCCACCCGGCAGCCGGTCTACGAACGGCTCGCCGACCTGATCCTCGATGTCCGCAGCGGCAGCGTTCCGGAGCTGACCCACCGGCTGGAAGATGCGCTGGGGGAGCACGCCGCCGCGAAGACCGCGGCCGTGCCCACTCCGGCGGCGACAAAGGAAGTTGAATAGTGAGCAACGAATCAACCGTCATCAAAGTCACCGGACAAACGCCGGGTGAGAACTACGACGTCGTAGTGGGCCGCGGCCTCCTGGCAAGCCTGCCCGGCCTGCTGGGCGAGCGCGTCAAACGGGTCCTGGTCATCCACCCCCGGGCGCTCCGACTGACCGGGGACACCGTCCGGGAAGAGCTGGCCGCCGCCGGCTTCACCGCGCTGACAGCAGAAATCCCCGACGCCGAAGAGGGCAAGCACATCGAGGTCGCCTCCTTCTGCTGGCAGGTGCTGGGTCAAAACGACTTCACCCGCTCCGACGCCGTCGTCGCCGTCGGCGGTGGCGCCGTGACGGATCTGGCCGGCTTTGTCGCCGCGACCTGGCTGCGCGGCGTCAAGGTCATCCACATGCCCACGAGCCTGCTGGGCATGGTGGACGCCTCGGTCGGCGGCAAGACCGGCATCAACACCGCCGAGGGCAAGAACCTCGTGGGCGCTTTCCACCCGCCCGCCGGTGTCCTCGCGGACCTTGACACGCTGGAGACGCTGCCGAAGAACGAAATCATCTCCGGCATGGCCGAGGTCATCAAATGCGGCTTCATCGCAGACCCCGCCATCCTGGACCTGATCGAAAAGGACCCGTCAGCGGTCATCGATCCCCGCTCGGACCTGCTGCGGGAACTGATCGAACGGGCCATCACCGTCAAGGCCCGGGTGGTCTCCGAGGACCTGAAGGAAACCGGCCAGCGTGAGATCCTGAACTACGGCCACACCCTGGGCCACGCGATCGAACTCGCCGAGCGCTACTCGTGGCGCCACGGTGCCGCCGTCTCCGTGGGCATGATGTTCGCGGCCGAACTCGCCCGCAGCGTGGGCCGGCTCAGCGACGCCGACGCCGACAGGCACCGCAGTATCCTCGAAAGCCTCGGGCTTCCCATCACCTACCGCCGCGACCGCTGGCAGGCCCTCCTTGACGGCATGCGCCGGGACAAGAAGTCCCGCGGTGACCTGCTGCGGTTCGTGGTGCTCGACGGCGTCGGCCGGCCCGGCATCCTCGACGTCCCGGACACGTCACTGCTGTTTGCCGCCTACCAGGAGATTGCCTCCTGATGCACATGGTCAAGGGCGGCACCAGCGAGTGGCCGGACGCGGGACTTGCCGGGATCCGGATCAACCCGCAGACCCTGATGCCCCAGATCGTCAACGACGAGGTCCTGGCCGAGGCGTTGGCGGCCTCTGCAGACCCGGGGGACCTGATCCTCGTCCGGCTCGTCGAAGGGCGCGCTGCCGAGGCCGCCGAGCTCCTGGCCGAGGCCCGCTACAAGGACCCCGGCTCGCTCCGGCTCCGGATCTTCGAGGCGGACGTGCTCCGGGTTTCGAACCGGTTCGACCGGGCGGTCGAAGTGTTCCGCCAGCTCCTCGCCGAGACCCAAGGGACATTGGAGGAGGCGGCCGTCCGCCAGCACCTCGGCAGGTCCTACTTCGCCGGCGGGAACGTTGGCGCCGCCGTCGAATCCTTCGCCAAGGCGCTGGATCTGCGGGTGGCCGGGCACGCCGACGCAGCCCTGATCTACGCCTCGACAGTGGCGCTGCAGCGCGCGCGGGAAGTGCTGGAACAGCAGTCCTGAGCCCCCGTCAGCCAGCTGTCCGCGCGAACCGGTAGAATAGAACTTGGATTTTTGACAAATACGCGCTGGCGGGCCGCTTGGCATGCCGGCCCGGCATAGAACGTCTGGCCGATAGCACCGGCCCGATGGAACCAGAGAGAAACTAAGAGGATACTGTGGCAACCACTAACGACATCAAGAACGGAACCGTCCTTAAGCTTGAGGGCCAGCTTTGGAACATCATCGAGTTCCAGCACGTCAAGCCCGGCAAGGGTGGCGCGTTCGTGCGCACCAAGATGCGCAACGTGATGTCCGGCAAGGTGGTCGACAAGACCTTCAACGCCGGACTGAAGATTGAGACCGCCACGGTGGACCGCCGCGACTACCAGTACCTGTACCAGGACGGCGCCGACTACGTCTTCATGGACACCTCGGATTTCGACCAGCTCACCGTTTCCGCCGCCACCGTCGGCGACGCCACCAACTTCATGCTCGAGAACCAGATGGTCAACATCGCCATCCACGAGGGCAACCCGCTCTACATCGAGCTGCCCCCCAGCGTCGTCCTCGAGATCACCTACACCGAGCCGGGCCTGCAGGGCGACCGCTCCTCGGCCGGCACCAAGCCCGCCACCCTCGAAACCGGGTACGAGATCCAGGTGCCGCTGTTCGTCGAGAACAACACCAAGGTCAAGGTCGACACCCGCGACGGCAGCTACCTCGGCCGGGTCAACGACTAGTGAGTGCGCGCGGTAAGGCCCGGAACCGGGCTCTCGATGTGCTTTTCGAGGCCGAGCAACGCTCTGCCTCGGCGTTCGACGTGCTGAAGTCCCGCCGCGAGCAGACAGACCAGATCGTCAACCCGTACACCCTCGAAATTGTCGAAGGCGTGGTGTCGCACCAGGCGGCCATCGACGAATTCCTCGAGACCTATTCGCAGGGCTGGACCCTGGAGCGCATGCCCTCCGTGGACCGCATCATCCTGCGGATCGGCACCTGGGAACTGCTCTACAACGACGACGTCCCGGACGGCGTGGCAGTCAGCGAGGCTGTGGCTTTGGCCAAGACGCTCTCCACGGAGGAGTCGCCGTCGTTCATCAACGGCCTGCTGGGCCGGCTGCAGCAGCTGAAGCCTTCGCTGCTGGCTTAGGTCCTCAAGGCAATCAGCCCAGGCACCACGAAAGAACCCCGTCCAGGACAGTCTGGGCGGGGTTCTTTCGTTAGCCGACGACGGCGGTCCGGAGCGCGGCGATCTCGGCGAGCCGGTGCTGTTCATCGCGTTGGCACGCCGGCACGTCCCGGCCGGTGAGGATCCATTGCCGGGTCAAGGCAAGCTGGGTGGCTGCATCGATCAAGGCCTTCATCTGCGCGTCCCGCCCGACGGACTTGGCCCAGCGCAGTGCGGAACGGCGGCCCGCGGCGGTGGCCAGCATTTCCACCTCAGCCGCGGTGAACCAGCCCGCGGCCGCGTATTCCTTGAGCCGCTGGCGGGTGAGCCTGCGCTCCGCAACCCGCAGCAGCACGATGACCAGGGCCGCCAGCAGGAAAATGGGCACCTGCACCAGCACGTACTGGGCCAGGAAGTCCTGGCCCATGCTGTTCCAGCCGCTGTGCAGCAGCATCGCGGGGACGAGGCCGACGGCGAACGCCAGCACGCCCAGCCCGGTGTGCCCGCGGCGCACGGCGAGGCCCATGATCAGGCCGGTGGTTCCCGTGAAGATGGCGTGGGCGAAGGGGGAAAGTACGCCGCGGAGGAAGAACACCACGGCGAGGTCCGTGCCGGGGTCGCTGGATTCGGCAATGGCACGGCCGAAGTAGAGGATGTTCTCGGTGAACGCGAAGCCGGCCGCGATGGTGAAGGCGAACACCACACCGTCCACCGGCCCGTTGAAGTGTCTCGGGGCGAAGATCAGGAGCATCAGCAGCCCCAGGGACTTAGCGAATTCCTCCACCACCGGTGCTTGGACCGTCACGGCGAAGGTCGTGTAGTCCAGCCCCGAGGCCGGCCCCGCCACCAGCGAAAAATATGGCTGGATCAGCATGGTGACCGCGATGGAGACGGCAGCGCCCCAGACAAAGGCGAAAAGCAACAGCGGCTTGGGCTCAGGTTCCCAGCGGTCGATGAAGCGCACCGTCAACAGCACGGTCCCCAGCGGAATCAGGGAGGCGATGAAGCCAATGACAAAGCCGGAGATTCCGGTCCTGCCCAGCAGGAAGGGCAGGACCAGGAAGAGGCTGATGAAGGCGAGGAATCCGCCGGCCAGGACCAGGCCAGCGACGCCGGCGGAACGGCGGCCGGCCGGAACCGCCGGAGGAACCGCCGGCTGGAACGCCGGCTCGAATTGGCCACGGGGGTTGGCCGGGGCCCGCTGGTAATACGCCGGCCGGACATGTCCCAGCCACGTCGGGTTGGCCTGCTGGGGCAGCGGCCGCTGGCCGGAGGCGCCAAGGTAGTCCTGCCCGGGCCGTGGCTCGTTCGTCGTCATGGAGTCGAGCCTATGTCCGTGTGAGGTTAAACGCATTCCTGCGGCGGCGGACAGTCAGCCCCGCTGTGGTAATTTGAAAGAGCAAATAATCCTTTTTTAATTCCGTCCCGTGAGGCGGGGAAAGGGGAGACGAGCTTTGACTTCTGTGCCTTCAGCACCGGGTCCGGCAAAGGTGATGCTCACCCGGGTTGTCCTCAACCAGGCTGACATCGACCGCGCCCTCACTCGTATCGCCCACGAAATTCTCGAGGCCAACAAGGGCTCCCAGGACCTCGTCCTGCTGGGCATCCCGCGCCGGGGCTATCCCCTCGCCGTCCGCCTCGCCGCCAAAATAGCCGCTGCCGACCCCACCGTGGACGCCTCCGCGATTGTCGGCCAGCTCGACGTCACCATGTTCCGCGATGACCTCTCGCACCAGGCCACCAGGCCGCCGTACCCCACTCAGCTCCCGCGCACCGGGATCGACAACAAAGTTGTTGTGCTGATCGACGACGTCCTCTACTCCGGGCGCACCATCCGCGCAGCCCTCGATGCCATCATCGACCTCGGCCGCCCGCGGATTGTCCGCCTCGCCGTGCTGATCGACCGTGGCCACCGGGAACTGCCCATCCGCGCGGACCACGTCGGCAAGAACCTGCCCACGTCCTCGTCCGAGAAGGTCCGCGTCCGCCTCGAGGAAACCGACACCGTGGACGGCGCCCCCGACGGCACACCCGTCAATGAAGTGGTCATCGAGGCCACCGCATGAGGCACCTGCTCTCCACCCAAGACCTGAGCCTGCAGGACGCCATCCGCATCCTGGACACCGCCGAGGAAATGGCCGCAGTGGGGGAGCGCGAGGTCAAAAAGCTCCCCGCCCTGCGCGGACGCACCGTGGTCAACCTGTTCTTCGAGGACTCCACCCGCACCCGGATCTCCTTCGAGGCCGCCGCCAAGCGGCTCTCCGCCGACGTCATCAACTTCGCCGCGAAAGGCTCTTCCGTCTCCAAGGGCGAGTCACTCAAGGACACCGCCCAGACGCTCGCCGCAATGGGCGCCGACGCCGTGGTCATCCGGCACTGGGCCTCCGGCGCCCCGCACCGGCTCGCCGCGACCGACTGGATCGACGCCGCCGTCATCAACGCCGGCGACGGCACCCACGAACATCCCACCCAGGCGCTGCTGGACGCGTTCACCATGCGCCGGCACTGGTCGAAGCTGGCCGGCACGCCGTCGGCCGGGGCCGACCTCAGAGGCATGCGCGTCGCCATCGCCGGCGACGTGCTCCACTCCCGGGTGGCGCGCTCCAACGTCTGGTTGCTGCGCACCCTCGGCGCCGAAGTCACCCTCGTCGCACCGCCCACCTTGCTGCCCATCGGCGTCGAAAAGTGGCCCTGCGCCGTTAGCTTCGACCTCGACGAGACCCTCGCGCAGGGCGTGGACGCCATGATGATGCTCCGGGTCCAGGGCGAACGGATGAATGCATCCTTCTTCCCGACCACCCGCGAGTACTCTCGCCGCTGGGGCTTCGACGACAACCGGCTCCGGGCCCTCGACAGCCTCGGGCTCAAGGACACCATCATCATGCACCCGGGTCCGATGAACCGCGGCCTGGAAATCTCCGCGGCCGCAGCCGACTCGCCCCGCTCCACCGTGCTGGCGCAGGTCCGCAACGGTGTCTCCATCCGCATGGCGGCACTGTACCTGCTGCTGTCCGGCGAACACCGCGAACCGGCCCCGGCAGCGGTTAGGGCCTCTGCGGCCGCGCCTGCATCCGCGGCCAACGCCGCCACTCCGAACATCACTTATTCCCACCAGGAGATCCACTGATGGCCGAACAGCAACAGCACGCAGTCAACAGCGGCGCCTACCTCATCCGGGGCGCCTCGATCCTGGGCGGAGCAGCCGAGGACCTCCTGATCCGGGACGGCGTGATCGCCGCCCGCGGGCAGTTGGACGCCGACGGTGCCGGGGTGAGGGGTGCCACAGTAATTGACGCCGCCGGCCTCGTCGCGCTCCCGGGCATGGTGGACATCCACACTCACCTGCGCGAACCCGGCCGCGAGGACGCCGAAACCGTCGAAACCGGCACCCGCGCCGCCGCCCTCGGCGGCTATACGGCCGTCCACGCGATGGCCAACAGCACCCCGGTGGCGGACACCGCCGGCGTCGTCGAACAAGTCCTCACCCTTGGCCGGACCGCCGGCTGGGTGGACGTCCGCCCGGTGGGAGCCGTCACCGTGGGGCTCGCGGGGGAGCAGCTCGCCGAACTCGGCGCCATGGCCGACTCCCGCGCCCACGTCCGGGTCTTCTCCGACGACGGCATCTGCGTGCACGATCCCGTGCTGATGCGCCGCGCCCTCGAATACGTCAAGGCGTTCGACGGCGTCGTGGCCCAGCACGCGCAGGAACCCCGCCTCACCGCCGGCGCCCAGATGAACGAGGGCGAGGTCTCCGCCGTCCTCGGCCTGGCCGGCTGGCCGGCCGTCGCCGAAGAAAGCATCATCGCCCGGGACGTGCTGCTGGCCCAGCACGTCGGCTCCCGCCTGCACGTGTGCCACGTCTCCACGGCCGGGTCCGTGGAAATCATCCGCTGGGCCAAGTCCCGCGGCGTCAACGTCACGGCCGAGGTCACCCCGCACCACCTCTGGCTCACGGATGAGCTCGCCCGCAGCTACGACCCCGTCTACAAGGTCAACCCGCCGCTGCGCACCGACGCCGATGTCCAGGCCCTCCGCGCCGCCTTGGCCGACGGCACGATCGACGTCGTCGGCACCGACCACGCCCCGCACCCCAGCGAACACAAGGAATGCGAGTGGGCGCAGGCTGCCATGGGCATGACCGGGCTGGAAACCGCGCTCTCCGTGGTGCAGCACACCATGATCGAATCCGGCCTGATGGGCTGGGAAGACTTCGCCCGCGTGACTTCCACGGCGCCGGCCGCCATCGGCCGGGTCCAGGACCAGGGCCGCCCGCTCGAGGCCGGAGAGCCAGCCAACGTCACACTCGTGGACCCGGCTGCGCGCTGGACGGTGGACCCTTCTAAGATGGCAACCATGGGCCGTAACTCTCCGTTTGCCGGCCGGGAACTGCCCGGGAAGGTAATGGCGACGTTCTTCAAGGGCCACCCGACCGTTCTCGACGGAAAACTCAACACCCCGTACCGGTGGCCGGCCGACGCTGTCGACGCCGGACCGGCGGGCCGCCGCCCATGACGGTCAAGGACCTTTCCCTGCTCTTCACGCTGGTCCTGACCGGCGTCGCGCTTGTCCTCATCGCGGTCGGCTGGCGCAACCGCCTGCGCCGCCAGTCCGACGTCGAGCCCCTCCCCGAGGTTCCCGCCGAGCTCGGCGCCCCGCTGGCCGCGGCCGAGGGCCAGTACGTCGCGTCCACCACTGCCGGCGACTGGCTGGACCGGATCGCCGTGCACAATCTGGGCATCCGCACCAACGCCACGCTCAGCGTGCACCCCGAAGGCGTTTTGTTTGAGCGCGCGGGCGCCGGCCCGGTGTTCATCCCGGCCCCACGCCTCACCGGCGTGCGGCAGGAAAGCGGCATGGCCGGAAAGTTCGTCGAGAAGGACGGCTTGCTGGTGCTGAGCTGGATGCTCGGTTCCCACGAGCTGGACACCGGTTACCGGACCCGCCGTGCCGAGGACAAGAACGTCCTCCTCACCACCCTCCAAGATTTGATCTCCGCAGCCCCTCAGGCAGAAGCCGATAGTGGAAAGTAACGACGTGACGGAAGCCAACGAAGTGTCAGAAGAAGCAGTGTCAGAAACAGCAGTGACGGAAGAAACAGTGACAGCAACGCCCGCTGCGGCGGCATCCACCCCCGCTGTCCTCGTGCTCGAGGACGGCCGGATTTTCCGCGGCACCAGCTACGGCGCCACCGGAACAGCGCTCGGCGAGGCGGTCTTCGCGACCGGCATGACCGGCTACCAGGAGACCATCACAGACCCCTCCTACGCACGCCAGCTCGTGGTCCAGACCGCGCCGCACATCGGCAACACCGGCGTCAACACCGACGACGCCGAGTCCCGCCGCATCTGGGTAGCCGGCTACATCGTCCGCGACGCCGCGCGCCGGCCCTCCAACTGGCGTTCCGAACGGTCCCTGGACGATGAGCTCGTCGACCAGGGGATCGTCGGGATCCAGGGCGTCGACACCCGCGCCATCACCCGGCACCTGCGCGAACACAAGAGCATGCGCGCCGGCATCTTTTCGGGCGACGCCGCCCGCGCCACGGACAAGGAACTCGTCGACGCCGTCCTGGCCAGCGCGCCGATGGAAGGCTCACGGCTCGCCGAGGAAGTCAGCGTGGACGCCGCGTACACCGTGGAGCCCAAGGACTTCGGCTGGGACGGCGAGCCGCGGTTCAACATCGCCGCCATCGACTTGGGCATCAAACGCATGACCCCTGTCCGCTTCGCCGAGCGCGGTGTCCGGGTGCACGTGCTGCCCGCCACGGCGACCCTCGCCGACGTCCAGGCCGTCAACCCCGACGGCTTCTTCATGTCCAACGGCCCCGGCGACCCCGCCACCGCGGACAACCAGGTCACGCTGCTGCGCTCCGTGCTCGACGAGAAGATCCCGTACTTCGGGATCTGCTTCGGCAACCAGATCCTGGGCCGGGCCCTCGGGTTCGGCACCTACAAGCTGCGCTACGGCCACCGCGGCATCAACCAGCCCGTAATGGACCGCCGCACCGGCAAGGTCGAAATCACCTCGCAGAACCACGGGTTCGCCGTCGACGCTCCGCTCAACGGCGCCACGCAGGCCCCCGAGGAACGTTTCGGCCGCGTCGAGGTCAGCCACGTGAGCCTCAACGACGACGTCGTCGAAGGACTCGCCTGCCTCGACATCCCCGCCTTCTCCGTGCAATACCACCCCGAAGCGGCCGCCGGCCCGCACGACGCCGCCTACCTCTTCGACCGCTTCATCGAGCTGATGGCGGACGCTTCTTCAAAGACAGAGACAGGCACACAGACTGCCACCGATTCCAAGACTGAGGACAAGAAGTAATGCCCAAGAGAACTGACCTCAAGAGCGTCATGGTCATCGGGTCCGGCCCGATCGTGATCGGCCAGGCGGCCGAATTCGACTACTCCGGCACCCAGGCACTGCGCGTCCTCAAGGAGGAAGGCCTGCGGGTCATCCTCGTCAACTCCAACCCGGCCACCATCATGACGGACCCCGAGTTCGCGGACGCCACCTACATCGAGCCGATCACCCCCGAAGTGGTCGAGAAGATCATCGCCAAGGAGCGCCCCGACGCGCTGCTGCCGACCCTGGGCGGCCAGACGGCGCTCAACACGGCCATCGCGTTGGACAAGAACGGCGTCCTGGAGAAGTACAACGTCGAGCTGATCGGCGCCAACATTGCCGCGATCGAGCTCGGCGAGGACCGCGAGAAGTTCAAGGGCGTCGTGGAGCGCTGCGGCGCCGAATCGGCCCGCAGCCACATCATCCACACCATTGACGAGGCCCTCGCGGCAGCCGAAGACCTCGGTTACCCGATGGTCGTCCGGCCCTCCTTCACCATGGGCGGCCTCGGCTCCGGGCTGGCCTACGACGAGGCAGACCTCCGCCGGATCGTCGGCCAGGGCCTGCAGTACAGCCCCACGTCCGAGGTCCTGCTCGAAGAGAGCATCCTCGGCTGGAAGGAATACGAGCTCGAGATGATGCGGGACAAGAACGACAACGTCGTTGTGGTCTGCTCCATCGAGAACTTCGACCCGGTCGGCGTGCACACCGGCGACTCGATCACCGTCGCCCCGGCCCTGACCCTCACGGACCGCGAATACCAGCGGCTGCGTGACATCTCCATCGCCGTCATCCGAGAAGTCGGCGTCGACACCGGCGGCTGCAACATCCAGTTCGCCGTCGAGCCGGACACCGGCCGCGTCGTCGTGATCGAAATGAACCCGCGCGTCTCCCGCTCCTCCGCCCTCGCCTCGAAGGCCACCGGCTTCGCGATCGCCAAGATCGCCACCAAGCTGTCCCTCGGCTACACCCTGGACGAGATCCCGAACGACATCACCCAGAAGACCCCGGCGTCCTTCGAACCGACCCTGGATTACGTGGTGGTGAAGGTCCCGCGCTTCGCCTTCGAGAAGTTCCCGGCAGCGGACCCCACCTTGACCACCACCATGAAATCGGTGGGCGAGGCGATGGCCATGGGCCGGAACTTCACCGAGGCGCTGCAGAAGGCCCTGCGCTCCCTGGAGCAGAAGGGCTCCCAGCTGGACTTCAGCCACGTCCCGGAATGGGAAGTCGCCGAGCTGATCGAGAAGTCCAAGCGTCCCACCACCGACCGCCTGCACCAGGTCCAGCGCGCCCTGCTCGGCGGCGCCACCGTGGAACAGCTCTTCGAAGCCACCAAGATCGATCCCTGGTACCTGGACCAGCTCCAGCTGCTGAACGAAATCTCCCTCGAAATCCGGCAGGCCGCCGCGCTGACTCCGGAGATGCTGACACGCGCCAAGCGCCACGGCTTCTCCGACGAGCAAATCGGTGCCCTGACCCACAACTCCGAGGACGTCGTCCGCGGCGTCCGGCAGGCCCTCGGCATCCGTCCCGTCTACAAGACCGTGGACACCTGCGCGGCCGAGTTCGCCGCCTACACCCCGTACCACTACTCCTCCTATGACGAGGAGGACGAGGTCGCGCTGCACGCCAAGCCGTCCATCATCATCCTCGGGTCCGGCCCCAACCGGATCGGCCAGGGCATCGAGTTCGACTACTCCTGCGTCCACGCCTCGATGGCGCTGCGCAAGGCCGGCTACGAGACCGTGATGGTCAACTGCAACCCGGAAACGGTCTCCACGGACTACGACGTCTCCACCCGGCTCTACTTCGAGCCGCTGACCCTGGAGGACGTGCTCGAGGTCATCGCGGCCGAGGAGCGCACCGGCGGCGTCATGGGCGTCTTCGTCCAGCTCGGCGGCCAGACCCCGCTGAAACTGGCCCAGCAGCTCGCCGACGCCGGCGTGCCGATCCTTGGCACCTCCCCGGAGGCGATCGACCTCGCCGAACACCGGGGCGCCTTCTCCCGCGTGCTCGACAAGGCCGGACTCGTCTCGCCGAAGAACGGCACCGCCGTGTCCTTCGAGGACGCCAAGAAGATCGCCGACGAGATCGGCTACCCGGTCCTGGTCCGCCCGTCCTACGTCCTCGGCGGCCGCGGCATGGAGATCGTCTACGACGAGCCCAACCTCTCCCGCTACATCGCCAACGCCACCGAAATCACCCCGGACCACCCCGTGTTGATCGACCGCTTCCTCGAGGACGCCGTCGAGATCGACGTCGACGCCCTCTACGACGGCACGGAGATGTACCTCGGCGGCATCATGGAGCACATCGAGGAGGCCGGCATCCACTCCGGCGACTCGGCCTGCGTGCTGCCGCCCATCACCCTGGGCAGCAACGTCCTGGAACGGGTCCGGACCGCCACCCTGGCGATCGCCGAGGGCGTGGGCGTCCGCGGCCTGATCAACATCCAGTTCGCCCTGGCCTCCGACGTGCTCTACGTCCTCGAAGCCAACCCGCGCGCCTCACGGACCGTGCCGTTCGTCTCCAAGGCCACCGGCGTCCAGATGGCGAAGGCGGCAGCCCTGATCGGCACCGGCGTCACCATCAACCAGCTCCGCAGCGCGTACAAGATGCTGCCGGAGACGGGCGACGGCTCCTCCTTGCCGCTGGACGCACCGGTCTCGGTCAAGGAAGCCGTGCTGCCGTTCAGCCGCTTCCGCACCCCCGAGGGCAAGGTGGTCGACTCCCTGCTCGGCCCGGAAATGCGCTCCACCGGTGAGGTTATGGGCATCGACAAGCACTTCGACACGGCCTTCGCCAAGAGCCAGGCGGCCGCCAACAACGCGTTGCCCACCGAGGGCAAGATCTTCGTCTCGGTCGCGAACCGGGACAAGCGCTCGGTCATCATGGGCGTCAAGCGGCTCTCGGACCTCGGCTTCGAGATCGTCTCCACCGGCGGCACGGCCGACGTCCTGCGCCGCAACGGCATCCAGGCCACCCCGGTCCGGAAGGTCGCCGAGGGCTCCAGCGCCGAAGGCGAAGGCACCATCGCCGACCTCATCATCGCCGGCGAGATCGACATGGTCTTCAACACCCCCTCCGGTGGCGAGGCCCGCAGCGACGGCTACGAACTGCGTGCCGCCGCAACGTCGATCGGCATCCCGTGCATCACCACGGTGGCCGAGTTCAATGCCGCCGTCCAGGCCATCGAGGCGCTGCGCACCTACGAATGGTCCGTCACGAGCCTGCAGGAGCACGGCGCGAACCTGAAGGCCCTGCAGGATGCCTGAGGCATCCACTCCGCGAACGCCCGGCCGGGAGTCGTTCGGCTCCCGGCTGGGGCGGGCCATGGCGGAGCGCGGCCCGCTGTGCGTCGGCATCGACCCGCACCCGGCGCTGCTGCAGCGCTGGGGGCTGACTGACGACGCCGCCGGGCTGGAACGCTTCTCGCTGACCGTCCTGGAGGCCGTGGGCTCCCTCGCTGCCGCGGTGAAGCCGCAGGTAGCGCTGTACGAGCGGCACGGCTCGGCGGGAATCGCCGTGCTCGAACGGACCCTGGCCGCGGCTGCGGAACACTCCGTGCTGAGCATCGCGGACGCCAAACGCGGCGACATCGGCTCCACCATGGCCGCGTACGCCGACGCGTGGCTGCGGGACGGCTCGGCCCTGGCGGCGGATTCGGTCACGCTGAGCCCGTACCTGGGCTTTGAGTCGCTCCGGCCCGCCCTGGACCTGGCGGCCGAGACCGGTCGCGGCGTGTTCGTCCTCGCGCTGACCTCGAACCCGGAGGGCGCCTCCGTCCAGCACGTCGGCGGAGCGGACTCCGTCGCGCGGCGGATCACGGAAGCGGCCGCGGCGGAGAACCGCCGCTACGACGGCCCCCTCGGTTCGGTGGGCCTGGTGGTCGGCGCCACGGTGGGCTCAGCTCTCACCGCACTCGATCTGGACCTGGCGGCGGTCCGCGGGCCCATCCTGGCCCCCGGCCTGGGTGCGCAGGGCGCAACGGCGGCGGACCTGCGCCGCACTTTCGGTGCGGCTTATTCCCAGGTTCTGGGCACCTCGAGCCGGGACATCCTCGGCGCCGGACCGCAGCTGCAGTCCCTCCGGGATGCCGCACGGCGCACTCTCGACGAACTCCTCGCCGCCTAGCGGCAGCCGGGACGCCGGCCCGGGTCCGGGGCTCCCGGGCCCGGGCCGAGCGCTTTCCGGACGCCGGCCAGTTTCGGCATCTGAGTTCTTCCCGTGCCGGGGGCGTTCGCAGATTTCCATTGATTTCTGCCGCCGCCAGACGGTAGGTTCGGGGCAAGGGCATGAGTGCCCCGTCCCGCCATGCAGGGAGGACTTCCAGTGAGTTTGAGACCCCTCACTCCGCAGGAGCGTTCCGACGCCCTCCGCAAGGCCGCTGCCGCAAGGGCCACCAGGGCCGAGGCAAAAGAGCGCCTCAAGACGGGGGAACTGTCTATTGCCAAAGTCATCAGTGCCGCCGAAAGCGACGACGCCATTGCCCGCATGCGAATCGTGGAGCTGCTCGAAGCCCTCCCCGGGATCGGCAGGGTCCGGGCGGCGGCCATCATGGACCAGCTTGGCATCGCGCAATCCCGACGGGTCCGCGGCCTGGGAATCCACCAGCGCCGCGCGCTGGTAGATTTTATTGACGACAAATAGCTCGCTCCGCCGAGCTGCCCCCACCGCCAAAGGAATATGTGAGCAAGAAACCGGGACTGACAGTCCTCGCCGGCCCGACGGCTGTTGGCAAAGGCACCGTGTCCACCTACATCCGGGACAACTACCCCGAGGTGTGGCTGTCTGTTTCGGCTACCACCCGGGCTCCGCGGCCCGGGGAGATCGACGGAGTGCACTATTACTTCAAGTCGAAGGAGGAGTTCGAGTCCCTGGTGGCTGCAGGCGAATTCCTCGAATGGGCCGTGGTGCATGGACAGAACACCTATGGCACTCTGAAGAGCACGGTCAACGAGGCCATCGCCGACGGCCGCCCGGTGCTTCTGGAAATCGATCTGCAGGGAGCGCGCCAGGTAAGGCAGGCCGTTCCGGAGGCGCAGTTCGTGTTTCTGGCGCCCCCGAGCTGGGACGAATTAGTGCGTCGACTTGTGGGCCGCGGCACGGAAAGTGCCGAGGAACAGCGGCGGCGGCTGGAAACCGGTAAAGTAGAGCTTGCTGCTGAACCGGAGTTCGACCATACCGTCATCAACGACGACGTTCGCCGGGCAGCGGACGAGCTTGTTTCACTCATGGGGCTGACCCCCCACCCGCACTAGCTGCGGGAAGCCATCAGCCCGTTAGAATTTGGAGAATTCGTGTCCACGAACCTTGAAGGCATCATCAACCCGCCGATCGACGAGCTGCTGAAGGCCGCCGACTCGAAGTACGGACTGGTGATTTTCGGTGCCAAGCGCGCACGCCAGATCAACGCGTACTACGCCCAGCTGCACGAGGGCCTCTTCGAGTACGTTGGCCCGCTGGTCGACACCAAGCTGAACGAGAAGTCCCTGTCGATCGCTCTGCGAGAGATCAACGAAGGCAAGCTCGTCTCCACGCCGATCGAAGCCGCAGAGTAATTCCCTCCGCGGGAAGAGCCAAGTAAACAGACTGCCTGCTGACGGAGATCACGTGCGCATAGTCCTCGGAGTCGGGGGAGGGATTGCCGCCTACAAGGTGGCGTCGCTCCTCCGGCTTTTTACTGAAGCCGGGCACGACGTCACGGTCATCCCCTCCGAGGCGGCCACCCGCTTCGTCGGCGTCGCCACATGGGAGGCCCTTTCCGGGCACCCGGTGAGCAACAGTGTGTTCGACGCCGTCCACACGGTCAACCACGTTCGGCTCGGCCACGAGGCCGAACTGATCGTCGTGGCCCCCGCCACGGCCGATCTCCTGGCCCGTGCGGCCACCGGACAGGCCGATGACCTCCTCACCAACACCCTGCTGATGGCCGGCGACTGCCCGGTGCTCATGGCCCCGGCCATGCACACCGAAATGTGGCAGCACCCCGCCACCGCGGCCAACGTTGAAACCCTGCGCAGCCGCGGCGTCACCGTGCTGGAACCCGCGAGCGGCCGCCTGACCGGCGCCGACTCCGGTCCCGGCCGGCTTCCCGAACCCGAGGCGATCTTCACCGCCGCCATGGCCCTCGCCGGCGCAGCTGTTGCCGCGGCGGGGGAGCCGGCCGGCGCGGCCGAGCCGGACGTCGACGCTGCCCTGGCCGCCGGTCCGTCCGCTGCGCCGTTGGCGGCCCTGCCGTTGGCCGGTCTGACTGTGACCGTCAGTGCCGGCGGCACTAGGGAACCGCTGGACCCCGTGCGGTTCCTGGGCAACCGCTCCTCGGGCAAGCAGGGCGTCGCCCTGGCCTCGGCCGCCCTCGAGGCCGGCGCCCGCGTCCGCCTGCTGGCCGCCCACATGGAGATCCCGGCACCCGCCGGCGTCGAGGTCGTCCAGGTCGAGACTGCCCTCGAGTTGCGGAAGGCTGCACTGCACGCCGCCGCCGACTCCGACGTCGTCATCATGGCCGCCGCCGTCGCGGACTTCCGCCCGGCGGACGTCTCCGGGACCAAGATCAAGAAGCGCGACGACGTCGCCGATCCCGTGATCAATCTGGTGCGCAATCCGGACATCCTGCGGGACCTGGTGGAGGTCCGCGACGCCGCGTCGCGGGACCAGCTGATCGTCGGCTTTGCCGCCGAAACAGGCGACGCCGGGGGCGACGTCCTCGAGTATGCCCGGGCCAAGCTGCAGCGGAAAGCCTGTGACCTGCTGGTCGTCAACCAGGTGGGTCGGGACAAGGTCTTTGGCGAAGACACGAACTCCGTAGTCATCCTTTCCCGCGACGGCTCCGAACCCCAAGAGGCGTCGGGTTCCAAATCCGACGTCGCGGCTGCCGTGATCGACCGGATCAGCGCCGAGCTGAGCCGGGCTGTACCGCCGGCATAGCCCGGCGTAACCAACATCTCCTTAGCACGGTGACACATGCCGCCGGACGTCCGTTTTCCAACCAGTAAGGTAGTTGAGTGACTTTACCGCTGCACATCCCCGCCTTCCACGGGTCCACGCCCGCCGCGCTCCGGCTCTTCACGTCCGAGTCAGTGACGGAGGGCCATCCCGACAAGATCTGTGACCAGATCAGCGATGCGATCCTCGACGCCCTGCTCGCCAAAGACCCCGAGTCCAGGGTTGCCGTGGAGACGCTGGCCACCACCGGGCTGGTCCACGTGGCCGGCGAGGTCACCACCGACGCTTACGTCGAGATCCCGCAGATTGTCCGGGAAACCATCCTGGGCATCGGGTACGATTCTTCGGCCAACGGCTTCGACGGCGCCCGTTGCGGCGTCTCGGTGTCCATCGGCCAGCAGTCCAACGACATCGCCGGCGGCGTGTTCAACTCGCTCGAAGCCCGCGAGGGACGCCAGGAGGACGACTACGACCTCCAGGGCGCAGGCGACCAGGGACTCATGTTCGGCTACGCCAGCGACGAGACGCCGTCCTACATGCCCGTGCCGATCTGGCTCGCGCACCGGCTCTCCGAACGCCTGACCGAGGTCCGCAAGAACGGCGAACTCGCCTACTTGCGCCCGGACGGCAAGACCCAGGTCACGGTGGGCTACGACGGCGACCGGCCGGTCTCGGTCGAGACTGTCGTCATCTCCAGCCAGCACGCAGAAGGCACCAGCCTCGACCGGCTCCGGGCTGACCTCGCCGAGCACGTGGTGGGACCGGTCATGGCGCTGTCCAACCTGGACACCTCACGGGCCCACAACATCCTGAACCCCGCAGGCGCCTTTGTCATTGGCGGCCCGGTGGGCGACGCCGGCCTCACCGGCCGCAAAATCATCGTCGACACCTACGGCGGCATGGCCCGCCACGGCGGCGGCGCTTTCTCCGGCAAGGATCCGTCGAAGGTGGACCGCTCGGCGGCATACGCCATGCGCTGGGTCGCCAAGAACGTGGTGGCCGCTGGCCTGGCCAAGCGAGCCGAAATCCAAATCGCCTACGCGATCGGGCAGGCCCGCCCGGTGGGCACCTACGTCGAGACGTTCGGAACCGAAACCGTGGACCCGGCGCGGATCAGCGCCGCGATCGCCGAGATCTTCGACCTGCGCCCCCGCGCCATCATCGATGCCCTCGACCTTAAGCGCCCGATCTACGCCAAGACCGCCGCCCACGGGCACTTCGGCCGCGAAGACCCGGACTTCACCTGGGAACGCCTGGACCGGGTGGACGAGCTGAAGGCGTTCTTTAACGCCTGAGGCCAGGCCCACACCGTCCGAAGCCCCTTGTTGGGTTGTTGGATGGTGAGAATTGTCAGTCCTGTGTGATGTGCTGTAGCCAGGCCGCCCTCCGGTGGCCTGGCTACATGCAATTTAGCCGGTTCATATTTAGCCGTGGCGTTGTCGAACGATCCCAAGGGAGGTGCGAGCCGTGAGTCCCAATCCTGCCGGCGGCGCGCCCGGTGAGCCCCAGCAGCTGTCCCTGCTCCAGGGCTTTCCCGCCTCCGCCGCGGAAGCGTCGGGTCCCGCCCTTGCCGCACAGTTGCCGGTGGCGCGGGTGCTGATCGAATCCTCGCTGCCCCACCTGGACCGGCCTTTCGATTACAGCGTGCCTGCCGCCCTCGACGCCGCGGCCGTGCCCGGCGCGCGGGTCAAGGTCAAGTTCAACGGGCAGGAACTGGCCGGCTACCTGCTGGAACGAACCGCCGGGTCCGATGCCGGCCACCCGCTCGTGCCGCTGCACAAAGTGCTCTCGCCCGTCCCGGTCCTGACCCCTGCGGTGGCCGAGCTCGCCGGCCGGATCGCCGCACGGTACGCCGGAACCGTCAGCGATGTCCTGCGCGTTGCCGTGCCGCCCCGCATGGCCAAACTGGAAAAGGAATTCGCCCCTGACGGCCGGCTCGACCCCGAGCTGTTTGGTACTGAGATGTTCGGTGTTGCGACCGCTGTGTCGCTTCCGTCGCCTGCCGCGGGCAGCGCCTGGGCCACGTACCGCAACGGTCCGGCGTTCATCGCCCACCTCGCCGCGGGGGAGTCGCCCCGGGCAGTGCTGACCGCCCTGCGGGGGTACGGGCCCGGGGGCTGGCCGCGGATGGTCGCCGAGGCGGTGGCGGCCGTGCGGATCTCCGGCCGCGGCGCCGTCGTGGTGGTGCCCGACTATCGGGACCTCGACCGTGTGGAGTCTGCCCTGCTGGAGCTCCTTCCTGCCGGCGACGTCGCCCGGCTTACCGCGGACGACGGCCAGACGCCGCGCTACCGGAGTTTCCTGCGTGTCCTCAGCGGCGCGGCCGGGGTGGCCGTGGGCACGCGGTCCGCTGCCTACGCGCCGGTGCGGAACCTCGGGCTCGTGGTCTGCTGGGACGACGGCGATGACCTCCACATCGAACAGCGCTCCCCGTACGCGCACTCCCGCGAGGTCCTCCTGCTCCGCGCGGGCCAGGAGGGCGCCGCGTGCCTGCTCGCGGCCCATTCGCGCAGCACCGAAACGGAACGGCTGGTCGCCTCCGGCTGGGCGCAGGCCGTGGAAGCGGAACGAACCGTCCTCCGGCGCACCGTCCCGCGCGTCCTGAACACGGCGGACAGCTACGAACTCGAGCATGACCCGCTCGCCCGCATCGCCCGCCTCCCCGGCGCGGCCTGGCGGGCTGCCAAGGAGGGCCTGGAACGGGGTCCGGTCCTGGTCCAGGTGGCCCGGGCCGGGTACGCCCCCTCACTGGTGTGCGAAACCTGCCGGGAACCGGCGCGCTGCACCGCCTGCAGCGGGCCCTTGGCGATCGCCGGTCCGGGCGGGAGCAGCGCCGTACCGCAATGCCGCTGGTGCTCGGCCCCCGCCCCGGCCTGGCGGTGCGGCACATGCAACGGTGCCCGCCTCCGGCGTGGCGCCACGGGCGCCCTCCGCACGGCGGAGGAGCTGGGCCGGGCCTTCCCGGGAAAACCGGTCATCACCTCCTCCGGGGACCAGATCAAGGCCACCGTTCCGGAGACGGCCGCCCTCGTGGTTGCCACTGTCGGTGCCGAACCCGTAGCCACCGGCGGGTACGCCGCGGCGCTGCTGCTCGACGGCGACTCGCTGCTGCGCCGGGAAAACCTAAGGGCGGGGGAGGACGCAGTCCGCCGCTGGTTCAACGCAGCAGCGCTGGTGCGGCCGGCGCACGACGGCGGGCTGGTGGTCATTACCGCCGACGACGCCGCCGGCGTTGGCGCCCTCTTGCGCTGGGATCCCGCCGGGTACGCCAGTCGGGAGCTGGCTCTGCGGCAGGAGCTGCAGCTGCCGCCCGCCGTGCGGGTTGCCTCCGTCACCGGCGGCAGGACCGCCGTCGGCCATTTCACCGATGCCATTGCGCAGCGGCTGGCGGCGCAGGGTACCGTCCTCCGGACGGCCGGTCCCGCGCCCCTCATCCTGCCGGCTGCCGCGGGGGCCGGCCGCACAGTGTCACGGGATGCTGCGCTACGGGACTCGCCGCCGCGGGAGGCCGGCGAGGAAGTCCGGACCCTGTTGTTCATCCCCTACGCCCAGGCCGCGGACGCCACGGCCGTCATGCGGGCCGTCAAGGCCGCGGCCGCAGCCAAGCGCAGCGACGACCCGGTACAGCTGCGCCTGGACGGCGTGGACGTCCTCTAGCCGCAGCCAGGGCTAGCTCTTGCTCCGGCTCCGGAGCGCGACGGCCTCTTCGGCGACGGCCACGAGCCGCCGCGCCGACTCGTCCCAGCTGAAGTCCGCTGCCCGCTCCACCGAACGGCGGGAACGGGCCTTCCACAGGTCGGGGTCCTCGAGTTCGCGCACCGCCTCAGCAAAGTTCGACGGCGAGTCGGCGTGCACGTAGCTGACGGCGTCATCGCCGACTTCCCGGAAGATCGGGATGTCGCTGGCGATTACCGGCGTGCCGTGCGACATTGCCTCGACGAGCGGCAACCCATAGCCTTCGGCTCGGGACAGGCTGATCAGGGCCGTGGTGCGTGCCAGGAGGGCCTCGTACTCGGCGTCCGTAACGCCGTTGTGGAAGACGATGTTTGCGCCCTCCGGGGCCAGGGCCTCCAGTTCGGCCCGCCGCTCCGGAGCGATGCGGCTCAGCAGATGGAGGGTCATGTCCGGCAGCTCCGCCATGCCGCGGATCATCGTCTCCACGTTTTTGTAAGGCATGAAGGAACCCATGTAGAGCAGGGTCTTGTCGGCCCCTGCCCCCGGGTCGCGCGGTGTGTGGCCATGCTGGGGGGCGTTGCCCACAATCCTGACGGGGCGCCGCGTGAGCCGGTACTTTGCCATCAGGGCCGCCGTGGTGGAGCTGATGGTCGCCACGATGTCGGCCCTGTTCAGCAGGAGCCGTTGGGGCCAGAAGGCCTTGTGGTAGAGGCGCCACAGGACCCGGACCGGGGCCGGCAGGAACCCGGGCGGGGTGGGGTGCTCGTAGTAGATGAGGTCGTGCAGGGTCAGCACCAGGGCGTACTTGCGGCCCCAGCTGCCCATGGTCTGCATGGGGCACACCACCACATCCGCGCCAAGTTTGTTGACCTTCGCCGCCACGAAGAGCTCGGCCGGGGACAGCGGGCTGCTGATCAGGGTGTAGGGCACGTCCGGGAGGAGCGCGAGCTGGCGGCGATCGCTGATCAGCATCGAGACGTCGGCGATCTTGGCGGCTGCCGCGATCAGGCTGGCGCCGTACCGGCTAATGCCGTCGTGCTGGTCCAGCCGGGTGAAGCGGGCATCGATGAGAATTTTCACGCGGCGTGGTCCTTTAGGAAGCGTCGGATGTAGCGGGCGGCGGGTTCGGGGGTTTCGTAGTGGATCAGGTGCCCGACGCCGGGAATGACCTCCAGCCTCCCGTCCGGTAGCCGCGCCGCGAGTTTGTGCTGGTCCGCGAGCATGGCGATCTCGTCCTTCTCTCCGGCGATCAGCAGCACGGGCAGCGTCAGTTCGGCGGCCACCTCTGTGACGTTGCTGCCGACGGAGGCCTTGAAGGCCTGCAGCAGGCTGTCCCGGTCCGCAAAAGAGGAGAAGTAGGCGCTGTGCTGGGCGTGCACGAACCGGCGGATGTCCTTGTCCCCGGTCTTGGCCATGGCCACGCTCATCACCCGCACGATCGCCTGGCTGCGCAGCAGTGCCAGCCCGAGCCGCTGGGGGAGGCGCGCCGCGGCCTCGTAGTACAGCACCGCAAGCTTCGTCATCAGGCCCTTGGGCCCTTCGAGGGCGGGCGCTGCGATGGGATTGACCAGGATCAGTTCGGCCACGGCGCCGGGGTTGGCCGCCACGAAGTGGCTGGCGATGATCGACCCGAACGAGTGTCCCAGCAGGACGGTATCCGCGCCCAGGCCCAGCGCGGCCATGAAGCCGCCGAGGAAACGGGCGTAGGCGGGAACGCTGTGCTCGGTTCCCCCGAAGGCGGCTGAGCTGCCGAAGCCCGGCAGGTCCGGCATGATCAGGCGCATGTCCGTCAGCTGGTCCGCCACACGGAGCAGGCCGTGGTGGTCGCCGCGGAATCCGTGCACCACCAAGATGGTGCGGGTCTCCGGGGTGACGCGGACGGGTTCGTAGACCCAGTAGGCGATTCTGGCGCCGTCAACCTCAGCGGACGCGGCCCGGGTGCGGGCGTCAAGTCCGCCGCTGAACAGGGGCGTGCGTGAGGAGCCGGTTTCCACTTGTTCCATTGGTTCGAATCCTATGCGACGTTGTCGGGGTGGGAGCCGGTCCGGAAGCCGCGTTCGAGGCCGCTGATCTCCGACATGTCCAGCGGGGTGAGTTCAAAGTCGAAAACCTCGAAGTTTTCCCGGATCCGCCCGGACGAGCTGGCCTTGGGGATGGCGATGTTGCCAAGTTGCAGATGCCAGCGGAGGATAATTTGCGCCGCGGTGCGGTCGTGTTCGGCGGCGAGGGCCAGGATCACGGGGTCTTTCAGCACCTGGCCGCGGCCCAATGGACTCCACGCCTCGGTGCGGATGCCCAGCACCTCGTGCTTTTCCCGCAGTTCATCCTGCTGCAGCCAGGGATGAAGCTCGATCTGGTTCACGGCCGGTACTACCTCGGCCGTTTGCAGAAGCCGGTCCAGGTGTTGCGGCTGGAAGTTGCAGACGCCGATTGCACGGACCTTGCCTTCGCGGTACAGCGTCTCCAGGGCCCGGTATGTGTCCGGGAACAGGCCACGCCGCGCGCACGGCCAATGGATCAGGTAGAGGTCGATGTATTCCAGGCCGAGGTTGGACATCGAGGTGTCGAACGCCCGCATCGTGTTGTCGAAGCCGTGGTCGTCATTCCAGACCTTGGTGGTGACGAAGAGGTCCTCACGGGAAACGTAGGGTGCGGTTTCCCCCGGCTCACCGCCCGTACCCTCAAATCCGGACAGGGCACCGATGCCCTTTCCGACGCCGGTCTCATTGCCGTACATGGCGGCGGTGTCGAAATGCCGGTAGCCGGCCTCGACCGCCATGGTCACCAGGCTGGCGGCGTCGGCCGGGGGAACCTTGTACAGCCCGAATCCCAGCCGGTCGATCAATACGCCGTTGTTCAGTGTCAGCTGGGGGGAGAGTTTCATGACAATGACTTTACCTACTGGCGCTGGCGGGCGCCGGACCGCAGGACCCCCGGTGCCGCCCGCAGCTCCGGTGGCGGTGCGCCGTGGCCACTCAGGACAGCCCGTCGAACCGGACCAGCCTGCGGGCGCTGGCCTCATCCAGGATCAGGTCGGTGGCCAGCCCCGCCGCCAGCGCGCCCCGGAGCCCGTTGATCTTGGAGGCGCCGGACACGACGCAGATGCGGCGCCGCACCTGGCGGAGCTGGGCCAGGTCCGGCCCGGTGGACCGCTCGTTGAGCGTGATGCCGTCAGAGGATCCATCGGCCCGGAAGAACACCGTGGCAACATCGCCCACCACGTCGGAAGTCGCCAGAACGTTCAGGTCGTCTTCATCGAGGTAGCCGCCGGCGTATACGTGGCTGGGGTAGTCGGCGTCGACCGATCCGACGCCAAAGATCGCGATGCTCATCCGGGCCTGCAGCTCCAGGATTCGCTGAACACTGCGCTCATTCCACATGGCTGTTTTGGTCGCGGCGTGGTCGAAGAAAGCCGGGACGGGAAACTGTTCCACCCGTGCACCGTAGGCGCTGCCGAACCGTCGCATGATGTCGGAGGCGTAGGTGATGCCGGTGGTCTGCATGTTGCCGGCGCCGTTGAGCTGGACGATCACGCTGTCGTGGGTGATCTTTCGGGTCAGGTGGCGGCTCACGGCACTCAGGGTGGAACCCCAGGCGACGCCGATGATGGCGTTGGAGTCCACCAGCGGTCCAATCGTCCGGGCGGCCTGCATGGCCACGCGGTCCAGTGTTTCCGCCTCATTCAGGGTGTCTACCACCGGGACAACGTGGACATCCACCTTGAATTCGGCGCGGATCATGCTCTCAAGTTCGGGCCCGGTGTCCAGCGGGCTCCGGATCTGGATCTGCACCAGACCCGAATCCCGGGCCGCCGACAACAGCCGTGAAACCGTGGACCGGGACGTCCGGAGCTCGCGGGCAATGGCGTCCATGGTCAGGTCCTGGAGGTAATACAGCTGGGCCGCGCGGAGGGCGTCGGACTGGCGTGAATGCGTCATGAAATTTCCCGTCTGCACGTTTGTGCATAGTGCTTGACTCCATTTTCCATTAGTCCAAAGAATAGTGTTGAACGGCGCCGCGCCACGGGCGTGCCGCACAGAACCAAACCCAAGGGAGCAGTTTTGGGACAGAAGGACTCAGTCGGCACACCGGCGAACGATCGCGCCTCGGTGCAGAAGCTGCGGACGCGGCGGCGCGCGCAGGTTTTGATCATCGGCGGCGGAATCAACGGGGTGGGCACGTTCCGTGACCTGGCCCTGCAGGGCGTCGATGTGGCGCTCGTTGAGCGCGGCGACTACTGTCAGGGGGCCAGTGGAGCCTCCTCCCACATGATCCACGGCGGCATCCGGTACCTCGAGAACGGCGAGTTCCGCCTCGTCCAGGAGTCCGTGGTCGAGCGCAACAGGCTCCTGCGGATCGCACCCCACTACGTCAAACCGCTGCAGACCACGATCCCGATCTTCAGCACCTTCTCCGGAGTGCTGGCCGCCCCGATGCGCTTCCTGACCCATAAGCAGGGCAAGCACACTGAGCGTGGAGCGTTCCTGATCAAGCTGGGCCTGAGCATGTACGACTTCTTCTCCCGCGACGGCGGCACGGTTCCGCGGCACCAGTTCCGCGGACGCAAGCGGGCCCTGGCCGAGCTGCCCCGTCTGCACCCGGGGATCAAATACGCGGCCACCTATTTCGACGCCTCCGTCCACAACCCCGAGCGCCTCACCCTGGACGTGCTTCAGGACGGCGAGAAGGCCGGCGGCGCGGACAGCCGCACGGCCCGGGCCAGCAATTACGTCTCGCTCGTTTCGACAGGTGCCGCGGAAGGCGCCACAGGCGGAACCGGCTCCACCGGAGGCAACGGCACAACAGTCCAGTTGCGCGACGAGCTGACCGGCGAAGTGTTCGACTTCTCCGCCGACGTCATTGTGAACACCACCGGCGCCTGGGTCGACCTGACCAACGAGGCGATGGGGGCGGCGTCGTCGTTCATGGGCGGAACCAAAGGTTCGCACATCGTGCTGGACCATCCGGAGCTGCTGGCGGCGTGCAACGGCCGGGAGATCTTTTTCGAGCACACCGACGGCCGGATCGTGCTGATCTATCCGATGGGGGACCGCGTCCTGGTCGGCACCACCGACGTCGACGCCGACATGGCCCAGGACGCCGTCTGCACCGACGCGGAAATCGACTACTTCTTCGACCTGATCGGGCACGTGTTCCCCGGCATCCCCGTGGACCGGGAACAGGTGGTCTACACGTTCTCCGGTGTGCGCCCGCTTCCGAGGCATGACGCGACCCAGCCCGGGTTCGTCAGCCGGGACTACAGGATCGAACGCCGTGTGGCTTCGGGCGGGGCCGTCCTCAGTCTCGTGGGCGGCAAGTGGACCACGTTCCGGGCCCTCGCCGAGCACCTGAGCAACGACGTCCTGGCCGAACTCGGCATGGAACGGAAGGTCTCGACGGCGCAGCTCGCCATCGGCGGCGGCGCCGGCTTCCCGGACAGCGCGGACGGTGTCCAGCGGTGGATCAAGGCCCACATGTCGGCCGGCCGCGACGCCGCCCGCGTCACCGGGCTGCTGACCCGCTACGGGACCCGTGCCGAGGAAGTCATCCGATTCCTGGATGCGGACCCGGCCGGTGCACCCGACAGGCCGCTGCACTCCACCCGCGAGCTCAGCACCCGTGAATTGGAGTTCATGGCGGCGCACGAGCAGGTCGGACACCTCGTGGACGTGCTCATCCGCCGCACCTCGTTGGCTTTCCGGGGACTCGTGACGGGGGAACTGCTGAACGAAGTTGCCGACACACTTTCGGGCCCGCTCGGCTGGGACGCGGCTCGCCGGGCCAAGGAAATCAGCCACACGCAGGAGGTGCTTGAGCGGTTCCACCGCGTCCAGGTCCACAGCCTGGTCGCCTGATACGGCTTGCGTGCCCGGGCGGGGAAGCCCGGGTGCAAGCACTGCGCGGTCCGCCCCGGCGGCCGGCGCAGTGGCTGGCCGGCAGCACCAACATGCTGCCGGCCCCACGGCCCTTCAAACTCGCGAAGGGCCGACAACAGAAAATAGAGGAGTCAAAGATGTCTCTTGGAATAGTATTCCTGTCCGAAGTATTCGGAACCGCAATGCTGACCCTGTTGGGTTGCGGCGTTGTGGCCAACGTTGCGCTCAGAGGCACCAAGGGCAACAACGGCGGGTTCCTCATGGTCACCTGGGGGTGGGGCATTGCCGTCTTCTGCGGTGTCTATGTTGCCGTCCAGTCCGGGTCGCACCTGAACCCCGCGGTCACCTTTGGCCTGCTGCTCAACGGCAAGAGGTTGTACGCCCCCGGCGTTCCGGTCGACTTCGCCTCAACCCTGACGTACTTCGGCGGTGAACTTGTTGGTGCCTTCCTTGGCGCAGTCATCATGTGGGTGGCCTACCGGCAGCACTTTGACGTCGAGACCGAGCCCGCCAGCAAGCTGGCCGTCTTCTCCACCGGCCCCGCGATCCGCTCCAACCCGTGGAACCTGGCCACCGAGATCATCGGCACCTTTGTCCTCGTGTTCGTCATCCTGACCTTCGGAGGGACACCTTCCGGACTCGGCCCGCTGGCGGTCGCCCTGCTCGTTGTGGGCATCGGCGTTTCCCTCGGCGGTCCCACCGGCTACGCCATCAACCCGGCCCGTGACCTTGGCCCCCGCGTCGCCCATGCCCTGCTCCCGATCAAGGGCAAAGGGTCTTCCGACTGGAGCTACTCCTGGATCCCGGTGGTGGGACCGCTGATCGGTGGCGGCCTTGCGGGACTTGTGGCCGCGGTGGTGCCGATCATCCCCCCTGTACTTCCTCTCTAACTGCCAGTTCAACTGCCACGCCAAACAGACAAGGACGTCAATATGAACCAGTACGTAGTTGCAATCGACCAGGGCACCACGAGCACCCGCGCCATCGTGTTCGACCACAGCGGCAGCATTGTCTCCTCGGGCCAGATGGAGCATGAGCAGATTTTCCCCCAGGCCGGCTGGGTGGAGCACAATCCTGCTGAAATCTGGAACAACACCCGCGAAGTGATCGGCTCGGCCCTGTCCAAGGCGAACCTGACCCGGCACGACATCGCCGCCGTCGGCATCACCAACCAGCGCGAAACGGCCGTTGTGTGGGACAAGACCACCGGCGAGGCGATCTACAACGCCATCGTGTGGCAGGACACCCGCACCCAGCCGATCGTGGACGAGCTCGCGAAAGAGGGGGGCGCAGACCGCTTCAAGCAGA
This sequence comes from Arthrobacter sp. 05T420, assembly GCF_056396305.1. NCBI lineage: Bacteria > Bacillati > Actinomycetota > Actinomycetes > Micrococcales > Micrococcaceae > Arthrobacter > Arthrobacter sp. 05T420. The sequence continues at coordinate 129,266 of NZ_JBFTLG010000011.1, read as the reverse complement.
AGGTGGGCCTGCCGCTGGCGACCTACTTCTCCGGCACCAAGATCAAGTGGATCCTGGACAACGTCGAAGGCGCCCGGGCCAAGGCGGAGGCCGGCGACCTCGTCTTCGGCAACACCGACTGCTGGGTGCTCTGGAACCTGACCGGCGGGACCGACGGCGGAGTGCACGTCACCGACGTGACCAACGCCTCGCGGACCATGTTCATGGACCTCGAGACGCTGTCCTGGGACCAGGAGATCCTGGACGCGTTCGGCGTCCCGGCCTCCATGATGCCGACCATCAAGTCCTCCTCCGAGGTCTACGGCACGGTGCACACCTCCCAATTGCTGCGCGAGGTTCCGGTGGCCGGCATCCTCGGCGACCAGCAGGCGGCCACGTTCGGCCAGGCGGCGTTCGACGCCGGTGAAGCCAAGAACACGTACGGCACGGGCTGCTTCCTGATCTTCAACACGGCCGAGGAAATTATCCACTCCAAGAACGGGCTGCTGACCACCGTTGGCTACAAGCTCGGTGACGCGGCGCCGCATTACGCGCTGGAGGGCTCCATCGCCGTCACCGGCTCGCTCATCCAGTGGCTGCGGGATAATCTCGGCCTGATCAGCAGCGCCCCGGAGGTCGAGACCCTCGCGGCCTCGGTGGAGGACAACGGCGGCGTGTACATTGTGCCGGCGTTCTCGGGCCTCTTCGCGCCGTACTGGCGTTCAGACGCCCGCGGCGCCATTGTGGGCCTGACCCGCTTTGTGAACAAGAACCACATCGCCCGCGCGGCGCTGGAGGCCACAGCCTTCCAAACCCGCGAGGTGCTGGACGCCGTCAACGCCGACTCCGGCGTGCCGCTGACGGAACTGAAGGTCGACGGCGGCATGGTCGCCAACGACGCACTCATGCAGTTCCAGGCGGACATCCTCGGCGTGCCGGTCATCCGTCCGAAGGTAGTGGAGACGACCGCGCTGGGCGCAGCCTACGCGGCCGGCCTGGCGGTCGGATTCTGGAAGGACCTGGGCGAGTGCTCTGCAAACTGGGCCGAGGACAAGCGGTGGGAACCGCAAATGGACCAGTCCGAGCGGGAACGCCAGATGCGCCTCTGGAAGAAGGCCATCACCAAGTCCATGGACTGGGTTGACGAGGACGTCCGGTAGGGGCATCCTGACCCGCAGGCCGGGCACGGCTTCGGCGCACAATGAGGAGCTCCGGTCAGGGAAACCTGGCCGGAGCTCCTCATTTTGCCGCCTCCGATTCGTCCCTCAGGACAAGGGACGCACTTACCGGGTGCTCACAACAGCGCGCGGCGTCTTGGCGTAGACGTCCTTGCTGACCGTGTAGCCGCGGCGGTCAATCGCCAGCGCTTGCTTATTGACGCTGGCCAGTTCCGTTCGGTTGAGCTTCTTGATCTTGACCAGGTCCATGAACTCCTGGTCTTGGCCGCCCACGGCGGTCACTTTGATAAGCCCGGTCCCGGGAGCGTAGTACTTGCGCTGATGGCCAGCGCTCGGGGGATCCAGCGGGTTGAACTCATCGATCACCATGACGTCGTCGTAGCACCCCGCGGGGACACAGACGCACAGGTCCTTGTATTTGACGTCACCGCAGTCCAGGAAGTCCACGCTGGGGGCGTAGGCCTGGACGTAGGCCGGTGTGTTCCGGTGTGGCCGGGCCTGCATCGCAATGCCGGCACGGGCTTTGTCGATGCCGCTGATGAACGTGCTGGGGGCGCCGACAAGCTTGCCGTTCTCGTACTCCTCCGGATACTCGCCGAAGAGCCACACCGTCCCCTTCCTCGTCTGGGCGAAGAATGCGAGCTCGGACTCCACGAGTTCACCGTCGGAGTAGTCCCGGTCCCAAATCGCGATCGTCTTGACCCCGTCGATGACCTTGGTCAGGCCCGTCACGATGCTGACCACCGTACGGGCGGTCGTCCCGTCCGGCGAGACTACCTTGCCCGTGGTGGTGCGATGCATTCCGGGCTTGAGTGTGAGCCACTTGTTGTCAATGTCCGGCTTCGACGGGAAAGCGGAACGGTGGAACGACAACGCCGAGCCGGGGCCGCACAGTTCCTTCGAACTGGCGGCCGCCGGGGTGGCAGCCGGAGCGGCCGCCACCGCCGTCGCCGCGGTCGCCACCGTCAGGGACGCCACCACCAGCAGGAGCGCGGACCCGTAAGCGGTAAATCTCTTAGATCGTGGAGTCATCTGACTGCCCTCTCATGCGTGGTTGGGTTAGGCGGCTGGTACGGGTTCCGGGTCGCGGGACCCGCGATCACGTGCCGGGCCCTTCTTCGCGAACCGAAGGTAGAGCGACGGAACGATGAAAAGGTTGACCAGTGTCGAAGTCACCAGCCCGCCCAGGATCACCACGGCCATGGGGTGCTCGATCTCATGGCCGGGCCGGTTACCCATCACCACCAGCGGCACCAGCGCGAGCGCGGTGGCGAGCGTGGTCATCAGGATTGGCGACAAGCGTTCGGCCGCGCCCCGCAGGACCAGGTCCCGGCCGAACGGCACGCCCTCGAACTGCTCCAGATGCTGGCAGTGGTTGATGAGCAGGATGCCGTTGCGGGCGGCGATGCCCATCACTGTCAGGAACCCGACCAGCGACCCGAGGGACAGGATTCCGCCGCTCATGTGCGCGGCGATCACCCCGCCAACCAGTGCTACTGGCAGCGTCAGGATGCCAAGGGTGGCAAGCCGCCAGCTGTGGAATGCCGCCTGGAGCAGGAGGAACACCACAACCAGGGCGCCGGCCGAAAAGAGGAGAAGCCGTTGTGAGGCAGCCTGCCGCTCTGCGTATTCGCCCAGGATCTCCGCGTTGTAACCAGTAGAGAACTCCACGGCCTTGAGGTCGGATTCGAGTTTCTCGACCACTTTTGCGAGATCGCCCTCCTTGACGTTGGCGCTGACATCGAGTCGGCGGGACCCTTCCGAACGCTCAATGACGTTGGGGGTGGGCTTGACCGTGATCTTGGCGACATCGGCCACCCGGATCACCCGTCCGCTGGGAGTGTCCAAGGGGAGGTTCTCGATGCTCGTGACGCTGGTCCGGATCGCGGGAGGACTCCAGACCTGGACGTCGTAGGCTCTGCCGTCGCGGTAGACGTCGCCCACCTCCTCACCGGACACCAGGGTGGCTGCGGCACGGCGAACGTCACCGGGCTTCAGGCCGTAGCGGTTGGCGGCGTCCAGATTCACCTCAACGTCCACCTGCGGAACATTGACCTGCAGAGCGACTTTGGCTCCGATTGCCCCCTCGATGTCGGCAAGGACAGTCTTGACCTTGTCCGCCTGCTTCTTCAGCGTGGCGAGGTCATCACCGTATACACGGACGACGATCGAGTAGCCCGTGCCGGTGAGCACCTCGCGGACACGTTCCTTCAGGTAGGTCTGGACGTCACGGTGGATGCCGGGGTACCCATCCACTACCTGCTGGATAGAGGCCAGCGTCTTGTCGTAGTCGACCGAGGGGTCAACGCTGATCCAGTTCTCGCCAAAGTTGACGCCCACCACCTCATCGGCGGCGAAAGCCTGACCGATGTGGGATCCGCAGTTGTTGACGCCCGGAATGGTCATCAGCTCCCTGCAGGCCAGTTGGCTCACGCGCACTTCCTCGGCATTGGACGTGCCGGGTTGCGTGACCCAGTGCATGAGGAAGTCGCGTTCCTTGAACGACGGCAACAGCGATTGACCCAGGAGCGGTGCCGCTATGATTCCGACGACGCCGAGCGCCGCCACCGCGAGATAGCCCGGCAGTGGCCGCTTCACAATGGGTCGCAGGGCCGCGCCGTACCAGCGCTTGAGGACCCGGACCACCGGCGGATCCCGATCTTCGAGCTTGGCATTGCGCAGGAAGATGTACGCCATCGCCGGGGTGACCGTGAGGGCCACCAGCATGGACGCCATCACGGCCAGCGTGTAGGACGTCGCCAGGGGGCGGAAGAAGGCGCCGGTCAGCCCGTCCAGGAAGAAGATCGGCACTGTGGCGGCGACGATAATCAGGGTGGCGTAGACAATGGGGGCGCGAACTTCCAGGGAGGCGTTGACGACCACGCGGGCGGTACTCTCGGTCCCGCCGCTGGCCCGGTGGTGCCGGAGTCGTCGGACGATGTTCTCGACGTCGATGATGGCATCGTCCACCACCACCCCGACGGCAATCACGAGCCCTGCAAGCACCATCGTATTAATCGTGCCCCCGGTCCAATAGAGCACCAGGGCGGCGGCCATCAGCGACAACGGGATGGCCGTCACGCTCACAAGCGCCGTCCGCCATTGGAACAGGAAGACACTAAGCACCAGGACCACCAGGAAGCAGCCCAGCAGCAACGCGAGGCTCAGGTTGCCGAGGGACTCCTCGATGAACGAGGCAGGTCGGAACAGGGTGGTGTCGACCGCGATCCCGGTCAGGCCGGGCTGGAGTTCCTTCAGCGCTTCCTCAACCCCGCGCGTGACCTCGAGCGTGTTGCCCCAGGGCAGTTTTTCGACAATGAGCATCAGTCCAGGGCCGCCGTTGATGACCGCGTCACCGATCAGTTGCTGGTGGTCCTCCACGACGTTGGCCACGTCGGCAAGACGCAGGGGAGGCATTCCCTGACGGTCCTCCAATGGCACCTGGGCCAGGTCCGCCGGAGACGTGATGGGTTGTACGTGCCTGATGGTCATGCTCTGGTTGGGCGTTTCCAGCGCCCCTCCTGTGCCGATCAAGGCGCCGGAAGAGTACTTGAGCAGGCCCGCGTCCAAGGCGTCGGACGTGGAGTTCATGACGGAGTCCAGTGTGACCTTGTTGGCCGCCAGCTTGGCCGGATCAACCTGGACCTGCAGCATCTGAAGGCGTTCGCCCCAGATCGCCACGTTCGCGACGCCCGGCACCCGCAGGAGATGTGCCCGGATATTCCAGTAGGAAATCATGGACATCTCGATCAGGGAGCGGCTCTCGGAAGACAGCCCGATCTTCATGACACGGCTGGTGGACGACAGCGGCTGGAGCATCAGCGGCGGCGCTGCCCACGTGGGCAGCGTCGGTATGACCGTTGCCATCCGCTCCGAGACCAGTTGCCTGGCGGTGAGCAGATCAGTTCCGGGCTTGAACTCCATCACAATCGCGGACAGCTGCGACACAGACTTGGACCGCATCTGGTCCAGGCCGTCTATGCCGTTGAAGGCCTGCTCCATCGGGACCGTTACGAGTTCCTCAACTTCGGAGGCGGTGAGTCCCAGACACGCCGTCTGGACCTCGACGCGGGGCGGTGCAAACTCCGGGAAAACATCCACAGAAGCTCTGCTGAGTTGCGCGCCGCCCACGATCATGAGGGCCGCCGCCATCGCAATGATGATCGATCGGAACCTCAGACTTGCTGCGACAATACGGCGCATGTCAGTGCGCCGTATCGAATTCAGCGCCGAAGAGTTCAGCCGCGCCGACGGTCACGATGGTGGTACCGGCAGCGGGGCCGGCCGAGGCCGTCACCAGTCCGTTCTCCACCTTGGCTACGGTGACCGCCTGCCGCTGGTAAACCCGCGGGGCCGGGTTGGTGTAGACCCAGGTTTTTCCGCTGGCGTCATAGAGCAGCGCGGCGTAGGGCACGACGACGTCCTTCCCCTTGCCGGCCTTGACGGTTTCGGTCTTCAGATCCAGGCGTTCGACTCCCTTTTCGGTCAAGGTCAGCTTTGCGATGCCTGTTGCGGCATTCTTTTCCACCTTGGCTGGTTCGTTGGCTGCTACGAAGGCGGGTGCCGCCGCCGTCGTCTGGGCACATGCGGGCAGCGCGAACAGAAGTGCTGCACATACGGCGGCCGCCAGGGGCAGGCGCCGCAGGGGCTGTTGGCTGGTCATTTTGCTTCCACCTTTTCCTGCGTAACGGGCTGGACGGGAACTTCGGCCTCGTAGACTTCGGCCCACTCTTCCGGGGCGGCCTTTGGCCCAAACCAGAGTGCGAGCAGGGGGAGTACGAAGATCCCGATGAGAGTTGTTGTGATGAGTCCGCTGACAATGATCAGGGCCATCGGACCCAGTAGGGCCCAGCCCACGGCGCCGCCGAAAAGTCCCGGCGGGAACAGGACCGCAATTGTGATCAGGGCGGCCTTGAGGATGGGCGATACCCGGTCCCGGGCCGCCATCATGATGACTTTGTCAGGGGGGTCGTGTGGGGCAGCCCGCCACAGCTCATCCGTCCTGGCCGAGAGCAGCGTCGCGTTGCGGACGGCGATAGCCAACACCGCGGCAAACGCCGTGAGCGCCAGTACGGTGATGGCGCCTCCCGCGATCCACGCTGCCACGGCGGACCCCGCCAGCGCTGCCGGCAGGGAAAGGAAGACGGCAAGCGCCAGCTTCCAGCTCCGCACGGCTGTCTGGAGAAGGAGCAGGATTGCCAGGAGGGCGGCCGCGCCGATCCAGAGAACCAGGGCGTCGCCGGCGAGCTGTTCACTGTACTTCGTGGGGATTTCGGCGTGGTATTCAAGCGGGAACTGGATCTGCTCGATCGCCGTGTTGATATCGCGCTGGATATCAGCAAGCGGCCGCCCGCTGACCTCGGCCACGACATCGATCCGGCGCGAGGTGTCATCGTGCTGGATCACGACTTCATTGGGGACGAGCCGGACATCGGCGATCTGGCCCAGCTGAACCTGGCCGCCGTTGGGCGTGTCGAGCAGGAGTTCACGGATGCTGGTCAGGTCATCCCTGACACCCCCCGCGCCGCGCACCACCACTTCAAAGACCTTTTGCTGTTCGAAGAGGTTGCCCACGACGATGCCTTGCATCAGGGCGGCAGCGGCGCGCCGTGCGTCGCCGGGTTTGATTCCGACCTTCTGCGCCGCCTCAAGGTTGACCTCGACTTCGACGATGGGCGTCATGGCGCTGGCATTGATCGTCGGGTTCTTCACGCCGTCGACCTTTTCGATGGCCTTGCGGACCTCTTCGGCCTTCTCGCGCAGCACGGGCAAGTCGGTTCCGTAAACGCGGACGGCGAATCCCGGATCCATGCTGCTGCGCTGTTGACCAATCTTCTGCTGGGAGTAGTTCACCACGTTGTGGGCGATGCCCGGGTAGCCCTGGACGACCTCACGGACTGCCTTCTCCGTTTCGCTGAAGTTGGCATCGGGTGTGATGGATACCCAGAGTTCCGCGGAGCTGTTCCCCACAACCTTGTCGGAGGAGATGGCGCGGCCGATATGCCCGCCCACTCCCGAAACGCCCGGCAGGGTCCGCAGTTCATCGGACGCCTTCGACGCCACCCGGCGGACCTCGTCGGTGGACGTGCCCGCCATCGAGTCCCACTGCACCAGGAGCGTGCGGTCCGGAATCGTCGGAACGACCGCCCGGTTTCCGGCCAGTTGGGAGGCGGCGGCCAGTCCCAGCAGTCCCACTACGGCGACAGCGACGATGCCGAGCGCGGTGCGGGAGCGTGCGCCCTCCAGGGCCCGGTTGTAGTAGGACCTGGTCCGGACAACAGTGGCCGAGTCCGCCCGCCGGGCCTTCTCAGCGGGGAGCAGGAGATATGCCAGGACCGGTGTCACGGACAAACCCACCAGCATTGAAGCGGCAAGCGCCAGCGCCAGGGACCAGAAGAGGGGGCGGAAGAACGCACCGCCGACTCCCGTAACGAACAGCGTCGCAACCAGCGCGAGGGCCATGATGAGCGACCCGTGGAACAGCGGGGTGCGGACGCTGCGGACAAGCTGGACCATGCGGAACCTGATGGTGGCATCAGTCTCGGTCTCCGTGGTCCGCAACGGCCGGCGCCGCTGCGCCTGCACATCCTCCACGATGTCTCCGACAATCACGGAAACACCCAGGATGATGCCGGCCAGGATCGAGATATTCAGGGTGGAGTCGAGCAAGTAGAGCACCACTGAAGCCGCCATGACTGTCGTGGTTATCGCCACGAGGGCGATCACGGCGACACGCCATGAACGGAAGAGGACCCAGAAGAGCAGGACGGTGATCAGGAGACTCACGAGGAGCGCCACGCCGAGTCCGTCCACGGCATCTTGCAGGAATGAGGCCGGCCGGAAGACGGAGGTATCCATCTGAATTGCAGAAAGCCCGGGCTGCATGTCGTTCAGGGCAGCTTCGATGTCCTTGGTGACCTGCAGCGTGCTGGTTCCGGGGAATTTCTCGACGACCAGCAGGAGGCCTGCATCCTGGCCGACGACCGCATCGCCGATCAGCGGCTGGTGGTCTTCCTTCACCTGGGCAATGTCACCCAGGAGCACGGGAGGCTGGGCGTCCTCGACGCTGACCTTGGCCAGGTCCGCGGGCGTTCGGATGGGCAGGACGTGCTGAATGCCCAGGCGCTGGCTGGGGGACTCCACAAACCCGCCCGTGCCGGGGGTCGACGCTTCAAGGAAGCTCAGCGGCGACACCCACACTGCATTGCCCGTGGTCTTGATGATCTGTTCGAGCGTGATGCCCTTGTCGCGCATCTGCGCCGGGGTCACTTCGACCTGAAGCTGCTGCTCGCGCTGTCCCCAAATGGAAACATTGGCAACACCGGGAATGCCGATCAGCCGCGGCTTGATCTTCCACCGGGCCAGGACCGACATTTCGATCCCGGAGAGCTCCTTGGAATTCATCCGGACCATCAGGACGCGGCTGGTTGACGACAGCGGTTGCATGATCAGGGGCGGCGCGGAGACTTGCGGCAGCGCGTGGGCCTGGGTCATGCGTTCGGCCACCAGCTGGCGGGCGCGCAGAAGGTCGGTGCCCGGCTCGAACACGAGCTCGATGGAGGACAGGCCAGGAACGGACTTGGACCGGATTTCATCGAGCCATGCCACCCCGTTCAAGAGGTCCGCTTCCATCGGAGCGGTGATGAGCTGTTCGACTTCGGCAGCTGAGAGGCCCAAGGCCTCGGTCTGGATCTCGACGTGCGCGGGAGCAAACTCGGGCATGCTGTCGATGGCTACATGGGGGACATTCACTACCCCAAAGGCAATGAGTCCGGCGGCCACGGCGAGAACCAGGATGCGGAACTGCAGACTGAAACGAGTGATCCAGCCGAACATGGCTAGCTCTGTTCCAGGGAGCCGGCGTCGCGAATGCGGCCGGCGGGAGTTTTCGGTAGGTGCACGGAAGAATTGCGCAAGTGATACATGACAGGCTCCTCAACCCGAGACCATTTGCGAATCCCCCCTAGAGATCCATTTGCTGATCTTTATCGAATAGTGTCCCCAACTGAATCGTTTGGCAAGATTAAAATTGTTAGCCCCATCACCGGTTTTTCACGGGTTTCTCCCAGCTTGAAGCCGCATAACGCCCTTTCTGCACAAACTTCGTGGGACTGTCCGGGCTCCCGCAGGCAGTTACCCCAGTATTGATCGTTTTAATACCTGTTTTAGCTTTAGGAGCCACCTGGAATTCGGTTTCAATTGCTCGCCTTGGGCATTTGTCAATAGGCCGAAAGTACCGCAATTCCACGCGTATGGCATTTGTAACAATTGTGGACCTAGCGGCCCGCGAAGGTCGCCGGAGCGCGAGTCGACTGTGACTACCGGGCAGCCCCGGAGTCGTCGGTTCAGCGCGAACCAGCCCGAGGGGCTAAAGTGGTCCTATGCGCGCCGTGCTCCTGCTTAGCTAGCCGCCCGGCATCCCGACGAGACCTCGATTCCGAAGCGTCCCCGGATTGCCGAGCGGCGGCCCCTCCATGTCGAGGGGCTTTTGTGTGTCCGGGGTAAATTCCGGGGCCGCACAGCACGAAGTAACAGCAGGAGTAGCACGTACGAACGTATGGAGTCAGGGCCGGGCAACCGGCCGTGACAGTGCAGACTTGATGGTGAACAGGCCTGGCGGCAGGCAGGCCTGAAGGTAGGCAGGCTTGGGATGACAAGCCGCATAGAACAGAAGAGGCCAGCAGTGAGCGTTCAGCCGGAAACACAGACCGGATCACCAGCAGCCGCGGCGGAGGGGCCCGAGGAAGGTGCCTACAGCTTCGCGGCAATGGAATCCAAATGGCCACAGGTCTGGGAAGACCTGAAGGTCTTCACGCCGCTCGACGACGGCTCAAAGGAACGCCGCTATGTGCTGGACATGTTCCCGTATCCTTCCGGTGACCTTCACATGGGCCACGCCGAGGCATTCGCGATGGGCGACGTCGTGGCGCGCTACCTGCGCCAGCAGGGCTACGACGTGCTGCACCCGATCGGCTGGGACTCCTTCGGCCTGCCCGCAGAGAACGCCGCGATCAAGCGCAACGCGCACCCCAGTGAGTGGACCTACGCCAACATCGACACCCAGGCGGCGTCGTTCAAGCGCTACGCCATTTCAGCGGACTGGTCCCGCCGGCTGCACACCTCCGACCCGGGGTATTACCGCTGGACCCAGTGGCTGTTCAAGCGCTTCTACGAGCGTGGACTGGCCTACCGCAAGAATTCGCCGGTTAACTGGTGCCCCAAAGACCAGACTGTGCTGGCCAACGAACAGGTAGTCAATGGCGCCTGCGAGCGGTGCGGCACGCCCGTCACAAAGAAGTCCTTGAACCAGTGGTACTTCAAGATCACGGACTACGCCGACCGCCTGCTCGATGACATGGACGAACTGCGCGGGCACTGGCCCGAGCGCGTCCTGGCCATGCAGAAGAACTGGATAGGCCGCTCCGAGGGCGCCCACGTCAACTTCGTGATCGAGGCCGCCGGCGGCAAGGCCGCCAAGGATGTCACCGTTTTCACGACGCGTCCGGACACCCTCTACGGCGCCACCTTCTTCGTCGTCGCCGCGGACGCACCGCTAGCCGTCGAACTGGTCACGGACGAGCACGCCGCAGCCCTGGACGCCTACCGCGAACAAGTTAAGGCGCTGTCCGAAATCGAGCGCCAGTCCACTGAGCGCGAGAAGACCGGCGTCTTTACAGGGCGCTACGCGATCAACCCGCTCAATGGCGAGAAGCTGCCTGTGTGGGCCGCGGACTATGTCCTGGCCGACTATGGCACGGGCGCCATCATGGCCGTCCCGGCCCATGACCAGCGCGACCTCGACTTCGCCAAGACCTTTGACCTGCCCGTCCGGGCAGTACTGGACACCGGCGAGGAAGACCCCGCGACCACGGGCATCGCCACCATAGGCGAGGGTACCCTGATCAACTCCGGCCCCCTGGACGGGCTGCCGAAGGCCGAGGCCATCCCGGCCGCCATCGAGATCCTGCGTGAGCTGGGCACAGGCGAGAAGTTCGTGAACTTCCGCCTGCGTGACTGGCTGCTCAGCCGGCAGCGGTTCTGGGGCACCCCGATCCCCATCATCCACTGCCCGGCCTGCGGCGAGGTCCCGGTCCCGGACGATCAGCTGCCTGTGACCCTGCCTGCGGATCTGCGCGGCGAAGACCTGTCCCCGAAGGGCACGTCCCCGCTGGCCGCGGTCGAAAGCTGGGTCAATGTCGAGTGCCCCAACTGCCACGGCCCGGCAAAGCGGGACACCGACACCATGGACACGTTCGTGGATTCCTCCTGGTACTTCCTGCGCTTTGTCTCCCCGCAGTACACGGAAGGCCCGTTCGATCCGGAAAAGATCAACGACTGGATGCCGGTTGGCCAGTACGTCGGAGGCGTTGAGCACGCGATCCTGCATCTGCTCTATGCGCGGTTCTTCACCAAGGTCATCCACGACCTGGGCATGATCGACGCGGACGAACCGTTCAGTGCGCTGCTGAACCAGGGCCAGGTGCTCAACGGCGGCAAGGCCATGAGCAAGTCCCTGGGCAACGGCGTCGACCTCAGCGAACAACTGGACAAGTTCGGCGTGGACGCCGTACGCCTGACCATGATCTTCGCCTCCCCGCCGGAGGACGACGTCGATTGGGCGGACGTATCGCCGTCGGGTTCCGCGAAGTTCCTGGCCCGCGCCTGGCGCCTCGGCCAGGATGTGTCGAGCGCACCCGGCGTCGACTTCGCCACCGGTGACCGTGCACTCCGCACCGTCACGCACCGCACTATTGCCGATGCGCAGGCCCTGCTGGACAACAACAAGTTCAACGTGGTTGTGGCAAAGCTGATGGAACTGGTCAACGCAACCCGCAAAGCTATTGACGCAGCCAGCGGTGCCGGCGGCGCGGACCCTGCCGTCCGCGAAGCTGTAGAAGCCGTGGCCGTCATCCTGAGCCTGTTTGCTCCGTACACCGCCGAGGACCTGTGGAACGTCCTGGGGCACCCTGCCTCGGTGGCCAACGCCGGCTGGCCCGCGCACGACGACGCCTTGCTCGTGGAGGACACGGTCACGGCTGTCGTCCAGGTGCAGGGCAAGGTGCGGGACCGCCTGGAGGTTTCCCCCGACATTTCTGAAGAGGATCTTCGCGAACTCGCGCTGGCCTCGGAAAATGTCCAGCGCGTCCTCGACGGCCGTGCCCTCCGCACGGTGATCGTGCGGGCGCCTAAACTGGTCAACATCGTCCCGGCCTAACCGCCGTACGTCCCTGACACGGGCTGCCGGCCAAAGGCGGCGGCCAGTGTCAGGGGACGTGACGGGCACGGCTGCCCTGGCCGGCGAAAAAGTCCCATGCGTCCCGACTAGCAGGAGGTCCCGGGTGCCACACCGCGAGTCGCCAGGCTGGCCATGGCTGCGCGAGCGGCTTCTTCGCCTTCGCCCGGGCCCCCGGCATGGTGTCCCCGATGTGGCTCCTGCCGCCGTCGTGCAGGTTGCGGTGGTCACAGACTCTGCCGCCGCGTTGCCAGCTGACTGGATCCGGGCCTTCGCCGCCGACGGCGGGCTGACCGTGGTTCCGATGCCCGTGATGGTCGGCGCCGAAATCTACGGCGAGGGCGAGGACGACATTACCGAGACAATCGCCGTGGCCCTCGCCAGCGGCAAGTCCGTCAAGACCTCGCGTCCGTCACCGGGGCAATTTGAACACGCCTACCGGGCCGCCAGTGAGCATGGCTTCCAGTCCGTGGTCTCGATTCACATCGCCGGTGCGCTGTCCGGCACCGCCGACTCCGCTCGCCTGGCGGCCCAACGGGTCGGCATCCCGGTAGAGGTCCTCGACTCACGGACCGTGGGGATGGCGCAGGGGATGGGCGTGCAGGGCGCCGTCGTCGCGGCCGCCGATGGCCGGGATGCTGCCGGCGTGTTGGCCTTCGCGCAGGACCGGCTGGACCGCACCAAAGTGTATTTCTATGTTCCAAGCCTGGAACAGCTGCGTCGGGGCGGCCGGATAGGGGCCGCGGCCACGCTCTGGGGAACCATGTTCTCCATCAAACCCATCCTGGCGGTTGAAGATGGCCGGATCATCCCGCTGGAAAGGGTTCGGTCCGCGGCGAAGGCCATCGCACGGCTGGAAGAAATCGTTGTGGCCGATGCCTCCACGCGTCCTGCCGGGCATGCGCGGTTGGCAGTACACCACTTTGGAAACCGGGCCGAGGCCGAGGAGCTTGCCCGGCGCCTGGCCATGGCACTGCCGTCTTGTCCGCCGGCCCAGATCAGCGCACTCCCTGCCGTCCTGGCCGCCCACGCGGGGCTCGGCGTGCTGGCGGTGATCGTGGGGGAGGGCAGCACCCCCGGGAGCTCGAGCGGCAGCGGGGCCGGCGACGCGAGCGGCTCCAGCGACGCCACTGCGGACCGCCGCACCCCGGCGGCCGGAGTGGTGGACGGCGGGGAACCGGACGCCGGCCGGGCAACCGCGCACGCTGGCGACTAGCGCCGGGGTCCTCCTTGATGGGCGAAAGGCTGGCCGGGAGCCGGCGCCGGGGGTAAAGTCACTCCACCGAACCCAGCGAACCCGGAGGACGCCATGGCAATGCAGGTGCACCACGTAGCTCAGTTAGATCGCGACGTTGCCGAAGAGGTGACCAAATGGCTGAAATACCTCAAGGGCCAAGTGACTAGCGTCCAGTTCCTTACCACCACCGTCCCGGATCCCAAGGCCGCTGACAAATGGCGGGTTCAGTACGAGGCTTACATCACCTACCAGCAGTAATTCCGAACTGAAGCTGCGCCTTACGAGCTATGCGTGGTTCTAAGGCCAAGCGTCGTTTGCAGCGTAGCCGGCGCGGTCGCGGGCGCGGTTGTCGGCCCGAGGGCCGGGTCGGTGGTGAGGCCAAGCGTCGTTTGCAGCGTAGCCGGCGCGGTCGCGGTCGCGGGCGCGGTCGTCGGCCCGAGGGCCGGGTCGGTTGCCGGCGCGGGCGGTGGAGCGGTGGTTGGGTCGGCTGTTGGCGCGAGGACCGGCGCGGTGGTTGGCGCAGGCGATGGAGTCGGGCTTGGCTCGGTTGTTGGCGCTGGGACTGGCGCGGTGGTTGGTTCGGTTACTGGCGCGGGCGGTGGAGCGGCAGTTGGATCGGGGTCCGGCGTTGTGGTCGGCCCGGGGACTGGCGCAATCGACGGCGCGGCCGACGGCGCGGGGGCCGGGTTAGCTGGCGCGGCCGACGGCGCGGGGGTCGGGGCCGTGGTTGGCCCGGGGGCTGGCGCTGTCGTGGGCTCGACGGCTGGCGCTGTTGTGGGCTCGGGGACTGGTGCGCTTGTCGGAGCGGTGGCCGGCTGATTCGGCTTGATGGTGTAACTCGGCTGCGGGCTCGAGCCGTTGACCCACAGGGCTGCATTTGCCCTGCGGGCAGCGCCGGGCTCCAGCCACCAGAAGACCTGGACGTTGCAGTGGTAGACAACCGTGAAATTGCCGACTGCGCCACTGGGTGGAACCGAGTGAATCGCCGTGGCGGCCGTCTTGGTGGTCCAGATGAAGTTTTGGTCGGCCCTCATTCCTGCCGTGCCGTCGACCGTCACATGCGCTATGCCGTAGAGACCGTGCTGCGGGCAGAAGCTGCCGTCAACGGAAATGTTGACGGTCTGGGTGGAGGTAGCTTGCGTTGTGTCTGCCATAGCAGGCGGGGGCAACATAGTGCCGCCCAGAGCCAGGACCGCCGCAGGCCCAAACAACCACTTCATTGCACACCAGCTTTCGACGCCTGATGGTCACATCCAGGCGATCAGGGTTGCCCCCAGCCGGCAAAGTTTTCTCGATTGGATCCAGACGTTACCACCGGGTCCGGGTGGGCACCACCGTAGGGAATACTTGCACGGTGCCACGAAATTACGCGTATCACTCGGGTATTTCCACATACGTCTCGTGCCGGATGTCGGCGTGGGTGAGGGATGCCTAGAGTCACTTCCATGTCACGCCGAAACCCGGGAGCTGAATCCGCCACTGGAGTCAAGGTTGCCCGTGAACGACTGGCGTCGACGCTGAGAGATGCCGGGGATGCCCCCGACGGCGGGAATGCCGGGGACGCCGTTGATTCACCGTCCGGCTGGGGCGCCGGAAATTCGCCGCCGGCCTGGAGTTCGGGGATGCAGCTGGGTGCGGACCGGGCAGCGGATCTGTCCCGGGGGCTGTTGGGTGTGCCGGCGTCTGGCCTCCCCGTCCCGTCCCCGGCGGCCCCGGCGGCCGGTGGTGTCGGGAGGCGCAGTGCCGGCGGCGCCGGAACGCACGCCGGGGAGCACCGCGGGCGCGGGGACACTGCAGGGGTGCCGCTCTCCGCGTGGTTGCGGGCCAGGACCGGGGTGCGGGCGGCGGCTCTGCTGGGCGTCCTTGCCGCGGTGTTGGGCGGCTGCTTCTGGTGGCAGGCCGGTACCGGCGGCGCGCAGGTGGTCGCGTTAAGCGAGTCCGCCCCGGCCGTGGAGGAAGTAGCCGATCCGGCAGCCAGTGAGACCATCGCGCCGGCAGGAGAGGATGCCAGCGCGGGGCCGGAAAGCATCGAGGTCCATGTTGCCGGCGCCGTGCTCAGGCCGGGGGTGGTTCAGTTGCCTTCGGGCAGTCGGCTTTACGAGGCGATCCTGGCGGCGGGCGGCGCCACGGACAAAGCGGATCCGGACCGGCTCAACCTGGCGGCGGTGGTGGAGGACGGCCAGAAGGTCCTGGTGCCCATCCGCGGCGAACCCGATCAGGCCGATGCACCCGCGGGAGGCCCACCTGCGTCCGCTTCCGCCACGGGCGGCACTGGTCACGGCAGCGGTGGCGGAAAGATTAACCTCAACACCGCCAGCCTCGAGGAACTGGGGACTCTCCCGCGCGTCGGTCCGGTCTTGGCGCAGCGCATCGTGGACTGGCGTCAACAGCACGGGCGCTTCAAGACCGTGCAGGAGCTCGACGCCGTTGACGGGATCGGTCCGAAGTTGCTAGAGGCCCTGCTGCCGCTAGTGGGCATCTGAGATGGCACGGCGGGACGCTGACGTGGGGCAGCAGGGCGTGGCAAGGCGGGACGGCGACGTGGGACGGCAGGACGAGGCGCGCCGCGGCGTGGGTCGGCCCAGCCTGCGGGGTCCTGCGGCAGCCAGACGGAGCCGCTGGCAGCCCTACGTCGATTCCGCCGTCCAGTCCCCGCAGCGCGCGGAACACGAGGCCCCGGTGGGCAACGGTCGGGTCCGTGGATCGGGCCTGCGCCTCTCTGCCGGGCACTTCACCGGCCGCCTGCTGTCCCGGTCCGCGCGTGAGACCTCCTTGGGTCGGCGCCCAACGGAACGGACCCGGCGGACGGACCTTCGGCTGGTATTACCTGTGCTCCTTGTCTGGGGGACGGCTGTGGCCGGAAATTGGTTGTCCCCTGGAGGGCTGGCGGGTCTCTGCGCGGCGCTGGCGGCGGCCGCCGGAATCCTGCTTTACCTGGCAGGCCGCGGCACCGCCGGCCGGGCCGGGCTCGGCCGCGGCACAGCCCGGAGCGCCAGGGTCCGGAGCGCCAGGATTCGGAACGCAAGGGTCCGGCGCCCCCAGACTGTGCGGGAAGCCACCCGGCACCGCCCCCGCCCCGGGCCGGCGGCAGCACGCAGCCTTCCCGCCACTGTGGCTGTGGCACTGTTGCTGTCCCTCGCGGCGGGCGCACATGCTGCCGTCGAGGCGTCCCAGCGGCATGACGGCGCCATCGCTGACGCAGTGGCCGACCACGCGGCCGTCGTCGCGGAACTGGATATCGCCGGCGCCCCGCGGCGGCTCAGGATTCCTGGATCCGGCGGGCTGGCGGACCGCTGGGCAGTCCCCGTGATGCTGAAGACGATGACCTTGGGCGGCCATACGGTTGCCGGCGAGGCCAGGCTTGTCGTCATGGGTGGAGCGGCATGGGAACACGCAGTTCCGGGCCAGCGCCTGCGCGCCACGGGCAGGCTCCGGCCCGCCGCACCCGGCGACCCGGTGGCCGGGCTCCTGTCGGCCTCGTCCCCTCCACTGGTGTTGCAGGGACCGGGGCCCTGGCAGCAGGGTCCCGGTGGGCTGCGCCGTTCCTTCACGGCCGCGTCGGCACGGGCCGGGGGCGACGCCGCCGGGCTGCTGCCCGGCATGGTCACCGGCGACACCAGCGCCCTGGATCCGGAATTGGACGCTGCCATGAAGACGGTGGGCATGACGCACCTGACCGCCGTCAGCGGCGCGAACTGCAGTCTGGTCCTGGGGACCCTGCTGCTCATCGCCCGCTCGCTGCGCCTTCCGCGCACGGCGGCCGCCGCGACCAGTCTCGCCGGACTGGCGCTGTTCGTCCTCATGGTGGGACCGGATCCCAGTGTCCTGCGGGCCGCGCTCATGGGCAGCATCGGCCTCGCGTCCGTGGCTTTTGGGCGGGCGGGGCGCGGACTCAGCCTGCTGTGCCTTGCCATCATCGGCCTGCTGTTGGCACAGCCGGTCCTGGCCATCAGCTTTGGATTCCTGCTCTCGGTGCTGGCCACTCTGGGAATTGTGGTCACCGGACGTCGCATCATGGACTGGGTGCCACCCGCGGTGCCGCGCTGGGCCGCGGCGGGCGTTGCCGTCCCCCTGTCCGCCCAGCTGTTCTGCGCCCCGGCGATCGTGCTGTTGCAACCCCAGTTTGGGGCGTACACACTGCCCGCAAACGTGGCCGCTGCAGGGCTCGTGGCGCCAGTGACACTGCTTGGCACCGCCGCTGCGGCGCTCCTGCCCGCCGTCCCTGCCGCAGCGGGGCTCCTGGTGTCCGCTGCTGCCTTCTTCGCCGGCGCTGTGGCGGGGATCGCCCGCTTTTTCGCGGCGCTCCCGGGCGCCGCTTTGCCATGGCCGGAAGGGGCTTTCGGCGCAGCCACCATGGGCGCCTTTTCCGCGACCGTGCTGGCAGCGGCGTGGCTGACCCTGCACCCGGCCGCGGTTGTCCAGGCCGTCCTGGCGGCGCACGCGCGGGTGGTTGTCGTCCTCGAAGGATTGTCACGAGCGGCGGCACGGTCGGCGGCCCGGGGGGCCGTCAGGCGCGGCTTGGAGCACCGGTCCGGGCGTGGGACCCTTAGAGTCCGCAAACCAACTTCCGGGAGGAATCACGAGTGGCTGCTGCCCAGACCCAACGGCCCAGGACCTCGGCGTCGAACACCGCCACCTGGCGCGACGTGACACCGGCTGCCGTAGTTTTGGTCGGCGGCCCGGAAGACTATTTGGGTTCGCGTGCCATGGATCGTATCCGCGGGCAGGTCCGCGAGGCGGCGCCCGACGTCGAAATTACCCGGCTCAATGCCGGCAGCTACGCGGCCGGGTCGCTGGCCATGAATGTCAGCCCTTCACTGTTCGGCGAACAGAAGCTCATCGAGGTCGAGGGGCTCGAGGCGATGAACGATGCCTTCCTCGCCGATGCCCTGAAGTATGTCGCGCAGCCGGAACCGGACGCCGTCCTGGTGCTCCGCCACGGCGGGGGAGTCCGGGGCAAGAAGCTGCTGGACGCCATCAAGGCCGCGGGCTGGCCCGTTGTCGACTGCCAGCCGCTCAAGAAGGACGCCGAGAAGATCGCCTTCGTCACGTCCGAGTTCAAGATGGCCTCCCGTCGTATCGACCCCGACGCCGTGCACTCCCTCGTCAATGCGGTCGGTGCGCAGCTCGCGGAACTCGCCGCCGCCTGCAGCCAGCTGATCGCTGACGCCACCACCGGCGTGGATGCCGCCATGGTCGACAAGTACTACGGTGGCCGGGTCGAGGCATCGGCCTTCAAGGTCGCCGACGCCGCGATGGCCGGCAACGGCCCGTTGGCCCTCTCCACACTCCGCCACGCCCTGGCCACCGGCGCGGATCCGGTACCGATCGTGGCGGCCCTGGCGTCCAAGCTGCGCTCCCTCGCCAAAGTGGCCGGCGCGCAGGGGTCGTCCTCGCAGATCGCCAAGCAGTTGGGAATGCAGCCCTGGCTCGTCGAACAAGCCCAGCGGGAAGTGCGACGCTGGACGCCCGAGGGGCTGGTCCGCTCCATCCAGGTCACCGCCGAGGCCGACGCCCAGGTCAAGGGGCTCTCCCGGGATCCCGTCTATGCCGTGGAGCATGCGGTCACGGTGATTGCCACCTCGGTCCGCAGGTCCTGACGCAAGGGGTTCGGGTCCGCCCGCCCGGCGTGTCGGGCCAGGTTCGTCCGCTGCCAGTTGGCGTAAAGATATTTGGATGTGACTCGCGGCTTAACTGGATGTGGCCGGCACCCATGGGGTGCCGGCCACAATCATCAGTTCAAGTGAACTGGAAACCTTAGAGTGCGTTGACCTTCTTGGAGATCGCGGACTTGCGGTTTGCAGCGTTGTTCTTGTGAAGAACACCCTTGCTGACAGCCTTGTCCAGCTTGCGGCCGGCTGCAACCAGTGCTGCAGCGGCAGCATCCTTGTCGGTGGACTCAACGGCGGTGTTGACGGCGCGGATGGCCGTCTTCAGCTCGGACTTGACTGCGTTGTTGCGCAGGCGAGCCTTCTCGTTGGTCAGGATGCGCTTCTTCTGGGACTTGATATTAGCCACGTGTGAACTCTCTTTTTCAATGCGGAAAATGGTCTAGAGGGCTTTCAGATTGGCCATTGACTGAGCGGCGTGGGGATACCTATGGCGACCAACCATCTGTGGCCGTCGACCTGCACGGACACACAGCTGTAAATAATAGCAGAGATGAAGGTGCAGGCACGAGTACGGCCGGCAATCCGCCGCCGCACCGGGCGCGTGGCGGGTCAGCTCCAGCCGCGGCGCTCCCGCAGGGCCGTTGCGATGAGGTTGAAGCGCCCTACGTCCAGGATCGCACCCTCGCGCCGGATGTCCTTCGCGTTGATCTGCAGAACCCGGTCCAGCTTGGCTTCGCTGGGCCGCCACTGGCGGTCCCACGGGCCCGTGCCGATGTCCACGTAGTCATCCGACCGGCGGGAGTCGCCGTCGTGGTCCTTGCTCGTGAGCATCAGGCCCAGCAGATACCGGCCGCTGGTGCCCACCAGCAGCACCGGACGGTCCTTGCCCTGGGAGTAGTCCTCTTCATAGGGCACCCAGGTCCAGACGATTTCGCCGGGTTCGGGCAGGCCGTTGGGTGCGGGGGCGTAGCGGACGGCCGCCCGGCCCTCGAAGTCGCCGGGATACGTCCCGGTCAGCCCGGCAGCCGGTGCACCGCCCGTGGCGCGGGGCCGTGCCTGGCCCGGCCGCCGCTTCCCCGCAGGCTTCCCGGCAGGTTTTGCCGCCGGTCTGCGGGTGGTCCCCGGTGTGGAGCCGCCGAGTTTGTCCAGGTAGCGGAGTGCGTCGCGGACCGCGTTGCCGATCGATCGTAAGTTCCAAGCCATGGGGAAACCATACCGGGAACCCCAGTGGGGGAGAGGGGAGCCGGCAGGGCCGCGCGGAGTAACCGCGGGACTGACAAGGGCCCGCAACGCAATGCAGGGATGCACTGCCACCGGCCCGGACGTGGGAGACTATAGGAACGACAAATGCGCCACGTCGCAGGATGGGAAACCAGCCATCCGCGCCGACCCGTGGACAAGCCAACCTTAATGCCAACAGTAAGGACCCTGCGTGTCTCCCATGGCCCGCACCGCCCCGGTGCCCGCCGCAACAGATCCGGCCATCATCCGGAACTTCTGCATCATTGCGCACATTGACCACGGCAAATCCACACTGGCCGACCGGATGCTTCAATTCACCGGCGTCGTCCAGTCCCGTGACATGAAGGCCCAGTACCTGGACCGCATGGACATTGAGCGCGAACGCGGCATCACCATTAAATCCCAGGCCGTCCGCATGCCCTGGGAACTCGACGGCACCAGCTACGCGCTGAACATGATCGACACCCCCGGGCACGTCGACTTCACGTATGAGGTCTCCCGCTCGCTCGCCGCCTGCGAAGGCGCGATCCTGCTGGTCGACGCGGCGCAGGGCATCGAGGCCCAGACCCTCGCTAACCTCTACCTGGCGATGGAAAACAACCTCACCATCATCCCGGTCCTGAATAAGATCGACCTCCCGGCAGCCCAGCCGGAGAAGTACGCGGCGGAGCTTGCCAACCTGATCGGCGGCGACCCCGACGACGTGCTCCGCGTCTCCGGCAAGACGGGCATGGGCGTCGAGGTCCTGCTGGACAAGATCGTCCGCGACCTGCCGGCCCCCGTGGGCGACCCCAACGCCCCGGCCCGGGCCATGATCTTCGACTCGGTCTACGACACCTACCGGGGTGTGGTCACCTACGTCCGCGTGGTCGACGGCATGCTGCACCCGCGCGAACGCATCCAGATGATGTCCACCCGCGCCACGCATGAGCTCCTCGAGATCGGTGTCAGCTCCCCGGAGCCCACCCCCTCCAAGGGTCTCGGCGTCGGCGAAGTCGGCTACCTCATCACCGGAGTGAAGGACGTCCGCCTGTCCAAGGTGGGCGATACCGTCACCAACCTTGCCAAACCGGCCACCGAATCCCTGCCCGGCTATGCAGACGCCAAGCCGATGGTGTTCTCCGGCCTGTACCCGCTGGACGGCACCGACTATCCGGTGCTCCGCGATGCGCTCGAGAAGCTGATGCTCAACGATGCCGCGCTGGTGTATGAGCCTGAGACGTCCGCCGCACTGGGATTCGGCTTCCGGGTGGGCTTCTTGGGCCTGCTGCACCTGGAAATCACCCGGGAGCGGCTGGAGCGCGAGTACAACCTGGACCTGATTTCCACAGCCCCCAACGTGGAATACGAGGTGACGCTGGAGGACAAGAAAATTGTCCACGTCACGAACCCCAGCGAGTACCCCACCGGCAAAATCGCTGAAGTCCGCGAGCCGATGGTCTCCGCCACCATCCTTGCGCCGAACGAGTTTGTCGGCGCCATCATGGAGCTGTGCCAGAGCCGGCGCGGCGTCATGGGCGGCATGGATTACCTCTCCGAGGACCGGGTGGAAATCCGCTACCGCCTGCCGCTGGCCGAAATCGTCTTCGACTTCTTCGACATCCTCAAGTCCAAGACCCGAGGCTACGGCTCGCTGGACTGGAAGGCCGACGGCGAACAAGTGGCCGACCTCGTCAAGGTGGACATCATGCTCCAGGGCGAGCAGGTTGACGCCTTCTCCGCCATCACGCACCGCGATAAGGCCTACGCCTACGGCGTCATGATGACCGGCAAGCTGCGCGAACTCATTCCGCGCCAGCAGTTCGAGGTGCCCATCCAGGCCGCCATCGGCTCCAGGATCATTGCCCGCGAAAGCATCCGCGCCATCCGCAAAGACGTCCTTGCCAAGTGTTACGGCGGTGACATCACCCGAAAGCGCAAACTGCTCGAAAAGCAGAAGGAAGGCAAGAAGCGCATGAAGATGGTGGGCCGCGTCGAAGTGCCGCAGGAAGCTTTTATCGCCGCGCTCACGACGGACGAGTCCAAGGACAAGGCCAAGAAGTAGCGGTGCTGGTAATGACTGTTGCTGCAGTATCGGCAGGCCTGGCCCGTGCCTAGCGTTCTTCCTCTCGGTGACCCGGCGCCGCCGGACGGGCTCCTGCCCGCCCAGGCGCGCGAGGGCGCCGATCAGCGTGCCTTCGGGCTGTACGTGCACATCCCGTTTTGTGCGGTCCGGTGCGGGTACTGCGACTTCAACACCTACACCGCCACGGAGTTGGGCGGCGGGGCCTCCCAAGACGCCTACGCCGCCACAGCGATCGCGGAGGTGGATTTCGCCGCCGAGGCCCTGAAGCTCAGCGGCCTGCCCGCGCGCCCGCTCGGCACGGTCTTTTTTGGCGGCGGCACGCCCACGCTGCTGCCGGCCGAGGACCTGGCGCGCATCCTCACGGCCGCGATCGGCGCCTGGGGCCTGCAGCCCGGGGCCGAGGTGACCACCGAGGCAAACCCGGATTCCGTCACCCCCGAATCACTCCAGCTGCTCGCCGACGCCGGGTTCACCCGGGTGTCCTTCGGCATGCAGTCGGCCGTTCCGCATGTCCTGAAGGTCCTGGACCGCACCCACACGCCCAGCAGGGTGCCCGAAGTGGTGCAGTGGGCGCGGGACGCGGGGCTCGCGGTCAGCCTCGACCTTATTTACGGGACGCCGGGGGAGTCGCTGGGTGACTGGCGCTGCTCGCTCGAGACGGCACTGTCCTACGCGCCCGACCACATCAGCGCCTACGCCTTGATTGTTGAGGATGGCACCAAGCTCGCGGCGCAGATCCGCCGCGGCGAAGTGCCCGGAATCGACGACGACGACCACGCCGCCAAGTACGAACTCGCCGACGAGCTGATTTCCGCGGCCGGGCTCACCTGGTACGAGGTCAGCAACTGGTCCCGCACCCCCGAGCAGGCCTGCCGGCACAACCTCGCCTACTGGCGGGGGGACGACTGGTGGGGCATCGGACCAGGCGCGCACTCGCACGTGGGCGGCGTCCGGTGGTGGAACGTCAAGCACCCCACCGCCTACGCCAACCGCCTCGGCGCCGGGGTCTCACCCGCCGCCGGACGCGAAACGCTGGACACCGAAACCCGCAACGTGGAACGCGTCATGCTCGAGGCCCGGCTGAACTCCGGACTCGACATCCCGAGCCTGGGCGGCCTGGGGGACACCGGCCGGCACGCCGTCGCGGGCCTGATTGCCGACGGCCTAGTGGATCCCGCGGCCGCTTTCAAGGGCCGGCTCATCCTCACGCTCAAGGGCCGGTTGTTGGCCGACGCAGTGGTCCGCAGGCTCCTGCCGGACTGAGCGGGCCGACTAGGACCCTCCGGGGCCGCCGCACGCAGCACCCGCACATGAAACCCGCACACGAATAGAGCCGGCCGCTTGCCCTGACGGGCAGCGGCCGGCTCTCTTGCTTGCGTCCGGGCTGGGCTATTTGATCCAGCGCAGGTTGAATTCGTAGCGGTGCGGCTGGCCGCGGTTGACGTGGATGCCTGCCGCCACCGAGAAGCACGTCACGGCGATCCAGATCACTGTGGCGAGCACGGCGAAGAGATTGCCCACCACGGGAATGAAGACGAGCAGATTGGCGAGCACCGCGGCGAGGGTCGGCGGCAGCGTGAAATTGAGGGCTTCCTTGGATTCCTGCGCAGTGAACGGGCCGCGGTCCTTGAAAATCAGATAGATCAGCAGCGACGGCACGCAGCCCAGGATGCCGCCGAAGTGCGCCAGCGTGGCCCACTGCCGGTCCTCGCTGGCCGTCAGCGGAAGCGCATTTGCCGGAACGCCATGGTACGGGGGCTGACCATGGCCGGCCTGGTTGCCCGTCTGTTCGCGTGCGTTATCTGCCACGGTGAAGCCCTTCGGATTGCGGTGATGCGTTGCTGCCAGGTTGTGCCTGGAATAGCCGGAACCGTGCTGGGAGCGCGGTCACCGTTCCAAGAATACTTGCTTGGGCGCGGAAATGGAGATCAGGGAGCGTCCGCCGCGGCAAACTAGGGCACGGTGAGGAAGTCAATGACCTCTTCCACGCGGCCCAGCAGGGACGGCTCGAGGTCCGCGTAGCTGCGGACCGCCCCCAATAGTTTCTGCCAGCCGACGCCGACGTCCTCCTTCGTGGAGTGGGGCCACCCGAAAGCCATCAGGATGCCTGTCTTCCAGTCGACTCCGCGGGGGATCACGGGCCACTTCTCAATACCCAGGACCGCAGGCCGGATGGCTTGCCATACATCCACATAAGGGTGGCCCACAATCAGGACGTTGCCGGCGGCGCCCGGTGAGGCCATGACGGCGTCAGCGATCCGTGACTCCTTGGAGTTTGGCACCAGGTGGTCAACGAGAACGCCGAGGCGGCGGCCGGGGCCCGGACCGAACTCCGCCACGGCGCCCGCGAGGTCGTCAATGCCGTGCAGGGGTTCGACGACGATGCCCTCCACGCGGAGGTCATCGCCCCATACCTTTTCCACCAGCTCGGCGTCGTGCTTTCCTTCCACCCAGATGCGGCTGGCCTTGGCCACCTGTGCGCGGTGCCCCGCCACCCGGACCGAGCCCGACGCCGTGCGGCCGGCACCGGAGGCCGGGGCCGCCTTCTTCGGGGCCGGCGGCATCAGTTGGATCGGCTGGCCCTCCAGCAGGAAGCCAAAGCCGAGGCGGAAGGACCGGGACTTGCCCCGCCGGTCCTCGAGCGCCACCACATGCATGCCGCCGGACTTCTCCACGCGGGTCACGGCTCCCACCCAGCCGGACTGGACCTCCTCGAGGACCATCCCGCGTTCCACCGGGACTTCCGGCAACTGGGTCTTGGCGGGGGCGGACAGGTCCTGGGGTCCCCAGTTCTGGTACGACATCTCTACACGCTTACTTTGCACTCGGAATGTACGGCGGTTGGTGGAACTCTCCGGGTCCGGAACCGGACCGCGACGGCGCGGCAACGGCAGCGGCTGCCACGGTCCCGGCACCGGCGTGACGGGAATCGCAACCCCGCGGGCCACGCCTGGAGCGAATCCAATGCTAACAACGCGGCGACTCATATTAGACTGGTTAGCACTTAGGCATGTCGAGTGCTAACCCTTGTCCGGAGACGGCCGTCTCTGTATTACCTCTGGGTACTACTTCTGGACGCGAACCGGACAACGCGGGCGGCACCGGCTGCGGGACCGTCGATTGGAGGTGGAGCGTGAGCGAACCGCGCAAACTCGAAGTGCTGCGCGCCATCGTGGAGGACTACGTCCATTCGCGTGAGCCCGTTGGTTCCAAAGCGCTGGTTGAGCGGCATCATCTTGGTGTGTCCAGCGCCACGATCCGAAATGACATGGCGGCGCTGGAGGACGAGGGCCTGATCACGGCGCCGCACACCAGCGCCGGCCGGATCCCCACCGACAAGGGCTACCGGCTCTTCGTCGACCAGATCTCAGCGGTGAAGCAGTTGTCCCAGGCCGAGCGCCGGGCAATCCAGGCGTTGCTGGAAGGATCCGAGGACCTCGACGACATCCTCGACCGGACCGTGAGGCTCCTCTCCCACCTGACCAACCAGGTCGCCGTCGTGCAGTATCCGCTGCTCAGCCGGGCCCGGGTGCGGCACATCGAGTTTGTGCTGCTGGCTCCCCGGAAGGTGCTGATTGTCCTCATCGCGGACACCGGCAAAGTGGAGCAGCGCGTCATCGATGTCGGGCAGGACATTCCCGACGACGCCCTGGCGGAGCTGCGCACCCGCTTCCTGGCGAGCCTCTCCGGGACCCCGCTGAGCCTGCTGCCCCAGCTGCTGCCCGCCGTCGTCGCCAGTGGCCCGCCCGCGCGCCGTGGTCCGGCGCAGGCGCTGGCCCGCGGCCTGGAGGCCCTGGCCACCACCAGCCGCGAGGAGCGCATGGTCATGGCCGGCACGGCCAATCTGGCACGATCCAATGTGGACTTCCCGCTCAGCATCGGCCCCGTGCTGGAGGCGCTCGAGGAACAGGTGGTCATGCTCCGCCTGCTCAGCGAAATGGCCGAAGACCCGCGCGGTGTGACCGTCAGCATTGGCCGGGAAAACCCCTACGACGGTCTCGCCGAGGCCTCGGTGGTGGCCACCGCCTACGGGCCGGACGCCACGGCCAAGGTCGGCGTCCTCGGACCCACCCGGATGGACTATCCCACCACCATGGCCGCCGTCCGCGCGGTGGCCCGTTACCTTTCGAGGATCCTGGGGCCCTGACGGGCCCGGGACCAACGCGACTTCTTGCCCCACCGGCAGTACAAAAAGGAAGAGATACAAACTTTGACCAGCCACTATGACGTTCTTGGAGTCTCCCGCGACGCAACGGGGGAGGAGATCAAGAAGGCGTACCGGAAACTGGCCCGGACCCTGCACCCGGACGTGAACCCGGGAGAAGACGCCTCGGACCGGTTCAAGGCCGTCACCCACGCCTATGAAGTCCTCTCCGATCCGCAGAAGCGCCGGGTGTATGACACCACCGGCAACGAGAACGGCACCGACAACGGCTTCGGCGGCGGCAGCTACTCGGGCCAGGGCTTCGCCTTCCAAGACATCTTCGAGACCTTCTTCGGGGCGGGCGGTGGCCAGGGCGGCCCGGCCTCCCGGGTCCGCCGCGGCCAGGACGCGCTGATCAGCGTGCGTATCGACCTCCGCGAGGCGGTTTTCGGCGTCAACAAGAAACTCGAGGTCGACACGGCTGTCGTCTGCCCGACGTGCGATGGCTCCTGCTGCCGCGAGGGCACCCACCCGGTGCGCTGCGACATCTGTGGCGGCAGCGGCCAGGTCCAGCGCGCTGTGCGCTCCATCCTGGGCCAGGTCATGACCTCGGCCCCCTGTGGATCCTGTGAGGGCTTCGGTACCGTCATCAAGGACCCCTGCAACGAATGCAACGGCCAGGGCCGGATCCGCAGCCGCCGCTCGCTGACCGTCAAGGTACCGGCGGGCGTTGGTACGGGCACCCGCATCCAGTTGTCCGGCCAGGGCGAGGCGGGCCCCGCCGGCGGTCCGGCCGGGGACCTGTATGTGGAGATCCGGGTCAACAATGACGCCACGTACGTCCGCGACGGCGACGACCTGCACGCGAGCCTCAACATCCCCATGACGGCCGCCGCACTCGGCACCGAAATTAGCCTCGATACCTTCGACGGGCAGCAGGAGATTGACGTCCGGGCCGGCACCCAGTCGGGCGAGATCATCACCCTGCGCGGCCTTGGTGTCACCCACCTCCGCGGCCACGGGCGCGGTGACCTGAAAGTGCACCTTCAGGTCGAAACGCCCGGCAAGCTCGACGCCGCCCAGGAAGACTTGCTCCGCCAGCTTGCCAAGCTGCGCGGCGAACACTTCACGGCCGGAAAGCTCGCGGCCAGCGGCGGCGTCTTCGCCAAACTCCGGGACCGGCTCGGTAACCTGTAGCGGTGAGTAACCCGGTCTTCTTCACCGCCCCCGGCACGCTGGATCAGCAGGTCCCCGGCTCCGCCTTCGTCCTGGAGGGCCCCGAGGCCCGCCACGCCGTCACCGTCAAGCGGATCGCCGTCGGCGAGGCCGTGGACATCGCCGACGGCGCGGGCAAACGGCTGACCGGCAAGGTGATGGCCGCGCTGCCCGGTGAGCTGACCGTCGAGTGCCTCGGCCTTGCCGATGAGCCGCGGCCCGGGACCAGACTGGTCCTGGTCCAAGCCCTCGCCAAGGGCGACCGCGACGAACTCGCGGCCGAAACGGCCACCGAACTGGGCATCGACGCCGTCATTCCCTGGCAGGCGGAGCGGTCTATTGTGCGGTGGAAGGCTGAACGGGCCGCGAAGGCGCACGCCAAATGGCAGTCAGTGGTGACGGCAGCTGCCAAGCAGGCGCGCCGCGCCTGGATCCCGGAGGTCCGGGCGGCAGTCGACGGCGCCGGGCTGCAGGCGGCTGTGGCGGCCGCGGACCTCGCGGTCATCCTGCACGAAGATGCCGTCCGCCCGCTGCGGCACGTCCTGGAATCATGGCTGGAAACCGCACCGCCCGGCGACGCCGGGTCCCGTGAAGTCCTGCTGATCGTGGGCCCTGAAGGCGGCATCAGCCCGCGGGAGGTGACCAGGTTGTGCGACGCAGGGGCGGTCACGGCATTGTTGGGTCACCATGTGCTGCGCTCGTCCACCGCCGGGCCGGCCGCCACCGTGCTGGCCAGCGACGTCCTCGGCCGGTGGTGACCGGCCGCCGGCGTGGCGGCTTCCTGACGTGAAGGCTATGTGAAGCCTCAGACCATTCGATGCGCCAAATTATTGGCCTCGCAGGACGATGCGTCAGTCTATTTAGACGATGCGTCAGACTACTTACCGGACTATTTAACCGTGAAGCCGCGGGTGTCCTGGAACACTTCCTTGGCGCTGTCGGACGCGTCCACCTGGGACACACGGACTTCGTAGTTGCCCGGGGCAAGGTTCACGGACAAGGTGAACAACCCGGACTGGGTGGAGTCGGCCGAGGCCGTGGCGTTGCCGTTGAGGTAGGCCGTCTTGGCGTTGTCGCCGTCGCCGTCTACCTTGAGGATCGCCCAGCGGAGCTTCCCGCCCTGGACGGTGCTCCGGCCGCTGATCTTGACCGAACCGTCGGCCACTGACGTGCCTTCCTGCGGATCGATGATCCACACAGGTGCCACCATCCCGGCGCTGCGGGAGGTCGGCTCGCCCAGCCGGACGTGATTGAAGGCCACGTAGTCGGTGTGACCGTCAACCAGCACAACCACCTGGGCCTGCTGTCCGGCATCGATGAGGCCTGCGCTGGCCGCGGCAGCCGTCGCCGTGTACACGAGCTGCTGGATGGCCCGCTCGGCCATGGCGGCATCCACGTTGCTGTTGAAGGCATCCGCGGAGACATCCACCGTGATGACATTCTTGCCGGAAATCGACGTCGCCAGCTTCTTCGGGTTCTGCCAAGGCGTGAAGAAATCCGGGTCCAGCGGCGTCTGGGACATCATCACTCGAAGGGCGCGGGTGACGGGGTTGTCCTGATCCGGGACGTCACGGAACTCGCGGTAGAGAAACGCGTTGTCATTGCTCCGGCCGATCCAATACACCGGAGCCTTGTTCGACGTCTGGGCAGTTTCGAGCGGAGCGCTGGTGGTGGGGACGCCCGACGCCGGGACGGGTATGAGCTCCGACGGGCTGCTGGAGTTCGTGATGCCGCTTTGCGGTGTTGCCACGCAGCCGGACAGGAGGAGGACGGCGGGCAGCGCCAGCGCCAGCGCGGCGCGGCGGACGCGCCCCACCGTTGACTGCTGAACTTCACGCTTCCTGATGCCGCTGTCCCTTCTTGTGCCCCGCGCTCCGCGGCGATGATCTGTTTATAGCCGTCCTGGACCGCCGGTGGCCGAGCATCCTCCACCTGCCGGAGAGCGGCCCGGCGATCCTGGGACAGCGGGATTCCAGCATGGCACACGGGCGCGGCGCGACAGCCGGGTTTCGGCCCCGGCGCGGGAACTGCAACGGGAACGATATGAGGCCGATACAAAGTTGATACCTAATTCCCGCGAGTCATAGGTTCCTAACGCCAGGGCGGAAGGCCGGCACAGCTCTATCCTGCGATGAGCTCCCGGACTGGCCCCTCATGCAGGGCCAAGTAGACGTCGTCTCGGATTTTATTCGCCTCCTGATCTGTCATGGTCCGGGTCAGGGGACGCAGCGCCAGACGTATCAGTGCATTGGCCTGACCATCGCAGATGCGAAGTCGTTCCTGCACTGTTGCGGGGAGGTCTCCATGCGGGGTTAGGGCCAGGAGTTCGACGCTTTCCAGGTCCGCCGCCTTTTCGCCCAATGCTGTTCGCACCCGGTCGCCGAGCACTTCAGTGTCCATGTCCGCGGGCACCACAATGGAGATGTCCCTGCGGATGGAGGGCATTTGAGAGACCGGTTTCCAGCGGGACAGGTCCAACATCTGCTTCTCGATTCGCTCGTCTGTGGACCTCAGCAGCCGGATGTCGGGGATGCCCTTGCGGAGCATCAGGGCCCGGTCCAAGCCCATCCCAAGAGCAAGCCCGGACCACCTCGTGGGATCCAGGCCAGCGTCGGAGAAGAGATGAGGCGCCATGAGACCGCATTCTGCTAGTTCGAGCCACTCTCCGTCCATGAGGACATCGACCTGCAGGCCTTCTCTGGTGTAGGGATGCACGGCTGGAACTGCTCGCCATCGTGCCTCCGGAAGCACCGCCTGCACCAGGGATCCGATCATCTCCTGCAGGTTGTCGGCATCGAGTTGTCCGCGCGAGCTGACGCGCCACAGGTCGACCTGGTGGGGAGTTCCCACGTGGGTGCGGTCGATGCTGTCGCGTCGATAGACCAGACCGGGGACGGCCCAAAGCTCGTCCACCGAGGCGTTGTCGTCCAGTGCCCGCAGCTGCGAGGGGATGGAAGCCGACGTGTGGCTGCGGAGCATGACCGTGGGGCTGAGGTAGCGGGAGTATTTTTGATCCCGCGTCACGTCTGACGCGCTGAACCCCAGGCGATCGTAGTTGTCGGCCACACTCACCAGGGGGCTGTGGCGGACGATTCGTTGTGGCACTCCCCATTCACGGCAGAGAGCGTCGATGATGCCCTGCAGCAGCGTCTGCATGGCATGGGGCCGGCCGTCCGGATCTGAAAGATCACGGATGGTCAAAGCGTCGAGGAGTTCGGTCGGGCGGAGATAAGTGAGCATGGCAGGTCCTTGTGTTCGGATTCGAGTGGTGGGGTTCCCCCCGACTCAATCCGGCGCCAGGACCTAGGCGCGCGCCACAGAGCCCTCGCGACCGGAGACCGGTCGGGGGCAGATAAATCGACGCGTGGACAGCATGGGACGACTATACCTCCAGCGCGCACCCAGGGCGCGGTGCCTGGGTTCTGGCGGTCTGGCCTAGTTGGCTCGGAGCGTCAGTGTGTCTGGTCCGCTCGTCCAGTGGAGCACTCCGTCGGCAGATGTCATCTCGATAGGGCGCTGCAGGAACCCCACGACCCACTGCTCCTGGGCTCCGACGTCGCCGGCACATCCCATGGCGCCGACGGCAATATCCCCGACGTCGAGCGTATTTCCACTGATCGTCGCGGGACCGCCCACCGGGTTGCAGGGAGTCTTGACCGCCAGTTGGAGCGACCCAGTCACAGTGGTTAGCTGCACGGTCACTGCGCCGGAGGCCAGCCATGGAAGATTTTTGCCATTGGCCGTGCCGGAGATGCTGGCGTATGGGGAACAGGAGGCTGACGGCAGGAACGGCGCGCACGCTTCTACGGGGGTCCGGGACACTGTCTGTGAATTTGGGGGAGCGGCGGGCGGAGTGGAGCCGGCCGTTCCGGGACCGCCAGTGGTCCCGGCTGCGCAGGACGTCATGAGAATTCCGCAAAGCACGACGGAAGACAGGCATTGCCAGAACTGACTGCGCTTCATCGTGCTCCCCCCGACAGCCGACATTTGTCGGAGCCTATCGGTGGGAGCGCGCCTTGTCACGAAGCGGAAATCATTGTCCTCTTCACGGGGCGCCGTCGCTCCGGGGCCGTCGGAGGTTTCGAAGTAGTCCGGTGTAGGAGTCGTGTGCGAGGTCCAGCCCGAGGGCATCGTCAGGGCTGAGCCAGCGTATTTCAGAATGCTCAGCCGTGGCCGCGTTCGCAGGGTCGCCTGACCAGGCGTCCAGGACCCACCCTGAGAGCGCCAACCCGTCAGGTGTGCCCTCGTTGGCCTGCACCGTAAACGAGGGAGCGCTGCCGGGCGGAACTACTGTCACTGCGATTTCTTCGAGGAGTTCACGGGCCAGCGCCTCGCCGGCTGATTCTCCGTCCTCGATGTGGCCGCCGGGAAAGTCCCACATTCCCGGATACCACTTCGCGGACTGGACCCGCCGGCACATCAACACGCCTCGTGGCCCGACGAGTACGCCGACGGCAATGCGGTGGGTCATTGCATCAGTCGAACACGGCCGCATTCAGCGCACAAATCACCCATCAGAAGCGAATGAATGTACCGCGGCGAAATCATCCTTGGTGAACTCGCGCAGCAAGAGACGCTCAGTCTGCAATTCCATGGCTCCATCATGCCGTAGCCGGCGCATCGGCCCCGGGGCCGCCCAGTTGCTTCCCGGTAATGGTGTTGAATTCACAAGAACTAGCGCGGGGGTCAAAACCTGAGAATGTTCAATTCTCCGGCCGGTTCGAAACCCAGCCGTGCGTAAAAGTTCCGTGATTCGGCGGAGGGGGAAAGCACCATCCGTACGGCTTCGATGCTTTGCGAGAACTGGATGGATGCGTCGACGAGCCGGCCGCCGATTCCGGCGTTCCGGAATTGCGGAAGCACATAGGCGTTTCCCAGATAGACCCACCGGGACGATTCCGTTCCGGGTTTGGGCATCCGCTCGAAAATCATCAGGTTGAGCATCCCGACCAGTTCGCCGCCGTCCTCGGCCACAAAGAACTTTCGAGGACTGGCTTCCATCCATTCTCTGAACATGGCGTCGAAGGCTGGATCGTCCTTGAGTGCAGGTTCTTGTTCAGCCGCCCACGTGGCTCTCAGCCTCGCAAGTCCGGGCACATCACCTGGGCAGCCTTCGCGAACGATGAGCATGGAATTACCCTACGTCGGCGGTGCCGCATCCCATCGCGGGGTCCGCGGGGCACGTGGGGGATCAAGAGTCGATTAGGTTGAACATATGTTGATCACCAAGCTGCACGACGCGGAGCCTGACATCGACACAAGACAGGTCAGCCTCATGATCGCGGATCAGTTCCCGGCATGGGCGGGTCTGCCACTGGAGCCCGTGCCATCCAGCGGGACGGACAACGTCATGCTGACGCTCGGTGACGAGCTCGTCGTTCGACTTCCCCGGATCGCCGCCGCAGTTCCCTCGATCTCCAAGGAGTGGAAGTACCCGCGCATACTGGGTCCCCAACTGCCGGTGCCAGTGCCGATTCCGATTGCACAGGGCGCACCGGGCCGGGGCTATGCATGGCCGTGGACGGTGTCGGGCTGGCTGGAGGGGGAGAATCCTTCCCCGGGCCATGCGTACGGAACCGAACTCGCCCTCGATCTCGCCAACTTCATCCGGGCCCTGCATGCGGCCGACATCGGGAACGAAGCAGCCGCCGGGCCGCTGCAGTCCTACCGCGGCGGACAGCTGGCGTCCAGGGACGCGCCGACCCGTTCCGCAATCGCCAGTTGCGCGGGCCTGCTGGACGTCCCGCTCCTGGCAGCGGTGTGGGATACGGCGCGGCACGTGGCAGACGGAGACGGGGAACAGGTCTGGATTCACACGGACCTGCAACCCGGGAACCTTTTGATTGCCGACGGGCGGCTCGCCGCTGTCCTCGACTGGGGAGGCCTTGCCATTGGCGATCCGGCCGTCGACCTCATCGTCGCCTGGAACCTGCTCGAGGGCGAGGGGCGCACCGCATTTCGCGAGGCTGTTGGCGTTGACCAGGCGACGTGGGAACGCGGACGTGCCTGGGCTCTGTCGATAGGTGTGATTGCCTATCCCTACTATGTCCACACCAACCCAGCGCTGGCCCGGGTTTCGAGGTATCAAATCGAGCAGGTGGTTGCCGACATCTCGCGGACGGCGTAAGGCCGGCCACTACTGGAGGGCCGCGGTCAGGCGCGCCAGGTTGTCGAATACTTTTTGGGCTATGGGCCGCCGGTTCCAGTCCTCGAGCTGCAACTCACGGCTTTCCAGGCGGTACCCGTCTTCGATCCCGCGAATTGCGTCC
This sequence comes from Arthrobacter sp. 05T420, assembly GCF_056396305.1. Classification (NCBI taxonomy): domain Bacteria; kingdom Bacillati; phylum Actinomycetota; class Actinomycetes; order Micrococcales; family Micrococcaceae; genus Arthrobacter; species Arthrobacter sp. 05T420. The sequence continues at coordinate 95,092 of NZ_JBFTLG010000011.1, read as the reverse complement.
ACAAAAGCGCGCCCGTGCACCAGTACCGAGACCTCCATGTTGAGGCTGAAAGAACGGACATCCATGTTGCTGGACCCAATCACCGCAACCTCCTCATCGATAGTGAAGTGCTTCGAGTGCAGCACCTTGGGCGACCGGTAAAGGTAGATCCTGACGCCGGCGCGGAGCAGCGCCTCGTAGTAGGAACGCTGCGCGTGGTACACCATGCTCTGGTCTCCGACCTCGGAAACAAAGAGCTCGACGCTTAGCCCCCGCGCGGCTGCCGTGACAATGGCCATCAGGATGGATTCGTCCGGGACAAAGTATGGGCTGGTGATGCTGACCCGCCGCTCTGCTTTGTGGATGAGCGTCGCGTAGAGCTTCAAATTGTTGTCGTTGTCGAAGCTGGGACCGCTGGGCAGGACTTGCGCGTCAATGGGCGCCGAATTGTGGCTGAGGCCAATGGGGCTTGTATCCAGTGGCAGGATCACATCCGTTTCGCTGTACCAGTCCGTCGCGAAGACCGCATCCAGCTCCCGGACCACGGGTCCCTCGACGCGCATCATCAGCTCGTGCCACTGGAGCCCGCGCTTCAGGTTAGCTTTCGTGTCGTAGCTCGCGTCGATGACGTTCTGGGAACCGGTGAATCCCACGCGGCCATCGACGACGCAGATCTTCCGGTGATTGCGCAGGTCCGGCCTCTGCCATTCGCCACGCCACGGCCGCACCGGCAGCATGGGGCGATATTCCGCCCCTATCTCCTGGAGGAAGTCCAGGGTTTCTTTCCGGCCGGGGAATTTCAGGCCAGCCAGATGATCGGAAAGAACCCGGACATTCACGCCGCGCTGTCTTGCCCGGGCCAACGCTTGAAAATACGGCGCCGTCGTTGCGTCCAGCACCAGGATGTAAAACTCCACGTGCACGTAGCTGGTGGCCGAATCAATATCAGCGATCATGGCATCGAAAGCGCCGTTGTAGTCGCTCAACAGGGTCGCACTGTTGCCCGCGACCATCGGCAGCGCCCCCAGGTTGCTGTTCAACACCACCGCCGAAGGCAGCCACTGCGGCCAGTCAAGGCCGCGGCTGACCAGCGGGCTGCCTTCAGTCCGCGCCAGGACCAGATCGTTGACTTCGCGCTGTTTGTCTCGGCGCGCTTTGGGCAGTTTCGAGTAACCGACAAAGAAATACGCGACGGCACCAAGGATCGGTATGAAAATTATGGCGAGCACCCAGGCAATAGCAGAGGACGGACGCCGGTTCATCGACACGAGGACAGCTGCGACGGTCACGAGGAGTATGTGGGCCGCCAGCAGGAGCAAGGCGTACGTTTCAACGTCTTGGAAGAATCCGCGCACTGTTGCCTAAACGTTCTTCAAAATATCCCGAAATTCCCAGAGGCTTATTTGTCATTCCTGCTCTCAAAGTTCGGCGTTTTCGGGACGGTCCGTCCTTCAGCCTTGCCTGTGCAAGGTATGACTATTGTTGGCGTCGAGCCCGGCATGGGCCTCACCCCCTGCGGGTGAAATCCCTACGAGGCGACGAAGGGCTTGTCGACGAGGATGGCGGCCTGCGGGTGTTTCTCCATGGACCTCGCAGAGCGCACAAGCTGTGCGCGCATCACAAATCCTTGCTCGGTGAACCGGAGGGCCACGTCGTCGGGAGCATGCAGTTCTGCACGCAGTTGGACGTCGTGTCCGTAGGCCTGGTCAATAGTGGGGTGACCGCTGCCGGCGTGGAAGGCGACGAGCGCCGAGCCGCCCGGGCGGAGCCCTCTCCAGAACTCACGGGCGATCGCCGGCAGGGCCGTCGGGGGCGAATGGATGATCGAGTACCAGGCCAGGATGCCGTCTGCGGCGGCGTCGGCCACCGGCAGCGCGGTCAGCTCTCCCACTTCGAACAACAGCTCGGGATGCAGCCGCTGCGCGACCCGGACCATTTCCGGCGACAGGTCGACGCCGCTGGCGTCCAGTCCGGCGCGGCTCAGGTAGCTGGTCATTCGTCCGGCACCGCATCCGACGTCGATCACCTGCCGGTCCGGGGTGGCGCGCATGTGTCCGACGAAGTGGTCCACCATGGCCATGTCCAGAGCGGCCTCGAAGCTGGTATCCGGGATCACCGTTGAATATGCCTCGGCCACCGTGTCATACGCGGATCTGACCGCCATCAGGTTCTCGTTTGCCATCGATCGAGCCTAGCGGCTTTGGCCGGCGAACCCCAGCTGCCCGGACGCCGCCCGCAGCCGGGATCCGGGTCCCGGGGGTCTCCGGATCCCGAGGCGACCCAGGGGGTGCCGAATTCTTACGTCATGCAACGGGTGCGTGACGCGCTGTGTCGCTGCGCGACTGTGCGTTGCAGCCGGGCTTGGGAACCCGGGTTAGTGGTGGTTGATTGGGGTTTCCAGCGTCGAAAGGACCCGCCATGACGGAACACTCTGACCTCAGCCCCACGACACTCCGCCACATTCTCGGACACTTCGCCACCGGCCTGACAGTGATTACGGCGGCAACAAAGCACGGGCCTACCGGGTTTACGTGCCAGTCCTTCTCGTCCCTGTCCCTGGAGCCTGCCCTGATCACCTTTAGTCCGGCGCGGACGTCCAGCACCTGGCCGCTGCTGCGTGAGGCTGGCAGGTTTACCGTGAACATCCTGCCCACGGAACATCAGCATCTGGCTGGGCAGTTCGCGCGGCCAGGAGCGGACAAGTTCGCGGGCGTTGACCATTGGCTCTCGCCCCTGGGCAACCCGGTCCTGGACCAGGCACTGGCCTGGGTGGACTGCGAACTGCACCAGGAGTACGACGGCGGCGACCACACGATCGTCGTCGGCGCCGTCCGCGCCCTGGGCGCACGTCCCGACGCTGAGCCCCTGCTTTTCTACAAGGGAGACTACGTGGGCGTGCGTTCCCGCACCGGCGCGCTGGAGAGTGTGGCATGACCATGCTGCAGTCGCTGTCCCGCTTGTGGGCGGCCCGGCCCTTGTCGTTGGCACAGCCGGCTCGGCCGGGCCGCGGGGACGATTCGGAGCCGGTGAACGCGCAAAAGTCGTTCCCGGCCACAGGTGCCCACTGGCTGGATGGGTGGGTCATCTTCGGAAACCCCTACGTGTGACGCCCGACGCCGGATCTCCGTACGGCGTCGGGTGCGCCGTGCTGGCGTAAGATGGAAGGACCCGTTGACCCCGGCCCCGCGCGGTGCGAACCGCCGTCGGTACGGATCACGGTGACCGACCATATTCATACTGGAGGGGACCAGAGGCCCGCGGGCCAACACCATGACTGAAGCAGCGAACGGCAAGGCCCGGTTCAGCGCCCGAGAACGCACCGCAGGGGAATTTCCCCACTCCCTACCAGGGCTGCGGACGGAGGTGGTCTTGTTCGACGACTCAGAGCAAATGGTCCAGTCGCTGGGCAGCCATGACGAAGCCCTGCGTTTCATCGAAGACCAGTTCCCTGCCGTTGATTTCCATGTCCGCGGCAACGAGCTCGCAATCAGTGGTCCTGCCGCCGACGTGCCGCGCATCATGCGCCTGCTCAACGAGGTGCGAGGGCTGGTGGCCAGGGGCACAGTCATCACCCCGGCGGTCCTGCAGCAGCTGGTCTCCCTTCTCCGCAGCCAGTCACTGCTGAACCCCGTGGAAGTGCTGACCACCAACATCCTTTCCACGCGCGGGAAGACCATCCGGCCCAAGACGCTGAACCAGAAGAACTATGTGGACGCGATCGATGCGAACACGGTGATCTTCGGGATCGGCCCGGCCGGTACCGGCAAGACCTACCTGGCGATGGCCAAGGCCGTACAGGCCCTGCAGCAGAAGGAAGTCAGCCGCATCATCCTGACCCGTCCGGCCGTCGAGGCGGGGGAGCGGCTTGGTTTCCTGCCGGGCACGCTGAGCGACAAGATCGACCCCTACCTGCGGCCCCTGTACGACGCGCTGCACGACATGATGGACCCAGAATCCATTCCGCGCCTCATGGCCGCCGGCACCATCGAAGTCGCCCCGCTGGCCTACATGCGCGGCCGGACGCTCAACGACGCGTTCATCATCCTCGATGAGGCCCAGAACACCACGCCGGAACAGATGAAGATGTTCCTGACCCGCCTGGGCTTCGGCTCCAAGATGGTGGTCACCGGGGACATCACCCAGGTGGACCTTCCCTTCGGCACCCGCTCGGGGCTCAGGATCGTCGAGGAGATCCTGCAGGGGATCGAGGACGTCAACTTCTCGATCCTGGATGCCTCCGACGTCGTCCGGCACCGCCTGGTCGGGGATATCGTCAACGCCTACAGCATCTGGGACGAAGTCCAAAGGAACCGGGTCAAGCACTCCGTCGCCCGGGAAACGCGGGGAGAACACGCATGAGCATTGAGGTCAACAACGAATCCGGCGTCGCCGTAGACGAGTCGGAGCTCGTGGCTCTGTCGCGTTTCATCTTCGAACGCCTCTACATCCACCCGCAGGCGGAACTGTCCATCCTGCTGGTGGACGAGCCCGCCATGGAAAAGCTGCACCTCGAACTGATGGACGAGCCCGGCTCCACCGATGTCCTCTCCGTGCCCATGGACGAACTCACTCCGGGCACTCCGGACAAGCCGACTCCGCAGGGCATGCTCGGCGACATCGCCATTTGCCCCCAGGTGGCCCAGGTCCAGGCCCGCAACGCCGGCCACTCCACCCAGGACGAAATGCTGCTGCTCACCACGCACGGCATCCTGCACCTGCTGGGCTATGATCACGCCGAGCCGGAAGAGAAGGAAGAGATGTTCGGGCTGCAGCGTGAACTGCTGACCGCCTTCACCGGCAAGGCGGCCCCGTCCGAGACGGTTCAGTGACCCCACTGATCCTGGCCGGCATGGCGTTGGTGTTCCTTAGCTTTGCCGCGGTGCTCACCGCTGCCGAATCCGCCTTCAACTTCCTGCCCCGGCACGACGCCGAACAGGCGGTCCTGAACAGCAGGGGCACGTCGCTCAAACGCATCCTGGCGCAGCCCGTGGGGCACATGCGCGCCCTCCGGTTCTGGCGGGTCTGGTTCGAGATGGCTGCCGCCGTCGCCGTGACCGTCCTCCTGTACAGCCTGCTGGACAACGTCTGGCTCGCCGGCCTGGCGGCCACCGGCATCATGGCGCTGCTCGGTTTCGTGATCGTCGGGGTGTCCCCGCGGCAGCTCGGCCGGGTCCACTCCGCCGCCCTGGTCCGGTTCAGCGCCCCGCTGGTCCGGTCCCTCTACGCCGTGCTTGGCCCGATCCCGGGCTGGCTGGTGCGGCTTGGCAGCGTCGTGGCCCCCGGCGCGCCTGCGGACAGTGAGGCGTTCTTCAGCGAAGAGGAATTCCGCGAGCTCGTGGACCGGGCCACCGAGTCCGACGTGATCGAGGACAACGAGGCTGAGCTGATCCAGTCGGTCTTCGACTTCGGGGACACCCTGGTCCGCTCCGTCATGGTGCCGCGGACCGACATCCTCACGATCGACTCCGGGTCCAGCCTGCGGCGCGCGATGTCGCTGTTTCTGCGCTCCGGGTACTCCCGGATCCCGATCATCGGCGAAAACGCCGACCAGATCCTGGGCATTGTCTATCTGAAGGACGTCGCCGCCGCGCTCCACAACCTCGGCCCGGACGAGGAACCGCCGGTGGTGGACGAACTCGCCCGCGAGGTCCGCTACGTGCCGGACTCAAAGCTTGTCAGTGACCTGCTGCGCGAGCTCCAGAAGGAATCCACGCACGTTGCGATCGTCATCGACGAATACGGCGGAACGGCAGGGCTGGTCACGCTCGAGGACCTCATCGAGGAGATCGTCGGCGAGATCGTGGACGAATACGACACCGAAAGCGCCGAAGCCGTGGCCCTGGGCGACGGACGCTACCGGGTCAGCGCCCGGATGAGCATCGATGACCTCGGCGAGCTCTTTGACCTCGAGCTCGACGACGACGAAGTGGACACCGTGGGCGGCCTGCTCGCCAAGGCCCTCGGGCGGGTGCCGATTGTCGGCAGCACCGTCCAGGTCCACGGGCTCTCCCTCCGCGCCGACCGGCTCGAGGGCCGGCGGAACCGCGTCAGCCACATCATTGCGGCCGCCGTAGCAAAAGAACAAACTGACCTTGAAGACCTTCTCGACGAGGCCGCACCAATCCAACAGGGAGTCTCACGTGAGCAAGCAGAATAAGTCCGACGGCGAAGCAGCCTACGGCGGCTACCGCGCCGGGTTCTCGGTGCTGGTGGGGCGGCCCAACGCTGGCAAGTCCACCCTCACTAACGCCCTTGTCGGCCAAAAGGTCGCGATCACCTCGGCCAAGCCGCAGACCACGCGGCACACGATCCGTGGCATCGTGCACCGGGATGATGCCCAGCTGATCCTCGTGGACACCCCGGGCCTGCACCGCCCGCGCACGCTGCTGGGGAAGCGGCTGAACGAACTCGTCGCCGACACCCTCGCCGAGGTCGACGCGATCGGTTTCTGCCTGCCGGCCAACGAGAAGATCGGCCCCGGCGACAAGTTCATCGCCGCCCAGCTCGCCGCCATCGGCAACAAGCCGATCATCGCGGTGGTGACCAAGGCCGACACCGTGGACCGCCAGGGCCTCACCGAGCAGCTGCTCGCCGTCGCCGCCCTGGGCCGCGAGGTCCTCGGCGAGGACGGCTGGAAGGACATCGTCCCGGTCTCCGCCACCGACGGCTTCCAGGTCGAGACCCTGGCCGACGTGCTGATCAGCCACATGCCGGCGTCGCCGCCGCTGTACCCGGACGGGCACCTGACGGACGAGCCGGAAGCGGTAATGATCGCCGAACTCATCCGGGAAGCCGCCCTCGAGGGCGTCCGCGACGAGCTGCCGCACTCCCTGGCCGTCGTCGTCGATGAGATCGTTCCGCGGGAAGGCCGGCCCGAAGACCGGCCGTTCCTGGACGTCCGGGTCAATCTGTACGTTGAGCGGCCCTCCCAGAAGGCCATCATCATCGGCAAGGGAGGAGCGCGGCTCCGCGAGGTCGGGACCACCGCGCGCAAGGCGATTGAGGCGCTGCTCGGCGCCCGGATCTACCTCGACCTCCATGTGAAGGTTGCCAAGGACTGGCAGCGCGACCCGAAGCAGCTGGTCAAACTAGGCTTCTGAGCCGGGGCCAATTTAGGGCCCTGTTTTGGGCGCTACTTGGGCTCGTATTTTGGCCGCTGGCCCCTCCCGCCGCTCCCAAAAGAGGGCCCATCGGCGTTTTCTCAGATTCGGACTCTAAAATGGGCTGATCCCCGTTCTTGTAGGAAGGCTCAACAAGTGGTTCGACCCCGTGACAACCGTGCCGACGGATCCACCCCGCCGGCCCGGGCAGCCGCCGCTGCCCGGCACACGGCCGATCCCGCCGTTGGTCCGGCCCGCCACCTCGGAGCCGTCCATCGGACCCCTACCTGGCTGAAAGTGACCACGGGCGTGATTGCAGTGCTCCTGGTGGGCGTAATCGCGTTCGGCGCTTACTGGGCCATCCGGCTTCAAGGCAACCTCACCAAGGCCCCGCTGAGCGCCGGCAGCATCAAGTCCGAGAACGCCCTGAACGATTCGACGGACCGGATGCAGATCCTGATCCTGGGCTCGGACACGCGCGACGGCAAGAACTCGGAGTACGGCACCAGCGATGACGCGACCGGCTACGGGCACTCGGATGTGATGATGCTGATGGATATCTCGGCTGACAACAAACGGGTCAATGTCATCAGCTTCCCCCGGGACCTCCTGGTCGACATCCCCAAGTGCAAGGATCCGAAGACCAACAAGGAATACCCGGCCCAGACCGGCGTCATGATCAACTCGGCGATGTCCGAGGCCGGCATCGGCTGCGCCGTGGACACCGTCAACAAGCTCACCGGCCTGGAGATCGACCACTTCATGATGGCCGACTTCAACGCCGTCAAGGAACTCTCCAACGCCGTCGGCGGTGTGCAGGTGTGCGTCAGCGACGCCGTCTACGACCCCGACTCGAAGCTCCGGCTTCCCAAGGGCACCTCCACCGTCCAGGGCGAGCAGGCATTGTCGTTCGTGCGCACCCGGCACGCCTTCGGCGACGGCGGCGACCTCGGCCGCATCAAGGCCCAACAGGGCTTCCTTTCCTCCCTGACAAGGAAAATCAAGGACGACGGCACCCTCACCAACCCGGCCAGGATGCTCGGCATCGCGGACGCGATCACCAAGAACCTGACCATCGACGACGGCCTGGCCTCGGTGCCGACGCTGCTGACCGTGGCCAACCGGCTCAAGGACATCGACGTCAAGAAGGTGGCCTTTGTGGCCGCGCCGACCGTCCCGGCCGAATCCGACATCAACCGGCTGCAGCTCGCCGAACCCGCGGCGTCCCAGCTGTTCGACGCCATGCGCAGGGACGTCGATCTGACGGATCCGTCAGCGAAGCCTGGCGCCTCGCCGAGTGCCAGCGCGACGCCGACGCCCAGCGCCACGGCACCGGCCTACGACAAGGCGCTGCAGCCCGTGACCGTGGCCAACGGCTCAGGCGCACCGGCCCGGACCCAGGCGATCATGCAGGCCATCAAGGGCGCCGGCTTCACCCAGGTGGGCCAGCTGACGGCGCAGCCCGTCGCGAAGACGGCTGTCTATTACGGTGCGGATTACGCCGACGTGGCCACTGACGTCGCGGCTCTCCTCGGGGTGGCGCCGGGTCAAGTGTTGCCGGCTGCCGGCGTCGCCGGCGTCCAGGTCTATCTGGGCAGCGACTTCGCCAACGGGACCCCGACGGCAGCCCCCGCGCCGCCGCTGCCCGCGGACATCGTCAACCAGACCGCCGGCGACACCGTCTGCCAGCAGGCCAACCCGGCGCTGATTACCCGCTGATTGTTCGCTGCAGCGCAGGATCTCAGCCGAGACTGACGCCTGCGGCGACGGACTGGCACCAACGGCGAAGGGCCGGCCCGGGGAAACTTGGGTTCTAGCGGTCGTTGCAACACCCAGAACTTTGGGAGTTGCAACGACCGTGTCGTCTTTAACGGGAGAACCTCGAACCAGCAGGAAATACACGCCGGAGCAGAAGGATCAGTTCTTCGTCGTGTTCGACCGGCTCAAGAGCACCCGGAAGGCGGCCAGGGAGCTCGGATTGAACCCCGACACTTGCGCCGGCTGGATCCGTAAAGCCGGGCTGAAGAGCCATGGCAAACCGGGGGCGCGCCCTCACCCTGGGCGGGATGAGTACTTCCGGTTGCGCAAGACCGGCGTGAGCCGGCGGAAGGCGGCCATGGCCGCCGGAGTGCATCTTCGGACAGCCGAGGAGTGGGACGACGGGATCCGTAAGTCCAATGGCCGACGCATTTACCCGGATGGCCGGATGGTCGATTACAAACGTGGTGTGACCACTCTGACATCTCCCGCCCACACGACCGGAACGGCCCTCGCCCCTCCGACGTCAGTCTCGGCGCTCGAGAAACTCCTCGATCCGCGGTTCCTCAGCGTGCAGGAACGGGAGCTGATCCGGGACCTGAAAGGCGCAGGGTCTTCAATGAGGGCAATCGCCCACGCTCTTGGCCGTTCGGCTTCAACCATCAGCCGCGAGCTCGGCAGAAATACCGGTGCCCCGATGGGCTATCTGCCCCACGAGGCGCATCGGAAAGCCGCTGCCCGGCGGCCACGACCCAAGATGGCCAAGCTCGCTGGCGACTCGGACCTGCGCGACTACGTGAAGGACAAACTGCTCATACGCTGGTCTCCGGAGCAGATCAGCCACACCTTGGTCGAAAAGTTCCCCGACCAACCGGAGATGCGCGTGAGCCCAGAGACGATCTACCAAGCCCTCTACGTCCAGGCCAGAGGCGGACTCAAACGCGAGATACAGGCAGCGCTGCGCACCGGCCGGACCCGCCGCAAGCCCCACCGCACCGGCGAGCAACGCACCCCCAGGTTCGTGGACCCGATGATCATGATTTCCGAGCGCCCACCCGAGATCGAGGACCGCGCCGTGCCAGGCCATTGGGAAGGGGACCTCATCACCGGCGCCTACAACCAGTCAGCGATCGCGACCCTGGTCGAGCGCACCACCCGCTACGTGATGCTCGTCCACCTGCCAAATGACCACACCGCCGAAACCGTCCGCGACGGACTCGTCAAGACCATGGCCACCCTGCCGGCACACCTGCGCGGCTCCCTGACCTGGGACCAGGGCGCGGAAATGGCCACCCACCGATCATTCACCCTTGCCACCGACATGCCCGTCTACTTTTGCGACCCCGCCAGCCCCTGGCAACGAGGCTCCAATGAAAACACCAACGGGCTGCTGCGCCAGTACTTCCCCAAAGGCACCGACCTGTCCGTCTACGGACCCGAAGACCTCGAACACGTCGCGCAGGAACTCAACGGACGCCCACGCAAGACGCTCGGCTGGAATACTCCAGCCGAGCGTCTACGTGATTTACTACTAACCACCTAACCAGCAGGTGTTGCAACGACCGCTAGAACCCAAGAAACCCCGTGGCCGGCCCTTTCAGCCTTAACAGCTTTTGGCTACCAGATGCTGACGCGCTCTTGGGGCGCCATCCACATGCCGTCCTGATCCGTGACGGCGAACGCGTCATGGAAGGCATCGAGGTTCTTGGCGATCGCATTCGTGCGGAACTCGTTGGGGGAGTGCGGGTCTGTCGCCAGCCGGCGGATGGCTTCTTCCTTCCGGATGACCTGCCGCCACCCCGCAGCCCAGGATGCGAAGAACCGCTGGACCCCGGTCAGCCCGTCGAGCACAGGGGGCTCTTGCCCGTCGAGGCTGATCAGGTAGGCCTTGTAGGCGATCGCGAGGCCACCGAGATCCCCGATGTTCTCGCCGAGGGTGAGCTTGCCGTTGACGTTGTGGCCGGGGGCGGCTGTGGGGGAGAGGGCGTCGAACTGCGCCACCAGCTTCGAGGTCAGGACCTCGAAGGCGGTGCGGTCGTCCTCGGTCCACCAGTTGCGCAGCAGGCCGTTGCCGTCGTACTGCGAGCCCTGGTCATCGAAACCGTGGCCGATTTCGTGGCCGATTACGGCGCCGATGCCGCCGTAATTGACGGCGTCGTCGGCGTCGGCGGTGAAGAACGGCGGCTGCAGGATGGCGGCGGGGAACACGATCTCATTGAGTAGCGGGTGGTAGTAGGCATTGACCGTCTGCGGGGTCATGAGCCACTTCTCGCGGTCCACCGGCTTGCCGACTTCATCGAGGTGACGGTCGACGTCGGCGCTGTGGGCGCGCTCCACGTTCCCGAACAGATCGGTGGGATCGACCTGGACCGCGGAGTAGTCGATCCACTTGTCCGGGTAGCCGATCTTGGCGCGGAAGGTGTCGAGTTTCTTCAGGGCCTCGAGCTTCGTCGCCTCGCCCATCCAGTCCAGTCCCGTGATGGAGTCCCGGTACGCCGCGATGAGGTTGGCCACAAGGGTCTGCATGCGCGCCTTGTTGCCTTCCGGGAAGTGTTCGGCCACATAGATCTGGCCGACCGCCTCACCGAGGCCACCCTCGACCACAGCGACGCCACGCTTCCAGCGGTCCTTGATCCTCGGCGTGCCGCTCAGCGTGGTGCCATAGAACGCAAAGTCTGTGTCCACGAACACCGAGGACAGGTACGGGGCGGCCGCGCTGACGACGCGCATGGCGAGCCACTCCTGCCAGGTGCCCAGCGGTTCGTTGGCCAGCAGTGAGGCCGCGCCGGAGAAGAAATCGGGAGTGCTCATGACGAGCTCGGCGCGCTTCTCGGGTTCGATGCCGGCGGCGTCGAACCAGTCGGCCAGCAGCGGGAACAGCTCGGCGGCCTCCGCGGCGGACTTCAGGTTGTACGTCTTTTGCGGATTCCGCAAAGTCACGTTGTCCCAGTGGTGCGAGGCCAGCGAAGTCTCCAGCGCCACCACGCGGCCGGCTGCGCCCTCCGCGTCCGCCACTTCCGCCAGGTCCAGCATGGCCTGGACGTGCTCCCGGTATGACTGGACCATCGGGGCGAACTTCTCTTCCCGGTAATACGATTCATCCGGCAGGCCGAGGCCCCCTTGGCCGGTGTAGAGCAGTACGCGGTCCGGGTTTCCGGCGTCGGGGGCGGGGTAGATATAGAAAAGCCCCGAGACGTCGGCGCGGAACAGGCGTCCGGCCAGAGCCACGAGTGCGGGCACCGACCTCGTGGCAAACACCTCCGCCAGCCGCGCCCGGAGCGGGTCCAGACCCTTGGCTTCCACCGCGGATTCGTCCATAAAGCTGTTGTACAGGTCCCCGATCTTCCGCTCGATGCCTGTAGCCTCTGCGCCTCGCGCGGCGGCCCGCTCGATAATCTCCTTCACGGCGAGCTCCGAAGCGTCGCGCAGCGCAGTAAACGTGCCCTCCAGCGGCCGGTCGTCCGGAATGACTGTGCTGTTGAGCCAGCCGCCATTCACGTGCTGGTACAGGTCATCCTGCGGACGGACGCTGGCGTCGATGGTGGACAGATCGATCCCCGAAAGTGGCACGGATGCTCCTTTGAGAAGCAGCCCGGCGCCGGAGCGTTGGTCGGCGCGCAGTCTGCATGGTGGACGTTACGGTGGTCTGGCTCCTTCATCTTACGCACCCGTGTTACTGTGAAATTGTGCGCGCAGAACTGCTCCTTCTTAGCTGCCGCGGCGAGGCCTCAGACGCGATCTAGCGCAAGGCCCACCCTCGCTGCGGAGTTTGTGTTGCCCGGCCACCCTTTCATCAAGAATCACAGAAAAGGCCCCGATTGTAATGCGAAACGCACAGAAGCCCTCAGGAATGCCGGTCCACCGCTACATCCCGTTCCAGGACCAGATCACCGTTGAACTGCCTGACCGCACCTGGCCCGACAAGGTCATCACCAAGGCCCCGCGCTGGTGCGCAGTGGACCTGCGCGACGGGAACCAGGCCCTGATCGATCCCATGAGCCCGGCCCGCAAGCTGAAGATGTTCGAGCTGCTGGTCCGGATGGGCTACAAGGAGATCGAGGTCGGCTTCCCCTCGGCGTCGCAGACGGACTTCGACTTCGTCCGGCAGCTGATCGAGGGCAACCACATCCCCGACGACGTGACGATCCAGGTGCTGACCCAGGCCCGTGAGCACCTGATCGAGCGGACCTATGAGTCCCTGGTCGGCGCGAAACAGGCGATCGTCCATCTCTACAACTCCACATCCGTCCTGCAGCGCCGCGTGGTCTTCAACCAGGACGAAGACGGCATCCTGGACATCGCCCTGCAGGGCGCCCGGCTGTGCAAGAAGTACGAGGAAACCCTCGTCGATACGCACATCACCTACGAATACTCGCCCGAGTCCTTCACCGGAACCGAGCTGGAGTACGCCATCCGCGTCTGCAACGCGATCGCCGACGTCTTCGAGGCCTCGGCCGACCGGCAGGTCATCATCAACCTGCCCGCCACGGTGGAAATGGCCACCCCCAATGTTTACGCCGACTCGATCGAATGGATGAGCCGGAACCTGCACCCGCGCGAAGGCATCATCCTCTCCCTGCACCCGCACAACGACCGCGGCACCGGCGTTGCCGCCGCCGAGCTCGGCTACCTGGCCGGCGCGGACCGGATCGAGGGCTGCCTCTTCGGCAACGGCGAGCGGACCGGAAACGTGGACCTGGTGACCCTGGGCCTGAACATGTTCGTCCAGGGCATCGATCCGATGATCGATTTCTCCGACATCGACGAAATCCGGCGCACGGTGGAGTACTGCAACCAGCTGCCGGTGGCCGAGCGGTCCCCGTACGGCGGGGACCTTGTCTTCACCGCGTTCTCCGGCTCGCACCAGGACGCGATCAAGAAGGGCCTGGAGGCCCTCGAAAAGGATGCCGCCGCGGCGGGCAAGGATGTGGCCGACTACACCTGGCAGGTCCCGTACCTGCCGGTTGACCCGAAGGATCTTGGCCGCAGCTACGAGGCGGTCATCCGGGTCAACTCGCAGTCCGGCAAGGGCGGTGTCGCGTACCTGCTCAAGAACGAGCACAGCCTTGACCTGCCGCGCCGCGCCCAGATCGAGTTTTCCGGCGTCATCCAGAAGCGGACCGACACGGTGGGCGGGGAAGTCAGCGGACCCCAGCTGTGGCAGGTCTTCCAGGACGAATACCTGCCGTCGGGTTCGGCCGACACGCAGTGGGGCCGCTACGCCCTCGGTTCGATCAGCACCGAGACGGACGAGGACGGCGCAATGACCTTGACCGCTGCCCTGAAGGTCGACGGAAACCAGGTCCGCCGGACCGGGACCGGCAACGGCCCCATCGCGGCCCTGCTGAGCATCCTGCGCGAGGACGGCGTGGACGTCCGGGTCCTGGACTACAGCGAACACGCACTCTCCGAGGGCGGCAGCGCCTTGGCCGCCGCGTACGTTGAATGCGCCGTGGGGGAGCGCGTGCTCTGGGGCGTCGGGATCGACGCCAACACCAGCACCTCTGCCCTCAAGGCCGTCATCTCGGCCGTGAACCGCGCCATCCGGGACGCCCGCGCCTGATCCGGCCGCGGGCAGGACCCCCCGGCGGCACGGCATGGACAGCCACGGCATACACGGTTATCCCGACGCACACAGCGCCGCCGGAACACTCCGGCGGCGCCGTGTTTTCCCTCAGCAGTGTTCTACCTCAGCGGTGCCGCCTATGCCGTGATTCCGCAAAGACAATGCGAAGATTAACTGTGGTCCAACAATCCTTCGCAGCGCGCGCCTACCGTGACGAGGCCGTGGTCCTGCGCACCCATAAGTTGGGTGAGGCCGACCGGATCATCACCCTGCTGACAAAGCACCACGGCCAGGTCCGTGCGGTGGCGAAGGGCGTCCGGCGCACCAGCAGCCGCTTCGGCGCCAGGCTGGAACCGTTCATGGTGGCCGATCTCCAGCTGATTTCCGGGCGCACCCTCGACGTCGTCACGCAGGCCGTCGCCAAGGGCGTCTATGGCGGAAACATCGCGGCGGACTATGGCCGCTACACGGTTGCGGCCGCCATGACCGAGACCGCCGAGAAGCTCACGGACGTCGACGGAGAAGCCGGAACGGCCCAGTACAACCTGCTGGTTGGTGCCCTCGCGTCCCTGAGCCGGGGCGACCACGCGTCCGAACTCATCCTGGATTCCTACCTGCTCCGCGCCCTCGCGACCGGCGGCTGGGCGCCCAGCTTTACCGACTGCGCCCGGTGCGGTGCGCCCGGGCCGCACACAGCCTTTTCCGCGCCGCTGGGCGGCATGGTCTGTGCCGAGTGCCGGCCGCCGGGATCCCCGGCACCGGCCGCGGAAACCGTGCTCCTGCTTGGTGCCCTGCTCACCGGGAACTGGACGACGGCGGATGCGTCCGCGTCCGTTCACCGCCGGGAAGCGGCCGGTCTGGTGGCCAGCTACCTGCAGTGGCACCTGGAGCGAGTCCTGAAATCCCTCAAACATGTGGAGCGAACGTAAAAGTGGCATTGGGAAGAAGCTTGGGAAGAACCCTGGAGAAGAGCCAAGGGAAGCAGGCCAACGTCCGGCGGCGGACCGCCCCGGTGGTGGCTCCCTATCCGCACCCGTCCGGCGCTGTGCCGCCCGCGATTCCTGCTGAGTTCATTCCGAGGCATGTCGCGATCGTCATGGACGGCAACGGACGCTGGGCGAACCAGCGCGGCCTGCCGAGGGTCGACGGCCACAAAGCGGGGGAGCCCGCCCTGCTGGATGTCATGGCCGGTGCGATCGAGCTGGGGATCGAGTACGTCAGCGTGTACGCCTTCTCCACCGAGAACTGGCGGCGCTCCCCCGAGGAGGTGCGCTTCCTGATGGGCTTCAACAAGGACGTGCTGCGCCGGCAACGGAACCAGCTCGATGACTGGGGAATCCGCATCCGCTGGTCCGGGCGGCGACCAAAACTGTGGGGCTCGGTGATCCGCGAACTCGAAGAGGCCGAGGACTACACCCGCGGCAACAGCACTTGCACCTTGAACATGTGCGTCAACTACGGCGGACGGGCCGAGATCGCCGACGCCGTCGCCGCGATCGCTGAGGAAGTGGCGCAGGGCCGGCTCAAGCCGGGCGCCATCACCGAACGGACCATCCAGAAGTTCCTCGACGAACCGGATCTGCCCGACGTCGATCTGTTCCTGCGCAGTTCCGGCGAGCAGCGGCTGTCCAATTTCATGCTGTGGCAGTCGGCCTATGCCGAGTTCGTGTTCATGGATACCCTGTGGCCTGACGTGGACCGCCGGACGCTGTGGGACGCCGTCGAGATCTATGCCCAGCGGGACCGCCGCTACGGCGGAGCGGTCGACGCCGCTCCCGTGGCAGGCAACCAGGGCACCTGACCGGCGTCAGTCGATCACGTAGGCCCTGAGCCACCGGGACAGCCGGGAGTAGGCGTCGGCGCGGACCCGGGGTGCGGAGAGGAAGACGTCATGCAGGGCGCCGTCTATTCGCTCCAGCGTGACGGTCCGGCCCAGGCTGAGGGCGCGAAGGGCGATCGTGTTCACGTCCAGGACCGCGTCGGTGCGGCGCATGGATTCCTTCCAGAACATCCCGTTGGCGCTGGCGCCCGAAATCAGCACGAGGATGGGCACATCGATGTTCAGGCCGCGCGCCACCTTGGACTGTCCGCTCAGCACGGCGCTGAGCCAGCCGGCGCGGACCGGAAAGGCGTGCGGCGGTCGGTAGGCATCGTCCAGGGCCCATTCGCCCTCCGCGGCGCTGCTGATGCTGCGCCAGTAGAAGGCACGCTCGGGCAGCCGGATCACCGACTCTGGCCAGAACCTGGCGAACGGCTCCACCATTGTCCGCGCGGCCCGGCGCAGGGCGGGGCTGCCGTGGACCTCCAGCCAAGGGCTGTCCAACACGAGCTGCGACGCCACCCCCTGATGGCGGTCGGCCCACAGCGCCGCGATCAGGCCACCGGTGGAGTGGCCCATGAGGATCAGTTGCGGCGCCATGCCGGGCGGCCGGAGCGAGCCGATGATGCCGATCGCTGCGGTGATTTCGGCGTCGTAGTTGTCCAGGTCCGCGACGTAGCCGCCATGGGTGCCCGGCCGCAGGCTGCGGCCGTGGTTGTGCATGTCGAGCGCGAAGAACTCAAATCCCTGCCCGGCCCAGAATTGGGCGAGTTCCTCGTTGAAGAAGTAGTCACTCCAGCCGTGCAGGAACAGCACGGCCCGGGCCGGCAGCGCGGACGGTGCCGGTTCGAGCGGGGTATGGCGGACCAGGGTGGCAGTGCGCAGCACGCCGTCAGGGCCGGCGGCCTCGAAGGCGCACGCCTGGAAGTCATCGCCCAGTATGTCGGTCCGCCACTGCATCGCCATTTCCTCCTGCGCCGCCTGCGCTGCCGACTATGCCGCGGACGCCGCGGCGCGGCCCGCGGAACGTCCGGAGAAGAGGCACCCGCCTAGGAATGTCCCCTCTAGGGCCCGGTAGCCGTGAATTCCGCCGCCGCCAAACCCTGCGGCTTCACCGGCGGCGAACAGCCCGGGCACGGGCTCCCCGGTGACATCCAGGACCCGCGACTGCAGGTCCGTGTGCAGGCCGCCGAGGCTCTTGCGCGTCAGGACGGAGAGCCGGACGGCAAGCAGCGGACCGTGGCGCGGATCCAGCAGCCGGTGGGGTGGCGCCACCCGCATGATCTTGTCGGTGGCGAAACGCCGCGCGGCCCGGATGGCGGCCAGCTGCGGATCCTTGCCCATCCCACTGGAAAACTGCCGGTCCCGGTCGCGGACCAGCCGGTCCAAGGCTGCGGCGTCAATGAGGTGTCCCCCCGTCAAATCGTTCATTCGGGCGGCCAGCTCCGCAGGGTTCTCCGCCATCAGGAAGTCGACCCCGTGGTCCAGGAACCGCTGCAGAGGCGTGTCGCTGCCGGGCTTCAATCTGGCAGCCAACAGGCGGACATCCTTCCCCGTGAGATCCGGGTTCTGCTCCGATCCGGACAGCGCGAACTCCTTCAGGGCGATGGCCCTGTTGAGGACGAACCATGAATGGGCATGTCCTGTGGCCAGGATGTGGCGGAGGGCGCCGAGGGAGTCGAAGCCAGGAAACAGGGGAGGGGGGAGCATCCGCCCCGTCGCGTCCAGCCACAGGGCGGATGGCCCGGGCAGGATCCGGATGCCGTGCCGCGGCCAGACCGGGGCATGGTTGTGGATGCCCTCCGGGTAATGCCACATCCGGTCGCCGTTGATGAGGCGACCGCCGGCCCGCTCCACGGCCGGCAAAAAGTCCCCGTCCACGGAGGCAGGCACGCCGCTCAACATCCGCTCCGGCGCCACGCCGCCGGGCCACTGCCTGCGGACCGAGTCGTGGTTGCCGCCGATCCCGCCGCTCGTCACCACCACGGCCGCGGCCGTGGCCTCGAAACTGCCGGCCGGGTGCCGGGACGAACGTTCGCCCCGCCCCGCGCTGCTGGCCTCGAGCAGATCGCCGCACACGCCGCTCACCCGTCCCGAGGTCTTCACCAGCTCCGTGGCGCGGTGGCGGAAATGGAAGGACACGCGGCCGGCGGCTTCGCCTTCGCGCAGTTTGGCCAGGAAGGGAGCCACCAGGGCAGGTCCCGTGCCCCACGCGACATGGAAGCGCGGGACGGTGTTGCCGTGGCCATTCGGGCCGTAGCCGCCGCGTTCTGCCCACTGCACCAGGGGAAACAGCCGGACGCCCAGCGAGGCGAGCCACGCACGCTTTTCCCCGGCGGCGAAGTTCACGTACGCCGCCGCCCACTCCTTCGCCAGCGCGTCCTCCGGCCGGTCGAATCCCGCGGACGCATGCCAGTCCGCGAGGGCCAGCTCTTCGCTGTCCCTCACCCGGAGCCTGCGCTGTTCCGGCGAGTTGACCAAGAACAGGCCGCCGAATGACCAGTGCGCCTGGCCGCCGACAGAGGCGTCGGGTTCCTGATCTAGCACCGCCACCCGCCTGCCTGCGGCATAGGCCTGGGCCGCCGCGACGGGCCCGGCCAGGCCCGCCCCGACCACCACCACATCGGCCTCGATCCCGCGCCCCGACGTCCCGCGGCCGGCCGTCCCGGCACCATCTTTGCTGGTCATGGCTTCATGCTAACTCGCCCCGGGGCCCTACGGCCGATGCGTCCAGGGCGCGGGGCGGCGCAGTCACAACGGCAGTCACAACCGCGCCGGCGCGCGTGCTGGTTTGGTCTGCGGGGCCCGAACCTGAAAACTAGAGGCATGCGCGTATATCCCACATTCTTCCGGCTGGCCTTCTCATGGATGGACGCCGAACGCGCCCACAAGATCGGCTTCAAGGCCATCCGGCTCGCCCACAGCTGCGGCGCCGGACGGCTGCTGCAGAAGTTCACCGCCCCGGCGGCGTCCCTGCAGACCCAGGCTTTCGGCCTGACGTTCCCCTCACCGTTCGGGCTCGCGGCCGGCTTCGACAAGGAAGGCCACGGCATTGAGGCGCTGACCGAGCTTGGCTTCGGCCATGTGGAAGTCGGCACCATCACCGGTCAGGCCCAGCCCGGGAACCCGGCGCCGCGGCTGTTCCGCCTTGTGGAGGACAGGGCCGTCATCAACCGGATGGGGTTCAATAACGACGGCGCCGCGGCGGTAGCCCCGCGGCTGAAGTCCGCCCGCGCGGCCCTGCAGCACCACCGGCCCGGTGTTCGGCCCGTGATCGGGGTCAACATCGGCAAGAGCAAGGTGGTTGGACTGGAGGATGCGGTGTCCGATTACCTCATCAGTGCGCGCAGCCTGGCTCCCGCAGCCGACTATCTCGTCGTGAACGTCAGTTCGCCCAACACGCCCGGCCTCCGGCTGCTGCAGGACGTGGAGACGCTGCGCCCGTTGCTCACTGCAGTGGGCGAGGAGGCGGACAAGGCCGCAGGACGCCACGTTCCGCTCTTGGTCAAGATCGCGCCTGACCTCAGCGATGAGGACATCGACGACGTCGCTCGGCTGGCTCTGGATCTTAAGCTGGACGGCATTATTGCCACCAACACCACGATCGCCCGCACCGGGCTCGTCTCCAGCCCGGACAAGGTTGAAGCGTGCGGGGCCGGAGGTCTTTCCGGAGCGCCCCTGAAGCAAAGGTCCCTGGAGGTCCTGGCCCGGCTCAAGTCCGTGACCGGCGGAGCGCTGACCCTCGTCTCGGTGGGCGGCGTTGAAACCGCGCAGGATGTGCAGGCACGGCTGGACGCCGGCGCCACCCTGGTCCAGGGCTACACGGCGTTCCTCTACGAGGGCCCCTTCTGGGCGGCCCGTATCAACCGGTTGCTGGCCATGCACCCGAGCCGGCGCTAGGCATCACGGGGCCAGCGGCTCCGGACCGATCGCTGCAAACGAGAAGCCCCCGGCAGATGACTGCCGGGGGCTTCTCGGTTGCAAAAGAGTGGGAGGGTCAGACGGGGAACTGGCCGCGGGCGACCTGGGGCTTGGGCAGGCGCAGGCGGCGGAACTGCAGGGAGCGCATAGAGCCGTACCAGACGGTGCCGCGCTCCACCTCGCCGAACTTTTCGCCGAGCCGCTTCTTGAGCTTGCGGGAGAGGATGAAGACATCCACGAAGACCGCGAGGAACATGACCCAGAATCCGCCCAGGACGTAGATCATCTGTGCGCTGGAGGCAGGCACCAGCAACGAGATGATGACGAACAGCAGGGCCCCGAACATGAGGTACTCGCCGAGGCTAAAGCGGGCATCGACGTAGTCACGGGCGAAACGCTTCTGCGGACCCTTGTCGCGCAAGGGCAGGAACTTCTCGTCACCGCTGTCCATGGCCTGCCGCATCTTGAGCCGCTGGTCTGCGACGGCTGCGCGGTCGGCGGCCTTGGAAGCCTTGCGGTCCTCGGGCACGAGGGGCCGCTTGCGGGCCGCCACCTGAGCGCTGCGCTTGGGCGTGGGTGCGCCCTTGCCGGTCACGGTGCCCCGGGCTGCTGCCTCGGCTGCCTGCTGGTCAACTACGTCCTGCGCCGATGGCGCTTCTTTTCTACGTCCAAACACCCCTAAAGAATACCCCGCAGACACGGGTCCGAGACCCAGCCCACACGGTGCGCGCCCGGCGATGGCAGCGTTCAAGGTTTAGCGTGATCCAGCGCACGGGTAGTGTTTTGGCCATGACTTCATCAACCGCGGGGAACCCGCTGACCACCATGGACCACGACGGCACCATTGATGCCGAAGCCCTCCGCCAGGCTGTTGCCGAATCGTTCGACGAGACGATCGGCCAGTTGACGGACCTTGTTGCCATTCCGGGCATCGCCTGGCCAAGCTTTGATCCTGCCCCGTTGAACCGCAGCGCCGACGCCGTCGCCGCCCTCGTGCGGGCCAGCGGTTTCGACGACGTCCAGATCCTCCGCTGCGACAAGGAAGACGGGACGCCCGGCGGGCCCGCCGTCGTCGCACGCCGCCCGGCCGCCGAGGGCAAGCCGACGGTTCTGCTGTACGCCCACCACGATGTCCAGCCCACCGGTGATCTGGCGCTGTGGGACACCGACCCCTTCACCGCCGTCGAACGCGACGGGCGGCTCTTCGGCCGCGGTGCCGCGGATGACAAGGCCGGCATCCTCGCCCACATCGCCGCCTACTCGGCCGTGACGCGCGTGCTCGGGGACGAACTGGGCCTCGGCGTGACGTTCTTCTTCGAGGGCGAAGAGGAGGCCGGCTCGCCAACATTCCGACAGTTCCTGGAGACGCACCGCGAGCTGCTGCGTGCCGACGTGATCGTCGTGGCCGACTCCAGTAACTGGAAGGTGGGCATCCCGGCCCTGACCACCAGCCTCCGCGGCCTGGTGGACGGCACCATTGAGGTCAAGGTTCTGGACCACGCTGTGCATTCGGGTATGTTCGGCGGCCCTGTGCTCGACGCGCCGACCCTCCTGTCCCGCCTGATCGCGACCCTCCACGACGACGAGGGCAGCGTCGCGATCAAGGGCCTCGTGAGCCGCGATGATGTGGTGGTCGACCTCACCGAGGAGGAGTACCGCGCCGACGCGTCCGTGCTCGACGGCGTGAAGCTCGCCGGGACCGGGAGCATTGCCTCGCGAATGTGGACCAAGCCGGCCCTGTCCATCATCGGATTTGACGCCCCGGCCGTGGACGTGGCCTCCAATACGCTGCTGCCGCGGGCGCGGGCCAAGTTCAGCCTGCGCCTGGCACCCGGGCAGGACCCCGCAGCCGCCATGGAGGCTGTCCGCAAGCACGTCGAGGACCACGCGCCGTTCGGCGCCCAGGTGGTGTTCACCCCGGGGGAGAGCGGCAGCTCTTTCCTGACGGACACCAGCTCGAAGGCCGCCTCCGTGGCCATGTGGGCCCTGGGTGAGGCTTGGGGCGTGCCCGCCGTTGAAATGGGGATCGGCGGGTCCATTCCGTTCATCGCGGACCTGACCGAGCTCTACCCGGACGTGCAGATCCTGGTGACCGGCGTCGAGGACCCCGATTCCCGCGCCCACAGCGCCAACGAATCGCTGCACCTGGGTGACTTCCGGAACGCGATTGTCGCCGAGGCCCTGCTGCTCGCGCGCCTCAACAACGACGGCGCGCTCTAGGGGCCCGGCGCCGCAGACCCCGGGGGAACATCCAGCCGCCTCCCACGGTTACGCCAAAAGTTAGAGCTAGAAGGCTGCGCGAAGTAGCATGTAGCTATAGCCCATACCGTTTAAGTAGGGGCGGGCACCGTGCGAGCGGGGCCGCCACCACCGTTGCAAGAAGGTAGGCCATGAGCACTACAACCAATGAAAACAGCGCCGACACCACTGCCGCCCAGGCCGGCGAGCTGGCCACGCACGAGGTCAAGCTGACCGACGTCGCGGCCGGAAAGGTCCGCAGCCTCCTGGAACAGGAGGGACGCACCGATCTGCGCCTCCGCGTTGCCGTGCAGCCCGGCGGTTGCTCGGGCCTGATCTACCAGCTCTACTTTGACGAGCGGCTGCTCGACGGAGACGCTGTGCGCGACTACGACGGCGTGGAAGTCGTCGTCGACAAGATGAGCGTTCCTTACCTCAGCGGTGCCAGCATCGATTTCGAGGACACCATCGCCAAGCAGGGCTTCACGATCGACAATCCCAATGCCGGCGGGTCCTGCGCCTGCGGAGATTCTTTCCACTAATTCCTTCCACTGAGGCCGGGCATTTTGCCCGGCCTTAGTGCGGCAGGATCCTCAACGAGCGGCACCGGCAAAAAGCTCCCGACGCACGGTGCGGACATGTGGGCGAAAACTCGCGGGGAGCGGTAAGCTCTACACCGAGTAGTAAAACTTTTCGTTTGCCCTGCCCGTAATTCGCGGGGCAACAGCAACAAGTAGGAAGGGCCGTCTGTGAGTTCGCAGAACCGAACCGGCAGCCGACGCAAACAGATCACTACGATCACTGGCTTGGCACTAGCCGGCGCGTTGGCTTTGACTGGATGTTCACCAGAGGTACAGAAGGGCTGGTTGCCCACCGAGCGTGGCACCACCAATCACGTTGACCTCATCATGGACCTCTGGGTCAACTCATGGATAGCGGCGCTGGTCGTCGGCATCATCACCTGGGGCCTGATGATCTGGTGCGTCGTTGCCTACCGCCGCCGCAAGGGCACCGTGGGCTTCCCTCGCCAGAACAGCTTCAACCTTCCGCTTGAAGTGTTCTACCTGACGATCCCGTTGTTCATGGTCCTGGTGTTCTTCTACTTCACCGACCGCGACACGGCGTCGATCGATGACCGCTCAAAGCCGGCCGACGTCGTCGTCGACGTCCGCGGCAAGCAGTGGGCATGGGACTTCAACTACAAGAAGGGCGCCGTCGTCACCGAGGACGTCCACGAAGCAGGCGTCCAGGCGCACCTGACCGGCAACGACGTGGACAAGGAAAAGCTGCCCACCCTGTACCTGCCGGTCAACAAGTCGGTTGACCTCGAGCTCAACTCACGCGACGTCATCCACTCCTTCTGGGTGCCTGCCTTCCTGCAGAAGCGGGACATGATTCCCGGCAAGACCAACTACATCCGGTTGACTCCCACCCGGGAGGGCACCTACGACGGCAAGTGCGCCGAACTTTGTGGTGAGTACCACTCCGAAATGCTGTTCCGCGTGAAGGTTGTCTCCGAGTCGGAGTTCCAGGCGCACATGAACCAGCTGCGCCAGGACGGGAACACCGGCCTGCTCGGTGAAGAGTACGACCGCAACCCGGCCCCGACCGAAACCAAGTAAGGCGAGCGACGTGGCAACTTACACTCAATCCGCCGGGATCCTCGAGGCTCCCGTAGTACCGAAGTCCAAGGGACGCATCGTCGTCAACTGGATCACCTCGACCGACCACAAAACGATCGGGTACATGTACCTGATCGCGTCGTTCATCTTCTTCTGCTTCGGCGGCATCATGGCGCTGCTGATCCGTGCCGAGCTCTTCGAGCCCGGCATGCAGATCCTGCAGACCAAAGAGCAGTACAACCAGCTCTTCACCATGCACGGCACAGTAATGCTCCTGATGTTCGCGACGCCGCTGTTCGCCGGCTTCACCAACGTCATCATGCCGCTGCAGATCGGTGCCCCCGACGTCGCGTTCCCGCGACTGAACGCACTGGCCTTCTGGTTCTTCCTGTTCGGCTCCACGATTGCCGTATCCGGCTTCATCACCCCGCAGGGTGCCGCGTCGTTCGGCTGGTTCGCTTACGCGCCGCTGTCCAACACGACGTTCAGCCCCGGCGTGGGCGGTGACCTCTGGGTCTTCGGCCTTGCGCTCTCCGGCTTCGGCACCATTCTTGGTGCGGTCAACTTCATCACCACCATCATCTGCATGCGCGCCCCGGGCATGACCATGTGGCGGATGCCGATCTTCACCTGGAACGCCCTCGTGACATCCATTCTGGTCCTGATGGCCTTCCCGCCGCTGGCTTCCGCACTGTTTGCCCTTGGAGCGGACCGCCGCTTTGGTGCGCACATCTTCGATCCCGAGAACGGCGGCGCCGTCCTCTGGCAGCACCTCTTCTGGTTCTTCGGCCACCCCGAGGTCTACATCATCGCGCTGCCGTTCTTCGGCATCGTCTCTGAGATTTTCCCGGTCTTCTCCCGCAAGCCGATCTTCGGTTACAAGGGCCTGGTCTATGCGACCATCTCCATCGCGGCTCTGTCCGTGACCGTGTGGGCACACCACATGTACGTCACCGGCTCGGTCCTGTTGCCGTTCTTCTCCTTCATGACGATGCTCATCGCCGTTCCGACCGGCGTGAAGTTCTTCAACTGGATCGGCACCATGTGGCGCGGTTCCATCACCTTTGAAACCCCCATGCTGTGGAGCATCGGCTTCCTGGCGACGTTCCTCTTCGGTGGCCTCACCGGCATCATCCTGGCCTCGCCGCCCCTGGACTTCCACGTCTCGGACTCCTACTTCGTGGTGGCGCACTTCCACTACGTGGTCTTCGGTACTGTCGTGTTCGCCATGTTCGCCGGCTTCTACTTCTGGTGGCCCAAGTGGACCGGCAAGATGCTCAACGAGCGCCTCGGTAAGATCCACTTCTGGATGCTGTTCCTCGGCTTCCACGGCACCTTCCTGATCCAGCACTGGCTGGGTGTCGAGGGCATGCCGCGCCGCTACGCCGACTACATGCCGCAGGATGGGTTCACGTGGATGAACCAGTTCTCCACCATCGCCTCCTTCGTCCTCGGCGCCTCGCTGATTCCGTTCTTCTGGAACGTCTACATCACCTGGCGCAGCAACGAGCGTGTGGAAGTTGATGACCCGTGGGGCTTCGGCGCCTCGCTCGAGTGGGCCACGTCCTGCCCGCCGCCGCGCCACAACTTCACGTCCCTGCCTCGCATCCGCTCCGAGCGTCCCGCCCTGGACCTGCACCACCCGGAGCTCTCCCAGTCCTACACCGCGGATTCGCCTGCTCCGGCAGCATCGGCCCTCGGTAACGCCGACCAGAAGGACACCGCCAAGTGAAACTCGAATCAAGAATTTTTGGCTTCGGCGCCTTCTTCTTCGTGCCCGTGGCACTAATCTACGGGTACCTGAATAACTGGACCGAATGGGTCGGCATCCTCGGTATTCTGCTCGTGGGCGGGCTCGCCGGCATGATCGGCGCTTACCTGGGCTTCACCGGGCGGCGCGTAGGCATGCGCCCCGAGGACCGCAACGACGCCGAAATCCACGAAGGCGCCGGCGAACAGGGACACTTCAGCCCCTGGAGCTGGTGGCCGCTGATGCTGGGCATGTCCTGCGCGGCCGGGTTCCTCGGCCTCGCCGTCGGCTGGTGGATCGTCTTCATCGCCGGTGGAATGGCAGTAGTCGCCCTGGTCGGCTGGGTCTACGAATACAGCCGTGGTGACCACGCGCACTAGCGTGCACCCGGACTAAAAGTTCAGATTGCACGACGGCGGGCCCCGCCAAATTGAACTGCTCCCCGAAAGTTGGACTGAAAATTCAGTTCCGGCTTGCGGGGAGCAGTTTCACGTTTTAAGGGCAGTTCGTAGTCTGAGGAGCAGCGCGAAGCCCCGGTGGCGCTGATTGCGACTGGTTGGGGCTCCAGGGCCGGGCCGTAGCGACCAGGCTTGGAGTGGGTAGGAAAGCTGTCCTCCGGTTGCACGACAGATAGCGAGTTCGCGGAGATACTGCTCTAGTCACCAAACCAGGCAAGCGGCTGTAATCGTTCGAGCTCAAGCTCAGCGCTGTGCAGCGATATATCTCCGGCGAGAACAGGGTCGCTCTGGCGAAGGAGCTCGATCTGTCGTCGCCACACCTGCGTGCAGAGGTGGCCTTCCTGGGAAAAGTAGGGGCCTTGGGGGACGGGGAACAGCGCTAAGGTTAGCGCTGTCAGCGCTCTCAAGGCTGAGCATCGGCTGGAAGTTCTCCTGGACGTAGCAGGGTTACCTCGGTCCACGTTCTTCTACCACCAGTCCCGCCTCCAAGGCCCCGATCCTCGCGCGTCCCTGAAGGCCGCCGTCTCAGAGATTTTCGGGAAGAACCACGGCCGGTACGGGCACCGGAGAATCCATATCGAACTGCTCAAGCAAGGGTGGACGGTCGCCAAGAAGACCGTGCTGAAGCTGATGCGTTCCCTCCAGCTGGTCTGCAAGGTCCGGAGCAGGAAGCGGTACAACTCCTACCACGGCGGCCAGGGAGTTGTTGCCCCGAACCTTACATCCGGTGGTACAACACCGAGGGAATCTCCACAAAACTCGAGGGTCTCAGCCCTGCGCAATACCGTGCTCGGACCCTCGCCGCATAGGCCCCGGCAGACAACACAACATTCGAACGCCGTATGGAAGCTAAGCCCGTCGGCGCCGGCATTAGGACGATTTGGCACCGTTCAGGGATCTGAATTTGCCGCCGAGTTCCTGAGCCAGTCCCTTCAGGTCTTTATCACTTGGAGGCTCACCAAGTGCTTCGGACATGTCTACGACCATCCAGTTCTTGCCCTCCACAATGGACAGAGGCTGAGCTGAATCACTGTACAGCTGGTGCTCGGCATCTCGGGCGTCTTCCGTCTTGAACCACTCGACTTGGACGCGGCTCGCACACACGGCGTATTCAGCCGTGAAGCCTGCAAGGTCCGGATTGATGATGGGATCCGTCTTGGGCTCATCATCGCAGCCGATCACGCCGGCAACTGCCCGACGGGCGTCATCGACAGAATCGAATTCCTTGAGCTGCGGAGCGGCTGAGGATTGCGTGGTTGCGGACTGCTGCGGCGCAGCTGCCTGCTGCGCGCTAGCCGCGCAGCCTGTGAGCCCGATAATCACACCGATTGCTGCGACGGCTACCGTGCCCCTGCGTCTGCCTCTGTCCATCATTGATACCCCATCCCCCCGGAGGTTAGTTCAGCCATCCTTGCACGCGACCGTCGTTGCGTACAGGAAAAGAATGGACCTGAAAGAGCTGCACGCAGAAAGTCCCCATCCAAAGTGGGAAGGGGACTTCTTCGAGGAACAAACCGATAGTTGGCCGCTAAAGTGGAACTCGCTTACTTACGAGTCCAACTTTCGGGGACCACTTCAAATGGTGGGGCCCGCCGTCGTTTGTGCCCACGGGCTGGGTGGTGCTGAGCGCCTGCGTGCTGCTGGAATGTGTGCGGCGCGGTCGTTGGTGGCAGGCTTGGGGCCGGGCGTGAGGACGGCCGGGAGCGCCTCAGGCGGCCGCTGCCGACTCCAGGAGGATCCGGAGGCCCTCCAGTGCAGTCTCGGCATCCGCGAGGCTGCAGGAGGCCGGGAGGGCCTCCGCTGCGACGGCCAACTCCACTTCGCAGCCGCATTCGAAGTCCTCGGTCATGACCTCCAGCAGCGAGCGGGCGTCGACGCCGGGCCTGCCGTCCTTGCTGATGGTTACCGGGAGACCGGTGGCCGTGACGGCCCGGACAAATACTGCCGCCGGCCGGGCGTGGAGGCCGATTGCGGCCGTGACGATTGCCTTGCGAACTGGCAACGGGACTCCCTCGTGCTGGTGTTGGTTCTCTTCGGTGGTGCCACCGGACGGGCTGTTCCATACGACAGGCGTTCCATCGGACTGGCGTGCCGTATGGATGGCGGTGTATCGGACTGGCGTTCCTTCAGGCTGGCCGGGTTCCGTTGCTCGGTTCCGGCCTATGAGTTCAAGGGTAGCCGCGGGGGAGGGACCCGCACGACTTGGGTCGGCGCCGTGGTCTAGACCTGCCTGGGTACGGGCTTACCCTTGAGATATGAGTGTCTTTCCCGCGC
This sequence comes from Arthrobacter sp. 05T420, assembly GCF_056396305.1. Classification (NCBI taxonomy): domain Bacteria; kingdom Bacillati; phylum Actinomycetota; class Actinomycetes; order Micrococcales; family Micrococcaceae; genus Arthrobacter; species Arthrobacter sp. 05T420. The sequence continues at coordinate 66,607 of NZ_JBFTLG010000011.1, read as the reverse complement.
CGCGGCCCAACCGGAGGCTGACCCGTGGCGTCCTCTAATGCGTCCAAGATGATCGGCGAGATCGATCGCCAGAGCGGGGTGCCGATCTACGTGCAGCTGCGGGAAATCCTGCGGGCCCACATCAGTGCCGCCTGCCCGCCGGGGTCGGCGCTGCCCTCCGAGCGTGACCTCGCCCAGCGCTTCGGCCTGGCCCGGATGACTGTCCGTCAGGCCATCGATGCCCTTGTGGGCGAGGAAGTCATTGAGCGTGTCGTGGGGCTGGGCACGTTTGTGCGCAAACCCAAACTGGATCTCCAGGTCAAGCTCACCTCCTACAGCGAAGAGATGCAGCGCCGCGGCATGGTCCCCGCCGCCAAGGTCCTCAGCTTCGAGCAAATCAGCGCCAGCGCTTTCCTGGCCCGTGAGTTGCAGTTGGAGGAGGGTACGCCCCTGGTCCGGTTCCGGCGCCTCCTGCTGGCCGACAACGAGCCCATGAGCGTGGACGAGAACTTCATTCCGGCCCACCGGGTCCCCGGCCTGCTGGACGGGGAGCCGCCCACATCCCTCTACAACGTGCTGAGCGAACGCTACGGGCTGGTGATGGAATGGGGCGAGGACATGATCGAGGCGACGGCCGCATCGCCGTCCACGGCCCGGCTCCTGAACGTCGAGGTCGGAACGCCGCTGCTGAAGATCCAGCGCCACGCGTTCGTGGCCCGCGCCATGGTGGACTACTCAGTGTCCTACTACCGGGCTGACCGCTACAAGCTCTGGGTGCCCCTGCAGCGCCCCGGCGTCCGGCCCACCCGCAACTACGCCTCTGGATACCGGCCCTAGCCCCAACGACGCAGTGGGCGGCTGGGCTGCAAGGATCTTGGCGGCAGAAGCTGCGACAACAGAAAACACAGAAAGGCCCGGTCCCCAAGGGGACCGGGCCTTCCGTTGTCTTGCTTGCAGCCTAGTGGCTCAGCGTCTTCTGAGACTCTGCCGCTTCGACAGCCTCATGGGCGCCGTGGTGGCCGTGAGCGGCCTCCAGTTCTGCCGGAGTGGCCGGGGCAACCCGGTCCTCGAAGAACCAGCGGGACAGTTTGGCGCGGCGCTTTTCCTTGCGGTCCACGACGCCGTGCTCGTTCGGCACCGCGGGCAGCGGGACCGGTGACTCGAAGCCGACCAGCTTGTAGCGCTTGTATTCGTCCAGCGGGGCGTGGACCTCGATGAACTCGCCGTGCGGCAGGCGCACGATGCGGCCGGTTTCGCGGCCGTGCAGGGCGATCTCGCGGTCCTTGCGCTGCAGCGCCAGGGCGACGCGCTTCGTGACGATGAACGCGATGACCGGGCCGATGAAGAACAGCGCGCGCAGCCAGTAGGTCACATCGTTCAGGGCCACGTGGAAGTGCGTGGCGATGAGGTCGGAGCCTGCGGCGGCCCACATAACGCAGTACCAGACGAAACCGGCCATGCCGATCGCCGTACGGGTAGGAGCGTTGCGGGGACGGTCCAGGACGTGGTGCTCGCGGTTGTCCTTGGTGATCCAGCGTTCAATCCACGGGTAGGTGAACATAACGGTGAAAAGGATGCCCGCGGGGACCAGTGCAGGCAGCAGCACGTTGAACGTGAACATGTGGCCGAACCACACCTGCTCGACCTTCCAGTCACCGATCGTGCCCGGCATCAGGCGCAGGGCGCCGTCAACGAAGCCGATGTACCAGTCAGGCTGCGTGCCTGCCGAAACCGGTGAGGGGTCGTACGGGCCGTAGTTCCAGATCGGGTTGATGGTGAAGAACGCCGCCATGAGGGCAACGACACCGAAGACGATGAAGAAGAAGCCGCCGGCCTTCGCGGCGTAGACCGGTCCCAGGGGGTAGCCAACGACGTTGCCGTCATTCCGGCCGGGGCCGGGGTACTGGGTGTGCTTGTGCACAACCACCATGAAGAGGTGCATCACGATCATCAGCAGGATGAGCGCGGGAACCAGGAGGATGTGGAGCATGTACAGGCGGCTGATGATCATGGTGCCCGGGAACTCGCCACCGAAAAGGAAGAACGAGATGTAGGTGCCGATGACGGGGATGGACTTGATGACGCCGTCGATGATGCGCAGGCCGTTACCGGAGAGCAGGTCATCGGGGAGCGAGTAGCCGGTGAAGCCCGCAGCCATGGACAGGATGAGCAGGACGCTGCCCACCACCCAGTTCAGTTCGCGGGGCTTGCGGAACGCGCCGGTGAAGAACACGCGGAGCATGTGCACCGACACGGAGGCGACGAACAGCAGCGCCGACCAGTGGTGCACCTGGCGCATGAACATGCCGCCGCGGACATCAAAGGAGATGTTCAGGGACGAGCTGTACGCCACGGACATTTCAACGTTCTTCAGCGGCGTGTAGGAGCCCGCGTAGTGCGTCTCCGCCATGGACGGATCGAAGAAGAACGTCAGGAACGTGCCCGAGAGCAGCAGGATGACGAAGGAATACAGCGCCACTTCGCCGAACATGAACGACCAGTGGTCCGGGAAGACCTTCCGGCCGAACTCGCGGAGGATGCCGGAGCCGCCAACGCGCTGGTCGACGAAGTCCGTGATGCGGCCGCCCGAAGTCTTGGCGACGAAGACGGGGGCATCAGGAGTTAGGGATGAGGACATGCTGCTCACGCTCCCAGTAGCTCGGTCCGACGGGTTCATGGAAGTCGCTCGTGGCGACCAGGTAGCCCTCGGCGTCGACTGCGATAGGCAGCTGGGGAAGAGGGCGGCTGGCGGGGCCGAAGATAACCTTGCACTGTTGAGTCAGGTCGAAGGTTGACTGGTGGCACGGGCACAGCAGGTGGTGGGTCTGCTGCTCGTACAGGGCAACAGGGCAACCAACGTGGGTGCAGATCTTGGAGTACGCGACGATGCCGTTGTACGCCCAATCGACGCGTTCCGGGGAAGGGTGGAGCTCGCTCGGGTCCAGTCGCATGAGCAGGACAACAGACTTGGCCTTCTCGTTCAGCTTGCCTTCGGTCAGTTCGTTCAGCCCTTCCGGGATGACGTGGAAAGCGGAGCCGATGGTGACGTCCGCGGCCTTGATGGGAGTGCCATCGGGGTCGCGGGCAAGGCGCTTCAGCTTGCCGTCCGGACCCGGTGCCCACATCGTGTGGGCCAGCGCGAAGTCCGGCCGGGGGCCGAGGTCACCGAAGATGGCCAATGCCGGCAGGGGCGCGAGTGCGACCGCGCCGAGCAGGGTGTTACGGATCAGCGGCCGGCGCTTGATGCCGGTTTCTTCCACAATGTCATCAACGATGCGGACGGCAGCCTGGCGGTCTTCCTCGGTGCGGATCGCGTGGCGCTCTTCCGAGACCTCGTGGTCCGGCATCAGGGCCTTGGCCCAGTGGACAATGCCGGTGCCGATGCCCAGCATCGCGAACGCGGTGCCGATGCCCAGCAAGGCATTCTGGAGACGGATCGTGGCGATTGAGGAATCATTCCCCAGATCGATCGCGAAGTACGACACCAGGAATATCAGGGTGCCAACGACCGAGGTGCCGAACAGAAGGGCTACCTGCCGTTCTGCTTTCTTTGCGGCCCTCGGGTCCGTGTCAGCCAGGCGCAAACGGTGCGGGGGAATTCCAGGATCCTGGAACTTCTCCACCTCATTCTGACCAGCCGTAGCTACGGTGCCCGAGTGGTTCGGACTGCCGTCACTATGGTTGCCCATAATTCGCCTCATCCTTCTCTCGTCTCGGCCTATGCCGAGTTAGGTTTCAATTCAAACTGCTGACGGGTCAGCAGAAAATTCTTACAGGTGCAAGGTCCGCTTAGGAAGTGCGGGATGTGAGCCAGATCGTGAATGCGATGATGACGCCCAGGCCAGCAATCCAGACAAAGAGACCTTCGGAAACCGGTCCCAAAGCTCCAAGATCTGCGCCGCCGGGTGAACCGTTGGCTTCAATCTGCTTCAGGTAGGTGATGATGTCGCGCTTTCCCTCGGGGGAGATGTTCGCGTCACTGAATACGGGCATGTTCTGGGGGCCGGTGACCATGGCCTCGTAGATGTGCTGACCGGAGACGCCCGCGAGGGCCGGAGCGAACTTGCCCCGGGTGAGCGCACCGCCGGCAGCGGCTGCATTGTGGCACATGGCGCAGTTGGTGCGGAAGAGTTCGCCACCCTTGGCGGCGTCGCCCTTCTCATCGAGCACACCCGCTTCGGGGATGGCCGGGCCAGGACCCAGCGAGGCAACGTAAGCAGCCAGCTGCTTGGTCTGTTCCTCGTTGAACTGGGCGGGCTTCTGCTGGGCCTGCGGGCCGTTCATCTGCATGGGCATGCGGCCGGTGCCAACCTGGAAGTCAACAGCGGCGGCGCCGACGCCCACAAGCGACGGTCCCGACTGGGAGCCGCTGGCACCCATGCCGTGGCAGGTGGCGCAGTTGGCGGCGAAAAGCTTGCCGCCTTCCTCTACGTCGCTTGCGCTGTAGGTGGTGGTGTCCGCCTTGGCCTGGTTGACGGTGGTGGCAACGGCGTACAGCCCACCCGTGACCAAGAGGCCCATCAGCAGCAGCGCAATTGCTGCCAGAGGGTGACGTCGCTTCTGCGAGAGTGCCTTCACGTGGTGGTTCCTTTATTCGATCCTGCGATGGCTCCGGGAGCCGCTTCTTGAAATTCTGCCTCTTGTAGAAAAAGAGTCAAGTCTGACTACTTAAGGACGTAGATGACCAGGAAGAGGCCAATCCAGACGACGTCCACGAAGTGCCAGTAGTACGAGGTGACAATCGCCGAAGTCGCCTCAAAGTGTCCGAACTTCTTCGCGGCGAAGGAGCGGCCCATGATGAGCAGGAAGGCAATCAGACCGCCGATGACGTGCAGGCCGTGGAAGCCCGTCGTTATGTAGAAGGCTGAACCGTAGGCGTTGGAGGACAGCGAGACATGCTCGGAAACGAGCATGGCGTACTCCGTCGCCTGGCCGGCGACGAAGAAGGAACCCATGAGGAACGTCAGGATGAACCATCCGTTCATCCCCCACTGGGTGAAGCTGAAGCGTCCACCGGTCCGGCGCGGCTGTAGCCGCTCGGCAGCGAAGACGCCCATCTGGCAAGTAAAGGAACTTGCCACGAGGACGATGGTGTTAACGAGCGCAAAGGGGAAGTTGAGCTTGGCTGTCTCTTCGGCCCACAACAGTCCGGATGTCGAACGGAGTGTGAAGTACATGGCAAAGAGACCGGCGAAGAACATCAACTCACTGGACAGCCACACAACGGTTCCAACAGAAACCATGTTTGGGCGGTTCAGCGTCGGGTGCGCCGGGGTACTGGGGGCATGGGTCGCAGATGTCACATAGACATTATGTCTATAAAAGTCCGTCCTGCCCAACGCAAACCGCGTTTTGGGGGGACTTTTTCTACAAAGACGCGAATTCGCGCGGAAAAGTTCCCGGAGGGGTTCACATTGGTCTTTGCGGGGCCGACCTCGATAGCATCGGGAGGTGACTTCACAGGCATCTGCACAGGCGGCAGGCAACACCTGGCCGCGGCTCATCAACGCGCTCATCAGCGGCGTGGACCTCACCGCCGGGAGCACCGAGTGGGCCATGAACTCCATCATGTCCGGTGAAGCGACGCCTGCCCAGGTGGCGGGATTCCTGGTGGCCCTGCGCTCCAAGGGCGAGACCGTGGATGAGCTGTCTGGCCTTGTGGAGGCGATGATCTCCAACGCCAACCCCATTGACATTGCCGGTGAGAAGTTGGACATCGTCGGAACGGGTGGCGATCAGCAGAACACTGTCAACATCTCCACGATGGCCGCCCTTATCGCCGCCGGTGCGGGGGCCAGAGTGGTCAAGCATGGAAACCGTGCGTCGTCATCCTCGTCCGGATCCGCCGATGTCCTGGAGGCCCTCGGCGTCAGGCTCGATCTTCCCATTCCCCGCGTGGCGCTCAACGCCGAAGAGGCGGGAATCACGTTTTGCTTTGCCCAGGTGTTCCACCCCTCGATGCGGCATGCCGCCGTCGCCCGTCGCGAACTCGGCGTTCCGACTGCGTTCAACTTCCTGGGCCCCATGATCAACCCCGCCCATGTCCAGGCCTCGGCCGTGGGCGTCGCCAACGAGCAGATGGCCCCCTTGGTGGCCGGCGTGCTGGCCAAGCGGGGCAGCCGCGGCCTGGTCTTCCGCGGGAATGATGGCCTGGACGAGCTCACCACCACCGGCCCGTCGCGCGTGTGGGAGATCCGTAATGGTGAGGTCACGGAAGAGATGTTTGATCCGCGCAACCTCGGCATCCGGACGGCCACGCTGGAGGAGCTGCGCGGCGGTGACGCCGTAACCAATGCCGCCGTCGTCCGCGCTGTCTTGGCCGGCGCGCCGGGTCCGGCCCGTGATGCGGCGCTGCTCAACGCGGCGGCCGGGCTGGTTGCGTTCGACCTCGACGCCGTCGGTCCACTGGCGGAACGCATGGCCGCCGCGTACAAGCGCGCCGAGCAGTCCATTGAATCCGGCGCCGCGGCCGCGGCGCTGGACAGGTGGGTCGCTTTGTCGCAGACCGCCGCTTAAGCGCGGCTACCCAGCGCGCCCGGCGGGACAGTAGCGCCCCGGCTTCACTCAGGGCCGGGCACGCCGTCCCCTGCCCCCTCCGCTGACTGGAGCTTCCGGCGTCTGCGCCGGCGCCAGACGATCACCAGGCCAAGTATGACGACGGGGACCAGCACCCAGCCGCCGATGTCGAGAGCGTCACCGAGGGCCTGGGCCAGTGTCCCGGCCAGATAGGCGAGAACGCTGAGGCTCGCGACCCAGGCAATGGACCCTGTGATGGTCCACAGCAGGAACTTGGGCCACGGCATCTTGGCAGCCCCCGCGGCAATGGCGCCCCAGAGCCGGACGACAACAACCCAGCGGCCGAAGAACAAGGCTTTGCCGCCGTGCCGTTCAAAGAACGACTCCATTTGGATGATGCGTTTCTCGTCGGCGTGGAAGCGCTGTGCCAGCCGCAGCATCAATGGACGGCCTCCCACACGCCCAAGTACGTAGCCAATAGTGCTCCCGAGCATGGCGCCCAGGCTGCCCACCGCGATAACGGCAGCAAGGTTTAGATCTCCATGGCGCGCCGAGGCGTAGGCCCCAAGCAGTACGGCCACGGCGGGGAGCGGCACACCGGCGCACTGGGCCAGCACAATCACGAAGACGCCGAAGTAGTACCCCCATTCGTCCGCAATCCCCGCTTCTGCCGCGACCAAGCCTGCCCAGCCGAGCGCCACGAAGCGGAGGGCAGATAATCCGGTCATCGCACACACCTCACTCCGCTGCTCCGCCGTGGTTCACAATGACGGTCCCCGCGCTGCCCGTGTTTGTTCTGCGGTCGCGACCCCCGACGACGCCGGGATGGCCCTTGTATACGCTTGCGGCGCGGGCCGAGTCAAGAGCACACTGCGGTCACGGCCCGGGCCGGCGGCGAACGTTGATCAGGTCCGCGATGACTGCTCCGATCAGTGCAAATCCGACCAGTGCAAAGGTGAACGGCAATGTGGCACCGTTGATGACGCTGAAGAGTGCGATCGGCTGCGGCACCCCGTCCATCGGGAGTGGCCGCATCGTGTTGGCGCCAGGGAAGACGGCGATGCCTCGGTCCGGCGTGGGCTCGTTGTCATGTCCATCACGCATTTCCCCTACGTTGACTGCATCGACACTTAGCGCCTATGCCATTTTTCGGTAGGGGTGGGCCAGGGGTCGCGTGATCGCCCTTGACCGCTGCGCGGATTACGAGCGGTAAGACGGCCTAATCACAGGCCACTCACGCCTGGTGCCACTCGTTGCTACTGCTCGAAACCGAGGGCAAAGGCCGCGTCGAGGTCGTGCTGTGAGTACGCGCGGAAGGCGATCTGGGTGGTGGTGTGGGCCACGCCCCGGACTTTCGAGAGCTTGTCCGCGATGACTTCAGCCAGGTCTTCGTGCTTGGCGACCCGGGCGATGGCGATTAGGTCCCACTCGCCCGTGACGGAATAGACCTCGCTGATGCCGGCGATGGCGGAGATTTCCTCGGCGGTCTCCGGGATGCGTGAAGCGTCTGTCTTGATCAGGACGAATGCGGTGACCACGTGTGAGCCTTTCCGGATCGGTTGCGCCGTTTGCGGGCCTGTCGGCGGCCCTTGTCGGGGCGCTGCCATCTTCTGCCAGCCTAGTGCATTAGCTCTGGCGACGGCGTGAACGCAACCGCCGCACGCCCGCTGCCACAAGGCGGTAACCCAGGAGGAAAACGCCCAGACTCAGCAGCGCCACGATAATGAACGGCAGCACCACCGTCTGCCCGGTGACGGCTCGCAGGATCATGCCGACGCCGACCGTTCCGAGCCAGACGGCGACGCCGGCGGGCCACACCCGCAGGGGGTCATGCCACAGCCGGAGGGTGAGCCACGCCAGTGCCGCGCCCGCAAGGAACGGCCACGCCGTCGCAAAGACGCCGGTGATGATGTCCCCGCGCTGGTGCGCGTCGCGCCCTATCGCCGCGAAGAGCAGGATCAGGAGCGCATCCGCGGAGGCGGCCAGGGCTGCTGTCTGCCCGGGCCGCAGGCCCGTACTGGGAACGTCCTGGGCGGCGGGAGGGGGGAGTCTGGGGGTTGGAGAAGGCATACATCCAAGCCTAGCCCCGTCCGGGTGGGCCGGGCGGCAGGAGCCGTGGTGCCCGAAATCACCGGGGGCTAGGCTCGGTCCCATGCCTCTGATCGCCGCCGGAGCCAGCCGGGGCTCAAGGACCGCTACGGGGTCTCGTGGCAGGTTGTGCCGTCAGTGCTGGAACAACTGATCGGTGGCCCCGACTCCGCCGGCGCCCAGCGCGCCATGCAGGCAATGTTCGGCATGCGCAAGCTGGACATCGCCGCCCTTCAGACTGCTACGACGGCGCCTGAGGCCCCGGCGCCTCACCGCCGGATGGCCTGCGGCGCCGGGAAACCAGGGCGCCGGCCGCGTTGCGGGCCCGGGCCGGCCCGTCCGTGGCACCTCGGACGGCGTGGCCCGCGGGCTGGGGGGCCTGTCCGCACATATGATCGTCGCATGAGTAGCGACGCCGTTCCGGAGGCTGTTGTCCCGGTGCAGCTGGATCCTCAGCTGGACGGCCAGCTGAGCATTAACGACATCCTGCTCGAGCTCGGCCAAGCTCCCGTGGTGCATCCTTCCCCAGACGCGGCCAGTGAGCTGCACTTCTTCTAGGCCTGCCACTTAAAGGACTGCCTCGTCTTAGGCCGCCTCGCGCTCCCGCTCCACCGTTCATTGACCAGCCCGTTGACAGGCTCGTTGACAATGAGGCCGTGCGTAGGCTGGTGCCGAAACGGGTCCCAGCGTTCACTTGCGCCAAGCCGCCTGCGGGCAAGAGACTCCTTGATGAAGGCACCATCACAGGCGACGAGTTCCAGATGCTGAAGGCCAAGGCGCTCCGGTAGAAAGCCCCTGGCTGGAGCCGCGTCCGGGACGGCATAGGGGCTCCACCTCGGTAAATTCAGGCCTTATGGTCCTAACGGCGGATATCGCGGCGGACTACCTTGGCGCCTAAGGAATGCCAGCAGGGCTTCCTTAGAACGAAAGGATGGCTCCCGTGGAGCAATTCTGGAGCGTCATTTGGCTGTTCTTTTGGGGATTCGCGTTCGTCGCCTACCTTTTCGCGCTGTTTGCCGTTATCAGCGACATTTTCCGGGACCACGAGCTCAGCGGCTGGCTCAAGGCTGTGTGGATCATATTCCTCGTCTTCGTGCCGTTCCTGACGGTTCTTGTGTACCTGATCGCGCGGGGCCGCAGCATGGCCGAGCGGCAGGCCAAGAGTGCAGAGCAGGCCCAAGCCGCCACTAATGAGTACATCCGCTCCGTGGCCGCAGCATCCCCCACCCAGGAAATAGCGAAGGCCAAGGAACTCCTCGACGCCGGCACGCTGACTCAGAGCGAGTTCGACGCTGTCAAGGCCAAGGCGCTGAGCCAGGCCTGATTGGCGGGACGTGCCTGCGAGTGCGTCATGAAGTGCATTGGCGGGCTCGCTGAGTCAGCGGACCTCTCAACTAGAGGGCACACTTAATGTCATGGCTGATTCTGACGCGGTGACAACTCAAGGATCGACCGTTGAGGATTGGACGCGGGCTTTGGCAGAGTCCATTGGTTCGCCAGGTGGCGGAGCCGGGGCTGGAGTAATGCTTGCCATCGCTGCGTCCCTGACGTCTATGGTGGCCGGATATACAGAAGCGGAGGAGCACCAGCGCGGTGAACTCAGCAATATTCACGGGCGGGCGCGGGCTCTGCGAGAAGTCGCCCTTCAGCTGGCCGATGACGATGCGACAGCTTCTAAGGCTTTCGGGGCCGCGTTTCGGCTGGAGCCGGGACCGGAGCGCGAGGAGGCAATCCACCGGGCATCCGTAGTCGCTGCCAAGGCATCCGCCGTGCTCGGCGAGCGGGCCATCGATGCCATCGGCGATCTGGGATGGCTCGCATCCAACGGTAACCCGGCACTCATTGCTGATGTCGTCGTCGCGTTCGGTGCCCTAAGGGCAGCGGTGACGGGGGCGCGCACCAATGTCAGTTTCGATCTCGCCGCGCTTGCCACGGAGGAAACCACCCTCGACAACATCCGGGAACAGCATCCGTCACTTTGGGCGACGGTTGAGCATTTCAACGCCGCCCTTGAACGGATCGACGAACTGACCGCCGGGATCGATCACCGCGCCGCCCCAACCGACGTCGTCTGATGCGGCGCAACGGCCGGCCCATCCCGCAGGGCCAAGAAACTCGACTGTCCGGGCATCTGGGATATGGCTGGTCAGAACTCGCGGGTCTGACTCGGGGTTACTACCCCATTGACGGGTAGGTCATGGCTCTCTGCCGGGACCGAGTCAAGCAACTCGTCGTCGTAGACAACGGCGAACACCGGAGGGGCCTCCCTTAGAGACGCGAGAGCCCGGTCAAAGTACCCGCGCCCCCACCCCATCCTCATTCCCGACAAGTCGACCGCGGCAGCGGGAATAAGCAGCAGTTCAACACTCTGGAACACACTGGGGCCGACAACTTCGCCAACCATTTCAGAGATGCCGTACAGGCCGACCTGTTCGGGCCCTCCTCGTGCCTGCACCCAGTCCAAGAGCCCGTCCCGTCTGCTCACTGGAACCAGAACCTCTACGCCGTTGGCGGCGGCCCAGCTCAGGAACGGCCGCGTGTTCGGTTCATCTGTACCCGACAGGTAGCAACCAACCAAGGTGGGGGCACGGCGACGGACCAGAGCGATCAAATTCGCCGTCAAGCCGGCCGTGGCCGCTTCCCGTTCACTCACCGATCGAGCCCGGCGGCCGAGACGAACCTCGGCGCGCAAGACACTCTTCGCATCCCTCAATAAAGCGTCCGACACCATGCCGCGACACTAGCCCTAGTTCCCGCTGCCCGCACCTTCTTCAGAGTGTCACTCACAAATTCGCCGCCGGCCAGGGGGTTCAGTTCGGCCGCCGCTAGCGTGCCAAGCCGTGTTCATAGGCGAAGATGACGGCGTGTACACGGTCGCGCAGCCCGAGTTTCATGAGGATGCGGCCCACATAGGTTTTGACCGTTGATTCCGCCACGGTCAGCCGTTCCCCGATCTCGGTGTTGGTAAGTCCCTGCCCGATGGCCACGAGTATTTCCCGCTCCCTCGGTGTCAGGGACGCCACCGCTTCGTCGCCCGCGGCGGGGGGCCCCGAGGGAAGTCGTTGGCTGAAGAGCTCCAGCATCCGGCGGCTGACCCTGGAGGAAATGGCGGCGTCTCCTCCGGCGACGGCCCTGATGGAGGCGAGCAACTCAGATGGCCCGACATCCTTGAGTAGAAAACCACTGGCACCGGCCCGGAGTGCCGCGAAGGCATACTCGTCGAGGTCGAACGTCGTCAAGACAATGACCCGTGACTGCGGGCACTCCTCGACAATGCGCCGGGTCGCGGTGATGCCGTCCGTGTCGGGCATCCGCACATCCATCAGGACCACGTCCGGCGCCAGGGTTCGACACATGTCGATGCCAATCCTGCCGTCAGAGGCTTCCCCCACGACTTCCACCCCGTCCTGGGCATCAAGCACCATGCGGAAACCCATCCGGACAAGTGTCTGGTCATCAACCAGCAGTACCCGGATCGGACGGCTGAACGGGGCACCTACCGAAGCCACGGAGATCCCTCCTGCGGTGGGAACCGGGCGGTCACGGACCATCCACCGCTGGCCAGAGGACCCGCGCGCAGCGTGCCGCCGTACAGCGCGACACGCTCACGCATTCCCGCGACGCCACGCCCGGCATGGTCGCCAGCGGCGACCTCCGGGTGCCCGTCGTCTGTCACCGTGACCACGATCGTCTGCGGGCTGAACTCCGTACGAACCGTGACCGCTGTTGCAGCTCTTGCGTACTTAAGCGCATTAGTAAGCCCTTCCTGGACGACACGGTAGATAGCTAGCTGGATTCCGGGATCGGCCGGAGCAACACCAGCCGGCTGCCAAGCCACCGGAAGGCCCGCAGAACCGAACAGCTCCACCAACTCCGGAATGTCCCCCACCCCGGGCGAAGGTACTGCCGCGCCGGCCAACATCCCGGTACTGCCTTCGGTATCGCCTTCGTTCAGGACTCCCAGCATCCGGCGCATATCCGTCACCGCCACGCGTCCCGTCTCGGCGACTTGACGCATGGCTTGGACGGCGCGCGCAGGATCAGTGGCGGCGATCTCGGCCGAACCATGGGCCAGGGAAATCATCACTGCCAATCCATGCGAGACGATGTCGTGCATCTCCCGGGCGATCGCGTTGCGTTCCGCGGCGGCCGCGATGCTGGCCAGATGCTCCCGTTCACGCGTCAGCCGGTCCGCACGGTCCACGAGAGCGCTCACGTAGTGCCGGCGCGTGCGGACGTTCAGGCCGCTCAGTGTCGCGATCACCAGGACGGCAATCGCCTGGACGGCTTGGCCAAGGTCCACCATCGACCAGGGCAGCAGGACCGCGGCAATAAGGAGGATCGCACCGGTCCCCAGAAGGGAAAGGACGGCGTGCCGCGCTGACCGGTAAACGCCGACGGCGTACAGAGCCATGGCTGTCGCGATCGTTGCGAAGCTCGCCGGGACCGAGAACGTGATGAGCATGATGCCTGCTGTGGCAGCCAAAGACGACATCGGAGCTCGCCGGCGGAAGACCAGTGCGGTGCCGGAAACCACCACAGCGAGACACTGGAGAACGAACCACGGCCCTTCGGTCTCGCCATCCCGGAAGGCGATGGCTGCCGCCAGGGCCGGTGCTGTGTAGGCGGCGGCGACCAAGAGGTCCGTGACGCGCGGGCGGGAGCACCACCCGCGTGGCCCGCGCGGTTCGCCCGACGAAATCGGTGACTTCACAGCCGGTACCGGCAACGCTGCCGGGACCGCCGGGACCCCGCCCCGGTCATGCGCCGGCCTCTACCTGTCGTGAAGTGCATAAGGGTCCTTCGGCCGTGGGTTGGGAGATCAGTGGAGCGCAAGGACCAGGTAGAGGGCGGCTAGGACGAACGTGGCGGGGGTCATGATGAGGCGTTCGGGTTTGCTGCGGGAGATCCCGTTCATGAAGACTCCCAGCACGAAGTATGCCGTCATCACCCACATGGTGACCGCAGTAAAGGATTCGCTGACCAACAGCGGGACCAAACCAGCCTTGGCCAGAGCTGCATAAGCGAAGAGAGCATACACGGCTATGGACAGGGCGCTCCCGATTCGCAGTTTGGCAGGAAGGACGCGGTGTTGCCCGCCCCACGCCGCTCTTCCCAGCGGAGCTCCGGCGATAAGCGCGCCCTGGAAGATGGTCAGGCCGGCCAGAAGTGCGCAGGCGAGTGTCGCGAAAAGCTGATCTAACGGCATCTAAACCCATCCTCTTGTCCAGTCCTAGGCAGCGTGGTGTTCCTGCGCCCTGTTGTGGTGGCTGTGGAGAGCATATTCGTGAAACCGGCAGAATCATGGCAATCACCATCCGCGCCCCTCCCTTCCGCGCCGGATGGCCCTTCGAATGGCCACCGGGAGAGATCCGGCCAATACAGCAAGCAGGAGGCCAAGCACGATCAGTCCGGAAACCCGGATAGAGGCGCCTCCGGCCGGAAGGTCCAGATGCGCCGTGGGATAGTCGATCATCTTGGCTGCCGATACAGCCGTCGCACGGTCGGTGTGCTGCGCCAGATACTCTATGGCGCCGTCGAACCCGAGCGCTCCGTCGGCACCAGTAAACGCATCGACGGGCGTGCTGCGGGACGCGGCCCAGTTACGCAATTGCGGATCAATGTCCTGGGCCCGGGCCGCGCCGGGGGCGATGAACCGGTCCATCGGGGGAGCCTGATGTTCCGGGACGGTCAGGAGAATGAGACCATGCTTGGTGGTGACGGTATCAGTGGCGCCGACCGCCACGGCCCGGGCGGCGAAGGACATGTTGTAGACCTCGAAGGCGCTGGCGACGTCGATCTCACCCACCCCGTTGAAGAGCCCGACGTCTATCGTCGGCCGGAGCCACGGGACGAGGGCGTTGAGTCCGACAGGAATGTCCGCGGCGGAGAAGGACTGGACGGGTATCTGCGCTGGCGACGCCGCCTGCCAACCCGGGTATTTCATCAGCCGGCCGACTCGTCCGGCTTCGACGGCACCCGCCATGTCCTCCATGACTTTCAGGGCGCCGGGGATGCCGGAGGTTACGCCGGCCGTGGTGGTGATCCTGCCGTCCTGAACAAATCGCAGACCTCCCGTCCACTGGACCTCGGGATGGCTCTGCTTGAGGGCACCCAGACGGGACCAGTGGCTTGTCGCCTTATGCCCATTCAAGAGGCCGGTCCCGGCGAGGACGCTCGATCCGTTGCAGACGCCCAAGATGCGGGCACCGCGACCTGATTGCTCCACGATCCACTCGCGCATTGCGGTTTCCTCCGGGCCCTCCGGGGCGCCGACGGCCGGCACAACGACGACGGCCGGCTGCCGGGCCTTGCCCGATCGGACGTCCTCGAACGTGTACGTGGGCACTATCGCCGGACCCCCGTCTATTGGCACAGGGGCGGACCGAGCGGCAATTGTGTACACCGAAAAATCCGGCGAGCTGGCAAATACTTCGTAGGGGGCCAGAACATCACTTCCAACGGTTCCTGACGATCCCAGTACGACGGCGACAACTATCGGGCCGGAGGAGGAGGGCCGATTCACGGGCAGCTCCTTCGGCTCTTGGGCGGCGGGGCGGACGTGACTTTCCGCATCCGCCACCGACGCGCCCGCGAAAGCCATCGCAGTCACAGCGAGGAGGAAGAAGCCAACCGAGAGAGCGGAATGAATGATTCGTGTAGGGAGGGATGCCATTTGTGAGTCTCGATTCCGTATGGAGTTGCGGGGCCATCGCCTTCCATGTGCCCCGCCTTGCTCTTTCACGCTACGGATCGCCCCCTCCACCCACATCGGCCGCGAGGACTCTCTTGGACCAGCCCAACCGGTACCGGGGTACTACGTGACCGCGCCCTAGGGCTTCGCCTACCTCGCAGGTTGCACGGTCCACTCCGCGGTGACCGACCGGAATCCCGGCGGCGGCCGCATGGCGTGGCTTTGCGCCACACTCCGTGCGCAGCGAAAACCGGGGTACTCTGAGGCGCATGGAGATGCGCCTCGAGGTTGTACAAGTACCCGTCAGCGATGTGGACAAAGCCAAGTCGTTCTACACAGACCGGCTTGGGTTCGCCCTGGACCACGATGTGGAATACATACCGGGCATCCGGGTCGTCCAACTTACGCCACCCGGCTCCGCCGCCTCCATCGTCATCGGCACGGGAATGACCAGCATGCCGCCGGGCAGCCTGGAAGGCCTGCAACTCGTGGTCCCGGACATGGCATCCACAAGGGCTGAGCTTCTACATCGCGGAGCGGAGATCAGCGAGGTCCAGGACATGGGTGGAATCGCCTTCGCCTATTTCAGCGACCCGGACGGCAACCGCTGGGTCATCCAGGAAGCTACGCCGCCGGACGTTCGGGAAGCCTTTCAGCGCTAGGCGCATCCGCCGTGCGATTCGATCGATCTGAGCTTAAGGCGTTCCGGGCAGCGGCCTCGAACCTTGGGCGCTCGAGACTGACACGGCCATCGAGTAGTAGAGATAGTCGCTGTCCGCGTGGGTCCGTTCAAAGCCGGCCTGTTCGTACAGTTCCCGTGCGGGGTTGACCTTGTGCACTCCCAAGGTAAGCGTGCTTGACCCGCTGGCTGATGCATCGGACACGAACCGCTCCAGTAGGCGTTGACCGAGTCCCTGTCGCCGGAATTGTGGCAGGACGTGGATGGTGACCAGTACTGCCACTCCCTCAGGCAACGGCATCCACAGCATGATGCCTGCCGGCTGACCGCCAACGTCGATAACCCGAGCTCGGGAGAGGTTCGTTGTCCAGAGCTCCAGATTCCGATCAACCGCCTGCAGCCATTTGTCGACGTGTTCGCTCTCAACTTCCCGCATATACAGCAGTTCGGACCTATAGAGCATCGGCAGGTCTGTCGGCTCGGCAGGGCGCACGGCCAGTGCGGCGGGCCGGCCGTGGGAATTAACCGAACTTGGCGCTTCCGTCATCAATATCTCTCTTCCTCGAAACAGCTGGCCCGACCGTGCCTATGTCGGCACTGCACTGTGTCCGACTGCAAGGTGAGCCTACCCGCGGCGGAGGGCGTGGAGGGGGTACTGCCAGCACACGTGTCGGGAGGCACTCCCTCATTCTTCAGGATTGCAGTTGGCCGGACTCGTGGCCTATACCAGCAACCGTTCCCCAATCATGAACGACCGGACAGAAAGGGCTGCCAGCGCAGCGGCCCACAAAAACCACGGCGAGCTTTTTCCGGGGCATGTCTCGACCCTGGCGGTCACCGACCCCGAGCTCATCGGGTATTTCGACAACTTCGCCTTCGACGAGGTGCTCCGCCACGGAAACCTGGACACGAGGACCTGGCTCATGGTGCAGCTCGCATCGATGATTGCCTCGCAGGCCATAGGGGAGTACCACGTCATGCTCGGCGCGGCGCTCGCCGTGGGCATCATGCCGGTCGAAGTCAAGGAAATCGTCTACCAGGCCGTCCCGTATGTGCGGATGGCCAAGGTTGTCGACTTCATTCACGCAACGAATGACGCCCTTACCGAGCGGGGCATCGAGCTTCCACTGCCGGGCCAGTCCAGCACCACGCCGGCCGACCGTGCGGAGAAGGGACTCGCCGTGCAGAAGGACATCGTCGGGGGTGACGTTATCGAGGGCATGTATGCTTCGGCGCCCGACGACGAAATCCACTTCCAGCGCTACCTCTCAGCCGATTGCTTTGGAGACCACCTCACACGCACCGGCATCGACGTGCCCACGCGCGAGTTCCTTACACTGGCGATGCTCGTCTCACTCGGTGGGTGCGAAGCCCAGGAGTCACTTCGACAGGGATACGCAACCCGCGCCCTCGTCCGGCAACCGACGACTTTGACGCACTGATTGCCCGGTGGAAGCGGACGCGGCCGGCGGGCTCGACGGAGTCCGCGACACGGCGAACATGCCACTGGCCGACGAGCCAGCTCATGTGCGGGACGACCTCGCCGCCGTCGGATCCTGGCCCCGGGAGCGCCTGGTGGCGTATGGCCACGACCCGGATGCGCGCCCCGACGGCACCTTCCGGAGCCTCGTTCCACCTGGCAGTGTTCAGCGGCGCTGGAAAAGGCGGTCAGGAGGCCGCAGGCTCTGCGGCCAAGCCCGGTGGAGAACCGATGCTTGCCGGGGATGATTAAGGCAGACTGGTGGCGTGAGTGGAATCCGGTGGGTGCTGCACGTCGATCTCGACCAGTTCATCGCGGCGGTCGAAGTGCTCCGCCGGCCGGAGCTTGCCGGCAAGCCGATCATTGTCGGCGGGCGGGGCGATCCCACCGAACGGGCCGTGGTGTCCACCGCATCCTACGAAGCCAGGGCGTTCGGCGTGGGCTCCGGAATGCCCTTACGCATTGCGGCCCGGAAGGTACCCGACGCTGTGATCCTGCCCGTCGACCAGGAGGCGTACCTGGCGGCGTCTGAAACCGTGATGGCTACCCTGCGCGCACAGCCCGGCGCCACCGTGCAGGTGCTGGGTTGGGATGAGGCCTTTGTAGGCACCGAAACAGAGAATCCGGAGGCCTACGCCCGGCAGGTGCAGGCCGCAGTCCTGGAGCGAACCCAGCTGCATTGCAGTGTTGGCATCGGCGACACCCTGGTCCGAGCCAAGGTCGCCACCGGTTTCGGCAAGCCGGCGGGCGTCTTCCGACTCACTGCCGGGAACTGGCTCGACGTCATGGGCAGTCGGCCCACCAAGGACCTGTGGGGTGTCGGAACCAAAGTGTCGGGCCGGCTGGCCAAACTTGGCATCAACACAGTCGCCGAGCTCGCCGCGTCCGACCCCCAAGACCTGGTCCCGGAGTTCGGCCCCAGGATGGGGCTTTGGTACGCGGAGCTCGGACGCGGGGACGGCGCCAGCGTTGTGGACGACACCCCGTGGGTTGCCCGCGGGCATAGCCGGGAGACCACCTTCCAGCGGGACCTGACCGAGGCCGCCCAGGTGGACGACGCCGTCAGGGAGCTGACAGCGCGTGTCCTTGAGGATGTTGTGGCCGAAGGACGGCCTGTGATCGGGCTGACCCTCAAGGTTCGGTACGCGCCGTTCTTGACCAAAACCCACGCGAGGAAGATTCCTGAGACATTCGACCGGAACGAAATCCTCGCGCAGTCCTTGGACCTCGCAGAGGGAATCGAAGCCGGCCGTCCGATCCGGCTGCTAGGCCTGCGTGCCGAAATGGCAATGCCCGACGACGCCCGAAAGGGACATACGCCGACGCGCGGCGGTTGGTGACGGCGTCGTACCCTTCCTTGCCAGCGCGGATGAATAGCTTCGCGGCAGTAACCGTCCTTGTTGTCCAGCGCGCCGGAACGCCGAAGGGAAGCTCTCCGTCGACGTCCCGGGTCTGCGAATAACATCTGAGGGTTAGCGGCCGTTGTATTCGTCGTCGGTGATGTGCTTGCCCCAGGTCGTGGTTGTGGCGGGGTCCTCGCCGTTCTGAAGCATGGCGATGTGCTCCATGAAGCAGCCGGGGGCGGCAGCGTGCCAGTGCTCTTCGCCGGGCGGGGTGTAGAGCGTCTGGCCGGGGTGGACCTCGATGATCCTGCCGTCCCGGCCGCCGAAGCGTCCGACGCCTTGAGTGACGCGCAGGTACTGGCCGTGCTTGTGCGAGTGCCAGGCGGTGCGGGCACCTGGAGCGAAGCGAACGGTCGCGACGACCATCGTCTGGTCCTTCTCGTGAGGCAGTGCGATCGGATCCAGCCAGACGTCGCCGGCGAACTGGGCCGCCGGGTTCTTCGTGGTCGGCGCTGAGGGTTCGATGTTCATGATTTTCCTTATTTGTTGTCTGTGAAGAGTTGCTTGGCGATGCCCATCGCGGACATGCCCTTGGGCCAGCCGGCGTAGAGCGTGACGTGGGTGATGGCTTCGATGAGCTCTTCCTGGGTCATACCGTTTTCGAGGGCGCGGCCAAGGTGGGAACCCAGCTGTTCGGTGTTCCCTCCGGCGGTCAGCACGGCTACTGTGATGAGGCTGCGATCGCGGGCGCTCAGTTCGGTCCGGTTCCAGACGTCCTTAAAGAGGACGTCATCGGTGAGCTCGGCGAGCTTGGGAGCGAAGTCGCCGAACATTCTCCGTCCGCCCCCGACCTGCTTGGGCTGGTAAGTCACGATGATCGGGGTTGCTCTCACTGCCGCAGAGGTCGCGTGTCTGTCACCGCCGTCGTGTCTGCGCTGCGAGTTCATGGGTGCCGTAGCTGTTGTCGTCGGGGTTGACGGTGACGCCGGGTGCGACGATTTGGTCGATGCGGTCCAGCACCTCGGTACCCAGTGTGATGTCAGCGGCGGGCAGGTAAGACTCGAGTTGTTCCATGGTGCGCGGGCCAACGATGGCGGCCGTCACGCCCGGGTGGTTGATCGCGAAAGCGATCGCCAGCTCGATGAGGGTCAGTCCGTTGTGTTCGGCGAGCTGGGCAAGTTCTTCGACGATGTCGAGTTTTCGCTGGTTCGCGGGGCTGCTCATGTCGAAGCGGGCGTTCGGACGTGCGGGGGAGGTGGGCGTCGATGCCGAGTCCTTGCGCCAGCGCCCTGAAAGCCACCCGCCGCTGAGCGGGCTGTAGGTGAGCGTACCCATGCCGTGGCGTTGGGCCGTGGGGAGAACGTCTTCTTCGATGCCGCGGACCAGAATCGAGTAGGGCGGCTGCTCGGTGACGAACCGCTCCAGGTTGCGTTCCCGGGAGGCCCACTGGGCCTCCACGATCTGGGACCCGGAGTAGGACGAGGAACCGAGGTAACGGACTTTGCCTTGGCGGACGAGGTCGCTGAGCGCGCCGAGGGTTTCTTCGACGTCGGTATCGGGGCTGGGGCGGTGGACCTGGTAGAGGTCGATGTAGTCGGTGTTGAGCCGGCGAAGGGAGTCTTCGACTGCTTGCATGATCCAGCGGCGAGAGCCGCCGCGCTGGTTGGGGTCCTCGCTCATGGGCATGAAGAACTTGGTGGCGAGGAACACCTCGTCCCGTCGCCCGTCGAGTGCCTGTCCGACTATTTCCTCGGATGCCCCGCCCGAGTAGACGTCGGCGGTGTCGATGAAGTTGATGCCCGCGTCGAGGGCGCGGTGGATGATGCGGATGGAGTCGGCGGTGTCGTTGTTGCCCCAGGGGCCGAACATCATCGCACCGAGACATAGGGGGCTGACCTGCACGCCGGTGCGGCCCAGGGGACGGTATTCCATAGTGGTTTCTTCTCTCTGTCTTAGGCTTCGGGGATGACCATGGCGAAGCGATCCTCGCGGGCTTCGTCCGGGTCCGGACCGTTGCGGTTGCCGGTGTTGAGCGAATCGATGGCGGTGAGTTCCTCGGCAGTGAGTTCGAAGTCGAACACGTCGAAGTTTTCGGCGATGCGTGCAGGGTTGGTCGATTTCGGGATGGCGGAGCGGCCCTGCTGCAGGTGCCAGCGGAGCATGACCTGTGCCGGACTCTTGCCGTAGGCCCGTGCGAGGGTGGCGATTGCCGGGTCTTCCATGACGTTCCGGCGCTCCTGGCCCCACCCTGGGTAGAAGGTGATGCCTCCGATCGGTGACCAGGCCTGGGTGAGGATGCCGTGCTGGGCATCGACTGCCTGTACGTCCGGCTGGGTGAAGTAGGGGTGCAGTTCGATCTGGTTCACGGCCGGGACGACGTCGGTCGCGTCGAGCAGTCGCTGCAGGTGGTGCGGCATGAAGTTGCTGACGCCGATCGCCCGGACGCGCCCGTCGGCAAGTAGGCTCTCCAGCGCCTTGTACGCGGCGATGGTTTTTTCGAACCGGTCGGGGGCGGGTTGGTGCAGGATGAGCAGGTCAAGATAGTCGACGCCGAGCTTGCCCGTCGCTTTGTCCCAGGCGTGAAGTGTTTGGTCGTAGCCGTAGTCGCTGACCCAGACCTTGGTCTCGATGAACACCTCCGGACGGTCAAGGCCGGAGGTGCGGATGCCCTGCCCGACTTCCCGCTCGTTGCCGTACGCGGCGGCGGTATCGATGTGCCGGTAACCGGTGCCCAGCGCGGCCTCGACCGCGGCAGTGGTCTGCTCCGGGGCACTTTGGAAAACCCCCAGGCCCAGGGCTGGCATTGTGACGCCGTTGTTGAGGGTCAGTTTCATGTTCATGCCTTTCACGATATTGAGACGTACGGAATTGTGGGAGTGCACGTCATTACCCCCTTCTTGTGGATGGCGTTGTTGGTTCAACCGACCTCTTGGACCTGCGGCGCAGGGGCGGTCCTGGCGTGCTGCTTCTGTGTGCGGCGGGCGGCAAGATCGGCGGGCAGGATGGCGGCTGTGGTCACGATCAGGGCAAGGAGCAGGAGAATGCTGCCCGTCGTGAGGGCGACGCTGACCTGCGAGGCCAGGTGCGCTGCAGCGGAACCCGCCGCCGGGACGGCCGCTGCCGCCGCGACCGCGATGCCAAGCCCCAAGCAGGTGCCGACCTGATGGAAGGTGTTCACCAGGCCCGATGCCGCGCCGGCGTCGGCCGCGGGAGCGCCGACGATGCCGAACGAGGTCAGCGGCGCAAACGCGAGGCCCTGGCCGGCGCCGATGAGGACCATCGGCAGCGCCACTCCGGTCAGATAGCCGGAGTCCACACCGACTCGGCTGAGCCAGAACATCCCGGCAAGAGTGATCAGGATGCCGGCCACGAGTGGAACTGAACCGGGCACTTTACCAATGAGCCGCGGAATGCTCATTGCAACAGCGAAGTTGACCGCCGTCATGGGGAGGAACCCGATGCCGGCCTGGAGAGGGTCGAAGCCAAGTACTTCCTGGAGGAACTGGGTGGTGAAAAAGAAGAATGCGATCATCGCGCCCAGGTACAGAAAGCGGGCGACATAGGCGCCGGTTCGTCGGCGGCTCGCGAACAGCCGCAACGGCATGATGGGCTGGGCAGCCCTGCGCTCGATCAGGACGAACACGATCAGGAGCACGACGCCGGCGCTGACGGCCGTGATTGTGACCGGGGAAGCCCAGCCGGCGTCGACGGTGTTGATGATGCCGAATACGAGAGCGCCGACACCCAGCGTGGCGCTGACTGCCCCGGATAGGTCAAAGCGGCCGCGGGCACGGCCTGATTCCGTGAGGAACCGTGGGGCGAGTGCGATCATCGCGGCGCCAATGGGTACGTTGACGAAGAACCCGGCCCGCCAGGAGATCCAGTGGGCCAGCGCCCCGCCGATGACTAGACCGAGGCTGGCGCCGATCCCTGCGGTGGCGCCGTACAAGGCGACGGCCCGGGTGCGCTCGCGGCCTTCCGGGAAGCTGGCCGTGAGTAGGGAGAGTGCGGCGGGCGCGACGATCGCAGCCCCGACACCCTGCACGGCACGGCCGGCGATCGCCCACCAGCCAGTCGGTGCCAGTCCGATCAGCAGCGACGCGATCGAGAACACAACCAGCCCGAACACGAAGACCCGCCGGCGTCCGAGTAGGTCTCCTGCCCGGGCACCGAGGAGCAGCAGGCCGCCGAAGACCAGCGTGTACGCGTCCTGAACCCAGGTGAGCTCACCGGTGCTCAGCTGCAGATCTGCCTGCAGGCTCGGCAGGGCGGTGAAGATAACCGAGTTGTCCAGCAGGATCATGAAGTAGCTGGCGAGGATGATCGCCAGAATCGCAGCCGGGTGGGCTGTTGTGGGTTCAGGTTTCATGCTTTCAATGCAACCGTGATTCCTCACGGGCCGGGAGTCACGGTTGTTCCGGGTAACGCCAGTGCCTCCCTCGAGCATCACCCACCGCGTAGCGTGGATGCCATGACACACAGTGACGACGTGCGGAAGTTCCTGACCTCCCGCCGCGCAAAGATCACGCCGGATGAGGCCGGGCTGCCCGTCTACGGCGGCAACCGGCGCGTTGCCGGCCTGCGCCGCGAGGAAGTCGCGATGCTCGCCGGAATGAGCATCGACTACTACATACGCCTGGAACGGGGGAACCTTTCCGGCGCCTCGGACAGCGTCCTCGAAGCCCTCGGGCGTGCCCTGAAGCTCGACGACGCCGAAACGGCCCACCTTTTTGACCTTGCCCGGGCCGCCACCGCCGCTCCCCGTGTCCGGCGCAAGCGCAGCCCCCAGACGGTGCGGCCGAGCGTGCAACGCGTCATTGATGCGATCACGGCCGCACCGGCCTGGGTCCGCAACGACCGTGGGGATGTCCTCGCCGCCAACGAGCTGGGCCGTGCGCTATATCTGGACTTGATGGCCGAGCAGACCACTCCACCGAACAGTGCACGCTTCACCTTCCTGAACCCGAAGGCCCGGGACTTCTTCGCCGATTGGGAACGCGCGGCGGATGACATCGTCGCTGTTCTGCGGTCCACGGCCGGGAAAAACCCCTACGACAAAGACCTCACGGACCTGATCGGTGAACTCTCAACCCGAAGCGAGGAGTTTCGTACCCGTTGGGCCCGGCACGATGTGAAGTACCATCGCGTCGGCCGGAAGCGGCTTCATCACCCAATTGTTGGGGACCTTGACTTGAGCTTCGAAGCGCTTGAACTGCCCGCCGACCCGGGAATGCGCATCAACGTCTACACAGCAGATCCCGGAACACCCTCCGAGGACGCGCTGAAAGTCCTCGCCAGCTGGGCCGCCACCCAGCGGACCACCGCAGTGACCGCAGTGAAGGAGAAAAAATGAACGACCGGCCCTCCACTGTTCTGGTCGTCGGGGCTACCGGCAGCATCGGCCGCTACGCCGTGGCCGAGGCGCTGCAGCACGGTTACGCGGTGCGGGCTCTTGTGCGTGACCAGGCCCGCGCGGTCCGCATTCTTCCCGAAGGAGTGGACTTGGTGATCGGGGATCTGACCCGTCCAGATACTCTCGGCCCGGCTGTCGACGCAGTCGACGCGATCGTGTTCACGCACGGATCCACCACCGGCGAACGGGACGTGCGGGACAACGACTACACCGGCGTAGCGAACGTCCTCAAAGCCTTGGACGGCCGCCGCGCCTATATTGTCCTCATGACTGCTATCGGCACGACCCGGCCCGGCGTCGCCTACGCCCAGTGGAAGCTGCGCAGTGAGCGGCTCATCCGCGCCAGCGGCAACCCCTACACGATCGTGCGGCCCGGCTGGTTTGACTACAACCAGCCCGACCAGCGGACGATCGTCATGCTCCAGGGCGACAGGCGACAGTCCGGCTCACCCGCCGACGGCGTTATCGCCAGGGACCAGATCGCGCGCGTACTCATCGACAGTCTTCACATTGATGCCGCCGACCACAGGACTCTCGAACTCGTCGCCGAGCACGGACCCGACCAAGATAACCTCACCGCCGTCTTCGCCTCCCTGTCGCCAGACTCGGATGCATCTCTCGATGGAACCGAAGATATTGTTGACCTCCCCATGGAGAGTGAGCCGGAAATGTTCCGCCGCGACCTCGCAAAAATCAGAGCAGGAAGGCTCAAAGTCGGAGATCCGAACTCCTAGTCGACTGAGGAGAGGATCTCGACTTGCGGTCCATGGGTGCGGTTACCCCTCAACAAGTGTCACTTTATTCATGTTTGACCCCTAAAATCTAAATAGAAGGGTGACTATTTAGACTTCCGGAGGATCCATGACCCGTTGGCCCGCACACGGTAGTAAGACGATGCCGTGGAAGTCGTCCGGGCGCCGCCGCGCGAAGACCGGGAATTCACCGAAGTTGTGGTCTCGCTGCCACCCATGATCGCCGGGAGCTGGTTCGAACCGGGCCGCGAGACCATTGTCGCCCTTGAGGAGGCCGCGGTTGCCATAGCTTCCCTGGACGTCACAGCCGGCGCGCGGATGACCGCCATCAGCGGGTTCCTGCTCCGCAGCGAGGCTGTCTCCTCCTCCAAAATCGAGCACGTCAACGCCAACCGCGACGACTACGCCCGGGCCATGATCGGGCTCAAGGCCAGTGATGACGCCCGTTCAATGGTGGCTGCAGCCGATGCCGTACAAGGGATGATCGACGACGCCGGGCGAACCGGGGAGATCCGGTTGGAGGCAATGCTGGGTGCCCATCACACGCTCATGAAGGATGACCCGATGGACGGCCCACACGCCGGCAAGTTCAGGGACGTTCAGAACTGGATCGGCGGCAGCGACCATTCACCGCGCGGCGCCATCCATGTCCCGCCCCCGCCGGAGCTCGTGCCGGAGCTGATGGAGGACTTGATGGTCTTCTGCAACCGCCGCGACGTCCCCATCATGGCGCAGGCGGCGATAGCGCACGCCCACTTCGAATCCATCCACCCGTTCACCGACGGCAACGGCCGGATCGGCCGGGCCCTGATCGGTGCGATTTCCCGGCGTCGGGGGCTCACAAAGAACACGGTCACCCCGATCGCGTCGGCGATGGTCGCCGACGTCGACACGTATTTCGGTCTCGTCAACAACTACCGCTCCGGCGACGCCGATCCGTTCGTGCTCTACCTGGCCCGTTCCGCGGTCCGCGCCTCGAACGCCGCCCGGGAATCCGTGGCCGCACTCGATGCCCTGCCGGCGATGTGGCTGGAGCTGGCCAGGCCACGCAGAGGCTCCGCGGACGAAAAGATCATCCCGTGGCTGCTGGAGCGGCCCGTGTTCGAGGCCCACAGCGCTGCCCATGTTGCCGGCGTCGCCGAAAGTTCCGTCTACGCCGCGCTGCAAAGGCTCTCCAATGCCGGGGTGATCACCCCGGTCACCCAGTCAAAGCGCAGCCGTGCCTGGGCGGCGACCGAAGTCCTGGACGAGGTGGACCGGCTCAACAACCGGCTGGCCGACGCCGGGAAGACCGGCTGATCCGGCGACGACTTCTCGCAGGCGGTCAGTTAGGCACAACGGTAGATCCTCACACGGCGTGAGGATCTACCGTTGTGCCTATGAAACAGACGAGCGGTGCAGCAGGTCAATGGAGCATCGGCGAACTCGCGAAGGCGAGTGGCGTCACGGTCCGGACCCTCCATCACTACGACGAGATCGGACTGCTGTCAGCAGGCCAGCGGACCGCCTCCGGTCACCGGCGCTACACCGAGGATGACGTGCCGCGGCTGTACCGGATCCGGGCGCTGCAGATGCTGGGCCTCCCGCTGGCCGATATCGGCGCCGCGTTGGCAACCCCTGCCGATGACATGGCCTCGCTGCGCATCCTCCTGGAACAGCAATTGCAGCACATGAGCCGGCACGCCGAGCAGGTCCACGCCGTCCAAAACCGGCTACGGGACCTGCTTTCCCGCCTCGACATTTCACGCAGCGAGGGCGCCGCCATGCCGTCGCCGGAACAGTTCATGTCAACGTTGGAGATGATCACAGTGCTCGAAAACCACTTCACACCAGAACAGCGCCAGGAACTGGCCGACCGCAGGGCCGAACTCGGCACCGACCGCATCGAGGCCGCCAAGACCCGATGGGCCGCGTTGGTCGAGGAAGGCCTCAGACACGTCGAGAACGGAACGCCGGTCTCTGATCCCTCCATTCGGGAGTGGGTCAGGACATGGGACGAAATCGGATCCATGTTCCACTCAGGTGAGCAGACCAAAGCCGCCGCCCGTTCCATCTGGCAGGACAATAGGGGCGCCCTCAGCGCGGATCTGCCATGGTCCTCGGAGCAACTTGCCGGGCTCCTGGCCTACCTGCAAAAGGCAAGAACGCAACCCTGACCACCTGTGCTTCCTGACAGTGCCTTTTGGCACTGCTTTTGGACGGTGCTGGATGCAGAATGGAAGGAAGCCGGCTGATTCCTCAGCCCCTCCAGCGTCGAGGACGGCACATCATGACGAGTAATAAGACACGGACTGCACTCGTGTTGGCCACAGTTTTGATTGGGCTGAGCGGCTGTGCCGGAGGCGGCGGAACACCGGCGTCGGCCCCGGCCACGACGGCCGGGACCTCTTCCAGCATGTCGATGGAGCCGTCTGCCCCGGCGGGCTCCACTTCCGGGCCGGGAAGCGGAGCGGCAAACGCCGCCGCTGCGACAATCACGATCAGCAACTACGCCTACCAGATCCCCGGCTCGGTCGCTCCCGGCGCGGAGGTAAAGGTGACGAACATGGACAGTGTCGAGCACACGGTGACCGCAGACCAGGATGCGAAGCTCTTTGATGTCGAGGTCAAGGAAAACGGCGGTACGGCCACATTCAAGGCACCCTCCACGCCGGGCACTTACGCGTTTCACTGCAGGTACCACTCCAACATGCACGGTTCTCTGACAGTCAAGTGAGGACGACGCCGGCTGGGTCGGGCACTTGACGGTCTCGATCGAAAAAGGTGCCGTGTCGTGGCTACCCAGACCCCCTCACCGTCGCTTGACCCATCCCTCGTTGATGACTTGAGTTCGGCTCTCCGGGGCTGGCTGTTCCGTCCTGAAGAAACCGGCTACGACGACGCCCGGAAGGTCTTCAACGCGATGATTGACCGCCGTCCGGACCTGATCGTCCACCCCGCTGACGTCGAGGATGTCCGCCGAGCGGTGACCTTCGCCCGGGACAACAATCTCCCTGTTTCCATTAAGGGCGGCGGTCACAACGTGGCCGGGAACGCCGTCGGCGCGCATGGGCTCATGCTCGATTGCTCTGGCATGAGGAATGTTCAGATCGATGCTGAACGGCGCGTCGCCATAGCTGGCGCGGGTGCGCTGCTGGCCGATCTTGATGTTGCCACTCAGGCATATGGCCTAGCCACGCCGCTCGGAGTTGTCTCGGTTACCGGCATCGCCGGGTTGACCCTGGGCGGTGGCATCGGCTGGCTCAACGGCAAGCACGGGCTCACCTGCGACAACGTGCTGGCCGCCGACGTCGTGACGTCCGATGGCAGGCTGCTGACGGTGAGCCCGGACCAACACGCAGACCTCTACTGGGCCCTCCGGGGTGGAGGCGGCAACTTCGGCGTTGTTACGTCGTTCACCTATCGTTTGCATCCCGTCGGGCCGGTTCTTGCCGGGGCGCTCTCGTTCCCGGCCGAACGGACGGGGGAAGTCCTGCGGTTTTACCCCGAATTCGCCGCGTCTTGCCCCGACGATCTCGCGATGTCGGCGAGTCTTGCGCGTGACGCCTCGGGCCGCCCTGTGTTTGGCGTAGGCGTCTGCTGGAGCGGAGATAATGATGAGGCTTAGCTGGCCCTCCGACCGCTCCGCGAGCTCGGCCCAGCTGTCGACGTGGTGGTGCCAACCGACTACGTCGTCCTGCAGAGCGCTCACGACGCGGGCTTTCCGGTGGGCCAGAACCACTACTGGAAATCGAGCTTTTTCACCGAGTTCACCGCCGAGGCAGTCGATATCCTGCTCCAGTTTGCGGCCGAGATGCCTTCAGCGGCGAGTGGCATTGGAATGCAGCAACTACATGGTGTGGCGGCCCGGGTCGACCCGGCAGCCACGGCATTTCCCCATCGGCGGTCGCAGAGCGAGCTCCTCATCCTGGCCCAGTGGGCCGACCCGGCAGAGACGGAGCGCAACGTCGGCTGGGTCCGCGCGTTCTTCGAGGCGATGCAGCCCTTCGCTGCGGGCGGGGTTTACGTCAACGATCTGGGCCAGGAGGGGGAGGAACGCGTGAGGGCAGCCTACGGCGCCAATTACGATCGGCTGGCAGCCGTCAAAGCCACATACGACCCAACCAACCTCTTCCGATCAAATCAGAACGTCCGCCCGATCGCATAGGAAGTGCGCCGCTGGGATGGGACGATAGCCGACGACGGAGGCGGCCGGGGCAACCATCGACCGGTCCGCGGGCATGAAGGACCCTCTCATTTGCCGCCGTCGGCCCACGCGTCACCCCCCGCTTCGCGGCCATGCGGCCTTTGGCCAATCTGGCCCGCAGTGAATATGTCAGTCTGAACGGAGCCCACTCGGACGGCCCGAACGGTACCCACCTGAGCGACATACCGAACCTAATGACGGGGGCTACTCCGGGGACTGCATCGGAGGGCAGGGGGTGTCGCCGTAGGAGCAGAAGACGCAACAGTCGCCGGCCGTGGGGTTGATGGGTGCGCCGCAAGCGGTGCGCCGGTGGAAATACACGCACGCGTCGGTGGGCATGTCCCGTATCTCCTGGCTGCCGCAGTCCGGGCAACTCAGAGTGCTGGTGAGCCGTGGGCTTTTCATGCCCGGGTTGTGGCCGTGCCGGCCAGCCGTTGGATGATGGCGAGGCCGGACGGTGTGCCGGGCCAGTGTCGTTCCAAGGGGCCGTGGCCCGCTTTTCGGATGACTGCGCGCAGGACCACGGCCACGATGATGGCGTCGTCGGCATACCCGATGACCGGAAGGAAGTCCGGGACCAGATCAATGGGTGAGGCGAGGTAGATCAGCAGCAGGACCAGGCGGACCCGGATTCCACGCGGCAGGGTCCGGTCCGCGGTCAGCCGGCGCAGCAGGACCAGCAGGTCCGGCAGCAACCGGAGGGCGTCCCTCATGCTCACCGTTTCCGGGTGTTTACGGGCGTAGAGGCCGAGAAGGACAAGCAGCACGGCGTAGATCAGGACAACGCCGCCGACAGCGGCGATCGCTGCGTCCCCCCAGTTCATGCCGTGGTCTCTTCGTCGGTGTGCTTGAAGGCGTTGCGTGCCTCGCGGATGGCGTAGTAGATGATCACGGACCCGGCTAGCGGGTCGGCCCACCACCATCCGAAGAGGGCGTTCAGGACCAGCCCGGCCAGGACTGCGCCCGCCAGATACGCATCGACCAGGGTCACTTTCCCTTCGCCGCGCAACACCGGATTGCCCAGGGCGCGTCCGGTGCGGATTTTGCCCCAGGCGAGAGCGAGCATGACCACGAAGGTCAGGGCCGTCCAGACGATGCCCAATCCGGAGGTTGCGGGCCTGAGGCCGGCGGCAATGACGATGGCCAACTGGATGAGGAGGTAGGCGGCGAGGACCGCGAAGGCCACCCCGATCAGGCGCATCGCCCGGGTTTCCCGGTCTTTGTGGATGCCTTTGAGCTGCCAGACCACGACGAGGGAGGCGAAGATTTCGATGAGGCAATCCAGACCGAACCCGGCCAAAGCCGGTGATCCGGCACCAAGGGCGGCGGCGGCCAGGACGCCGAGGCCGATCACGTTCCAGCCCAGAGTCGCGTATTCCAGGCGCAGGCCTCGGCGCAGCAGTATCCCAGGGTCCGTCGTTGTGGTGGTCCCGTTAGTTCTGGCCATGGGTTTCTGCTTCCTTACGGTGGGTCTGTTCCAGGTCATTCGCGCGGCGGCCATTAATGGTGGCTGGCCCGGGGCTACATCGGCAGGTCGGTTCTCAGGTCTTTAGCAGCAGTCTTCACCTCGCCACGCCTCGCGGCCTTCCTTGACGGCGACAGCGGCGACGAGAAGGCCAACGACGGGGTCAAGCCACCACGCGCCGAAGAGCGCGTTGCCGGCCAGACCGATCAGGACAGCGGCTGCTGTCGCGGCGCAGAGCAGGTTCTGGGTTCCCTCTCCTGCTGTGGCTCCGGAGTTCAGCCGGGCACCGAGGCGGTGTTTCGCGATGCCGAGTACAGGCATGATGACCACACTTGCCGCGGTGAGCACAATACCCAGGAGGCTGTTTTCGGCCCGGTGCCCGGTCGCCAGATCGATGACTGATTGGATTCCAATGTAGGGGGCCAGGAGCCAGAAACTGATGGCCACCCCTTTTTGTGCCCGCCCCTCTGCGGTTTCGGAGAGGGTGCGGGACCCGGTGAATCGCCAGATGACAATGATGCTCGCCAGGCCCTCGACGGCCGAGCTGAGCGCCCAGCCGATCAGGGCTACCGAGCCGGCGGCGCCGCCGGCGACCAGGCCGAGCGAACCCTCCAGAACCAACCAGACCAGGCTGAACCAAGACAGCAACCGGACGGTACGGGCGTTCCTGATCCAGGCGGAGTCCGGAACGGCGGGAACGTCCGGAGTGCAACAGCCGTCCGCGCAAGAGGACGCTTCTTCGGGTGCAGGCTTGTTCCGGCCCAGGGGCAGGGGCGGGGGCCCGGTCATCAGTGCGTTCCTGTCTCGTGGACGGCGTGGCCGGCGGGTTCGAACTGGAACGTGGAGTGCTCGACGTCGAAGTGCCCGGTCAGGCAACTTTGCAGCTCATCGAGGATGAGGGGGGCGTGTCCGTCGTGGAAGCAGCTCTCGTCCAGGACGACGTGTGCGGACAGCGCGGGCAGGTCAGAAGTGACGGTCCAGACGTGCAGGTCATGGACGTCATGCACGTGGCCCGATTCAAGGAGGTGTTCTCTGACCTGGTCCAGATCGACACCTTCCGGGGCTCCCTCCAGGAGGATCCTCCCGGAGTCCCGCAGCAGGCCCCATGCAGCGTGGAGCATCAGGGCCACGACGATGAGGGATGCGATCGCGTCGGCGCGGGTAAAGCCGGTGGTCAGGACGACGAGGCCGGCGATCGCGGTGGCAATGAACCCATACAGGTCGGTGAGGATGTGCTGGAAGGATCCTTCCACGTTCAAGCTGGACCGGTTGGCTTTGGCTAGCACCCACACCGCCACCAGATTCACGATGACCCCCAGGATGGCGACGACCAGGACGGGTCCACCTGAGACTGGGGGCGGATCAAGGAGGCGGTGGATGGCCTCAACCGCCACGAGGGCGCTGATGACCAGCAAGGTGATGCCGTTGGCGGCAGCAGAGATGATCTCCGCGCGCTTGAATCCGAAGGTCCAGATCCCACGCGCCGGACGAGCGGCCAGGTTCATCGCCCACAGCGACGCAGCGATCGCGCCGGCATCCGTGAGCATGTGCCCGGCGTCCGAGAGCAGAGCCAGGGACCCGGAAATGACCGCGACAATCACTTCGACGATCATGAACCCGACAATCAGCGCCAAAGCGGTAACCAGGTACCGCCGGTCAGCGTTCGTCGATATTCCGTGGCCGTGGCCGTCGTGTTTGGACGCGGACGTCTTCCCTGCCTCGTCGCGCGGGTGGTCGTGAACGTGACCGGCGCTCACCGCACGTTGTCGTTCTGTGCGGGACCGTTACCCTCGGGATGAAGGGCGACAGTGTGTCCGGTATGGGTCAACCCCAGGTCCAGCAGCATCCGCACGTGCGCGTCATCCAGCCGGTAGTACGCCATCCGGCCCCGCCGGGAGACCGAAACCACCCGGTGGGCGCGCAGCAGGCGCAACGCATGGCTGACGGCGCTCTCGCTCATTCCCGTCGTCGCAGCGAGGTCACAGACGCACAGTTCCCCGGCCTCCAGTAGTGACGTCAACAGCCGCAAGCGTCCCGGATCGCCCAGAAGGGAGAACACATCGGCCAGTTCTGCGATGTCGTGGTCTGAGGGCATGGCCTCCCGGACAAGTTCGACCTTGTCGGGGTCGACCAGATTCACAGCGCATTCATCGACAGCTTCACGGGCAGCCACGTAACCTCCAACATCTGAACAATTATTCAGATGTCAGTATAACTAAGGCAAACCGAAAGTACCTAGCCACAGCTTGCAGTCGAGGGTGGGCACCGGTCGGGCCGCCCTAGTGGGTCCCGATCAAGTTGACACAATCACCGCAGCCAGTAGCCTTCTGGGATGGTCGAGGACGAGAAGGAACTGACAGGGGGAAACGCGTCGGAAAGTGTCGTGCGCGTAGGTGACACCGTCCGAAAACCTTGGCTGGAAAACTCTTCCGCAGTGCAGAGCTATCTTGGTGCGCTCCGGTCATCTGGCGTGGATGTTCCTCAGCCCCTGGGCCGGGACGACGACGGCCGACATGTGGTCGAGTACATCGAAGGAGTACTCGCGCTGGATCAGTTGCCGCTCGGGCAGGACGATTTGCTACGGGTTGGCCGGATGATTCGGCAAATCCATGATGCGAGTGAAGGAGTCGTGTTTCCCCATCCGGACGACTGGCACATGCTGCTGCCCGCTGAAAATCCGAATCTGATGTGCCATAACGACCTCGCTCCGTGGAATCTCATCAGAGGAGACCGCTGGGTGTTCATCGATTGGGATGGCGCCGGTCCCAGCACGCGGCTGTGGGATTTAGCGTACGCCGCGCAGTCGTTCGGCCAGCTGTGTGACGGGCAACCACTGGAAGATGCGGCTTTGAGATTGCGCGCCGTTGTTGACGGGTACGAAGCCGATGGCGCGCTACGCAAGGCGCTGCCGGCCGCGATGGCGAAACGAACAGCGGCGATGTTCAATCTCCTGAAGTTCTCGAACCAGACAGGGTTCCAGCCCTGGGCCGACATGTACATTGATGGACACGGCGAGCACTGGCGAGCCGCTGCTCAGTACGTCGTACTGAATCAAGCGGTCTGGGAGCAGGCCCTAGCGTAGCTAGGCGAAAATAGTGTCGGCCATGCCGCTGCTCGCATGCCAGAATCCTCATATGAGCAAGGAACGCAGTGAACTGAAGAGCACCGGATACGAGATCTTCATTGGTATCCTTTCGGTCCTGTCGATCGTCAATCTCGTGCTCTTGTATGTCGTGCGGGACACGTCGCTGGACACCGTGCTCACGGTGATGAACGGCATTTTCAGTGTGATCTTCCTCGCCGACTTCCTCTACCGGATTGTCACCGCGCCATCGGCGGGCGCCTATTTCTTCAAGCACTTTGGCTGGGCCGACCTGTTGGCCAGCGTGCCGTTGGCGCAGTTCAAGATCCTGCGGATCTTCCGGCTGGTCCGTGTGTACCGCCTGCTCCGCGAGGTCGGCGTCCGCACTGTCGGCCGCGCGCTGATCAAAGACCGGGCTGGCAGTTCCCTGTACGTACTGTTGCTCATGGGCATTTTGGTCTTGGAATTCGGAAGCCTCACGATGCTCCGCGTCGAGCAGTACGCCCCCGGGGCCAACATCACGAGCGCCTCGGATGCCATCTGGTACACGATCGTCACGATCTCGACAGTTGGATACGGTGACCAATATCCGGTCACCGATCTGGGCCGTGTCATCGGGTCAGGCATTATCGTCCTCGGTGTGGGTATCTTCGGCACCTTCACCGGTTACCTGGCCAACTTCTTCCTGGCTCCCAAGAAGGATTCCGCACCGCCCGTCGATGCGGCTGACACGAGTACCGGGACAGTCGAAGGGCTCCGCCTGAGCCTCGAAGAGTCCGAAGCAAAGCTCGCCCAGATCAGAAAGCTGCTAACCGGGCCAACCCAATGAACGCGCCGCTCCGAACCAAGAGCGCGTGTTTCCGGTGGGTCGCGGCATCCATCATGACCTGTGAACGGTAGCTCTTAGACTATTTAGGCGTGGCCGTTGGCTATGGAGGTGCTGCTCCAGGACGTCCCGGGCGGTGGTCCATTTTCGGCTTCCGTACCGGTCGTTGTTGATGTAGCGCAGAGTCGCGTCTCCGCTGAACATGCTGGCGAAGTACTGCATGCCCTGCCACGGCGGGAACGGTTCGGTAGAGGCCGGCACGATGGCTCTGACTGCCCGGCTCATGGCAGTCAGTGAACCAACACTGCCCGCGTAGAGGAGCCGGAACTGCGTTCCGGTCAGGTCGGTCATGGTGGAGGCCAGGGTCCTTGCCGTGGTCTGGTCCCCGGCGATCTGGAGGACGCGGGGCGCCCTCTCGTCGACGGCGGCAGCGGCTGTGTAGGTGGCGGTGTCGTCTTTGGTGGTGAAGTCGAGCACTTGGTCGGGGTCGGACCAGAAGAGCACACGGCGCCGTGAGAACAGGATCATTGGTGCCTGCCCGGAGAGCATGTCGGTGAAGGCGCCGTTGAGGATCGATGTGGCCTGGATTTGAGTGGTGTCCAGTCTCTGAGCGAAGTCTCTGCGAAGCTCCAGATTCCGGTTGCTTCGAGGCCGGATGCCACGGTAATCGATGGAGAAATCGGACGGGATGAAACGGGGCACGCCCACCGCGGCCGCCGCCTCCAGCAAGCGCGATTGAGCACCCAGGATAACGCTGTCGAGACCGTTGATCGCCGAGACCACACAGTCAACATCCGTGCAGGCCCTTCGGAGAGCGTCCGGATCATCGTAATCGGCCTGGATCACTTCGGCGCCCCGGGCGCGTAGTTGTGCGATCCGTGCCGGGTCGGTCTGTGGCCTAGCCAGGACCCGAACGGTGGCCCCCAGGGCGATCAGGTTCCGCAGGATTAGACCGCCGAGATCGCCGGTGGCGCCGGCGAGAAGGACTGTGCCCGGAGTGGGTGTCGTTGCGGTCATGGATTGCACCTCAAGTGATGTCTGGTGGAAGTCCGCTAAAGACTACCAACAGCGGGGGAGAGGGATTCCGGGTGCGGCACCGGCCCGGCGCCCTCAACCGAGGGGGTCGAAGGCCCAACCCAACTCATCTGGGGGCTCGCCCCTAGGAACCGATGTCCGCCAGTGTCAGCGCCGGCGGCGAACTTCCGTCGATGTCCAGTACGCCAAACTCCTTGGCAACCGCGGCGGCGACCAGCACGTGGCCGGTCCGCGCCATCAGGTTCGGGTCGTGGAACAGTGCGTTGATCACGCGGCCGATGAACTCAGGGCTTTCGCTGGTCGACAGATCGAACGCGCCGCTTTTCGCCGCAGCCACAACCGCCTCGGTTCGAACCAGGCCGGGGTAGAGCGAGGCCACCGGAACAGCGAACGGTTTTAGCTCGACGGCCATGTCGGAGGTCATCTTGTCCGTGGCAGCTTTTGCGATGCCGTAGATCGTGTTGCCGAGGTGACGCTGCGCCGACCAGAAGCTGATGTTGATGATCAAGCCGTGGTGCCGTGGCGTCATCATCCGCGCCGCATGGGCCGAACACACAAATGCCGCTCGCACTCCGGCGTCCATCATGCCGGTCCAGCGATGCGCCGGCTGATCCCAAAACGGCGCAGGCCACGTGAACGCGCCGCCTTCGACCATTTTCTCGTAGCCGCCCCAGGCGCAATTGACGAGGAGATCGAGGCGGTCGCACTCGGACCGGATCGTTTCGAACACGTGCGCCGTTTCTTCGTCTTTGAGATGGTCGCAGCGGAGGCGCCGGATCCCCGGCGGCAGGTCCGCCTGGTCGATCGAGCGGCCCGAGCCGTAAACTCGAAACCCCGCTTCCAGCAGGCCAATCGCGACGCCCCGGCCGACGCCTCGGCTGGCACCGGTCACGAGCGCCACGTCTCCCGTCGGCGCTTCATTGCGTTCGCGTTCGCTGGTCATGCTGAGCGGCCCCCGCCTGCGTTCCGTTGCGTTCCGTTCCGTGATCCCCATGATAGGCCGGAGCCGGCGCCTTGGCGCCCGGCCCCCGCACGTCGCTTCGCGCCGCTCAGCGTTCCCCACATCGTGACCGTCGGGTGGCAGTGACGGTCGTTGGCCGACGTCAGGGGTTTTGAGGATGACGAGTTGCTGGGTGGCCCGGGTCATCGCGACATAGCGGTCCACCGCGCCCTCGATGCCCGTGTCGAACGCGCCCGGGCCGACGAGGACCACCAGGTCGAACTCGAGTCCCTTCGCCAACTCTGGGGTCAGTGACCTGACGCGGGACGTCGCCCGGAACGGCCCGGTCTCGATGCCCCTAGGGCCGATGACGCAGGCGGTCCCGTCGGCATGCGCGGCGAGCCAGGTGTCGAGGCTTGAGCCCAGCTCCGCCGTCGACCCATGGACAACGGGGATGCCGCTGCTGCGGATCGACGTCGGCACGTTGGCGTCCCCCGTCGCCCAACTTGTCCTGCAAATCCTGCCCGCGTAGCATCGACATCACCAGGATTTCGGAGTCGTCGGCCGCGATCAGGTCGTCGACCACACGGTCCATAAGCTCTCGCTCCGCATCCACGACGGCCTCCTGCCGACGCTTGCGCCGTGAGGCCTCGGGGTCGCCGAGCCGTTGCCGGGCCGCATCCAGGAGCGGCAGGTCGGACACCGTCCAGACCCGGGCGTCGTGGCGCTGCAGCTTCGTGACCTCGCCCGGACGGAGCCAGGGGGGCGCACATGTACAGGTATGCGGGCACCGGCCAGAGGTCGCCGACAAGGTCCGGGTAATTCAGCAGCGGCCACGCCCTGCTGAACGCGTTGACCAGCTCCATGTTCTGCGCCAACGCCCTGCGGAGCAAGCCGTCCTGGACGTCGTCGCCGTCGTACTTGTCCACAAGGATTGTGAGCAGTTCCTCCCAGACGTCGTCGCGTGCCACGTTGTGCGGGGTGCCGGGCTCTGGTGCTGCGAACGCCTCGGCCCACTCGTCAACGCTGAGCCAGAGGTCGGCGTACGGCGTCTCGATCTCCATCCCCTGGGTGGGCGGTTCCGCATAGAACCTGACGGCCGGTTCGATGGCTTTCACCATGCCCGCGGACGACTTCAGGAGGGCCACGTCCGGGTCGGTCTCGATCGCTGCGGCGGATCCCTCGGGGACGAGGTCCCGCAGCGTGCAGGTCCGCACGCCTTCCTCGCCGAGGCAGGGGAGGGCGTCGGCAACGTAGGAGAGGTAAGGCCGGTGCGGTCCAATGAACAGCACACCACCTTTGCTGTGGGCACCACGGTGACCGAGGCGGGGGTCGGCGTAAAGGAGGTAGGAGGAGCGGTGCAGGGCGACGACTGTCTTCCCCGTACCTGGACCGCCGTCGACGACGAGAGCGCCGCGGGACGGTGCGCGGATGATGGCGTCCTGGTCGGCCTGGATGGTGCCGAGAACGTCCCGCATCCGGGCGGAGCGGCTGCTGCCCAGGCACCGGCCGCTTCACGCCGCTGCAGGGCGCGAACCCGACCATCGGCGCCGTCGATGCGCCCGAGGAGGTGCCGGAAACCCGGATCGAGGCGATCTATCCGCGCTCCCGGCGCAACGCCCTCGTCGATGCCGCCCTGTCCGCCCATCCCTACGAGACGCCGGCGTTCATGACCTTCCCGGTCGATGCCAGCGTGCCGGATGGAACGGGCCACGGGGGCTAGCGCAGCAGGGGAACACGAGGTTCCCGACGCCGGAACGGGCAGGATGACGCCTCAGGCCGCTGCCGGCGCCATCAGGAGTGCCAGCATCCCGCCTTCGAGGAGTTCAAGTTCGACGATGTGCAGCGTGTGCCGGGTTCCGTCCTCCGGCAGCATCGTCTTGCCACGCCCGAGCACGATGGGCGAGAACAGCAGAACGTACTCGTCGACAAGGTTACCCGCCATGACCGTCTTGACGAGCGTCGGGCTTCCCCAGACGATCACGTTTTCCCGTTCGCGAAGCGCGCGGACCCTGCCGGGTATGTCGTCGGCGATGACCGTGCTGTTGTTCCAGTCCGCGTGGTCCATGGTGGTCGACACGACGCAACGTTGTCCAGAGTGGTAGAAGCGGTGACAGTGAGCCTGCCCATGAGTCTCTCCTGCGGGTCGGTGCCGTTTGGCCTTTATCCGCGGCTTCTGAGCCGGAGTGTTCGTGCCTCATGGATGGCGGCGAGGGCAACAGCGCTGGCTGCGAGCCGGAGGGCGTGGACCCGGTACCACCGTTTCAGCAGGGGGTTGCGCCGCATCTCGCTGAGCGGTTTTGGGCTGAAGAACAGGGCGGGGTTGATAGACCGGAGCAGATACGCGGTGGCGGCCGCGCCGGTCGTCGAACTGGCAGCAGCGACTATCAGCCATGGCCTGCTGTCGGCATGCTTCCAGCCTGCCACGAGGGCAGCGATGGCCGCTGGCGCGTTGATCGGGGTGATCGGGGCGTAATAGCGGCCGGGGCTTCCCGCGCCAAAGGGCGACCGGGGGAGTTCGCGGCTTGCTTCCGCGGCCGCGACGCGGTGAGGGATCTTGACGAGGGCCTCATAGAGATTGCCGAAGAACCAATGCGCATGGCTGAACTCCGCCACACCCAAGAGCCGAACGGTGAGCAAATCCCGGCGGCCGGAGGAAGTCTGTCCCATGCCGACAATCTACCGCCGATGCTGTTCGCCTGGCCTCGCAATCCGCAGGAAGTGGAGATACTGAAGGTCAACATCGGATCAGTGTTGCACGGTTGCGCCCCGGAGGGGATCGGTCATGGCCCCTGCGTGACGCTCGGATCCTCGATCGCCACGGTGCCGGCGTCGCCGTCCACGCGGATCCGCTGGCCGCTGGTCAGCCGCTGGGTGGCGACCCCGGTGCCGAGCACGGCGGGGATGCCGTACTCGCGGGCCACGATCGAGCTGTGGCTCAACGGTCCGCCGACGTCGGTGACAACGGC
The DNA here is from genome assembly GCF_056396305.1 of Arthrobacter sp. 05T420. NCBI lineage: Bacteria > Bacillati > Actinomycetota > Actinomycetes > Micrococcales > Micrococcaceae > Arthrobacter > Arthrobacter sp. 05T420. Next base: position 27,160 of record NZ_JBFTLG010000011.1, on the reverse strand, counting down.
CGATGCCATCGCGAACAGCGAGGTCCAGGCGGGAGTGGTGATGCGGGCCACCAGGACATCGCCGGGCACCATCAGGCCGAAATCCTGGGGGCCCTTAAGGACGCGGGCCGGAGCGGTGACCCGGCCCGAGCTGGCGCCGACGCCCTTGATGATGTCGCCCAGTTGGTCCTGTGAGCCTGCGGGCATCATTTTCCCGAAGGCCCCCTCCATCCACCGGCTTTCCGGGAGCAGTTGCGGGGCAGCGGCTTTGGCTTGCCCCCGCCACAGCATCTTGCGCTCCTCGACGGCGTCGGCGCGGACGGGCCGGTCGGCTCCGGTAATTGCCACAGCCGTCAATGCGCCCGGCGCGGCGAGGCCGAACTCGACGGCGCTGTGCAGCTCATGGCGGCGCAGCCAGAAGACGTCGGCAGGCTCGGCGATGACGGCGGAGTCCACCAGCCGCCGTCCGAGTTCGAGCAGCATCCGCCGTAGCAGCGGCCAGGCCAGGCCGACGTCGGCCAGGGCGTCCTCGCGGACCGGGGCGGCATTCTGAGCCCACCGGAGCAACCGGAGGAACGCCGCCTTGCGTTTCGGCCCGAGCCGGCTGATCGCCTGGTTGGTTTGGTTCTCCCTGCGCTCGGCCGACAGTCGCTGGCGCTCGTGTGGGTCGTTGCCCTGTCCCCGCAGATAGAACTTCACCGTCTCCAGCAGGGTCGAGGGATCGTCGGCCGGCAACGGGCTGACGAAGTCGAGGTTGTAGACCGCATGGCCGAACCGGTCGAGGTGATCCCGGAAGCGGGGATGCCATTGCTGCCAGAGCGCCTGATCGACGCCGGCCGGCGCGATCCCGGAGCGCTGCGCGTCGACCAGTCCCGCTGTGGTTTCGTTGAGGATCGCCGGGGCCAGCCCCGGAACTTCCCGGGCCCAGGCCGCCAGATCGAACAGCGACTTCTCCGCCCGGATGGGCTCGCTGTCGTAGCCGAGGAGGAACGTCTGGGCGGGAGGATCTCCGTCGCGCCGAACGAACCTGTCGTAGTAGGCCCGGAACGATATTTCGCTTGTTGCGGCGATGGGAATGATTGACTGCACGGCCGTGTAGTAGACGGTGCCGGCGTCCAGCAACGCCTGCACGCCCTCGAACAGTTCCTGGCCGGAGAGCTCCTCGACGGGGGACGCGGACCAGTCTTTGATCGCCTGCTCGTAGCGCGGATGCGAAAACTCCCGCCAGCCGGCCACTCCCATGTGCGCCTTGCCTCTGACCAGCGCCCGTACTGCGGTCAGCGACTTGCCCATCATCCGCCACATTCCCGAGGTGCGGTAGTAGTAATAGGCGTAGCCGTTAATGGTGGGCAGTCCCACGTCGTCATCGCGGATGACGTTCTTCCCGACCGCCTCGGCCATCAGGGCTCGCAACGAACGGGCCACCGAGCCGTCTATGAGGTCGGCGAACAGCGGCGAGAGCGGGTCGGGCAACTGTTCCACGATACTCGCCCGGAAGTACATCCCCTTCGGGTACGGCACCGTCCAGACAGCCGGCGTGTCAGCCGTCGGTTCAGGCAGTGCCGTGATGGGCCGGGATTGCAGGATGAAGAACTCGCCGGCGGCCCGTGCCCACTCGATGTCCTGCGGCACCCCGAAATGATCAGCAATCCGCGACCCATAGCCGGCCAGTGCGGCCGCCGACTGGTTGTCCAGAACGGGCTGACGACGCCGCGCGGCCGGCACCGGCTGCTCCCGCGTGCCGTGGTCCGCGTAGACAGTCATGACCTCCTTATCAGCCGTGCGGCGCGACAATACCGAGCCCGTGGCTGCCTCGACGACGACGTCATCCGTGGTCACCGTACCGCTGACCACAGACTCGCCCAGACCCCACGCGGCACTGATCACGATCTGGTCGCGGCGCCCGTTAGCCGGATTGGCGGTGAACATGACCCCGGCTGCCTCGGCGTCGACCATCTGCTGGACCACCACCGCGAGGCGTACTGCGTCCGGCCCGACGCCCTCGCGGGCCCTGTACGCCATGGCACGCGCCGTCCACAGTGATGCCCAGCAATCGGTCACGGCCTCGGCCAAAGCGTCTGTACCGCGGACATTAAGGTAGGTTTCCTGTTGCCCGGCGAAGCTGGCCGAGGCGAGGTCCTCGGCCGTGGCAGAGGAGCGCACTGCCACAGCCGAATCCCCGTTGCCCAGGCGCCCGTAGGCATCGCCGAGTTCTGCTGCGATCACGGCCGGCATGGTGCCGCCGGTGAACAGGGCGCGGATCCGCTTCGAGGCATCCTCGTAGTCCTGTGGCGCCGCCAGCGGCGGCAGTGCGGCCAGTTCGCGGATGCCGGCCTCGAGGTGGTTGGCAGCCACAAAATCCGCATAGGCCGCGGTGTTCAACACAAACCCCGGAGGAACCGGGAGCCCGGCCTGGGTGAGGCCGCCCAGTCCGACGCCCTTGCCGCCGGCCACATCGACGTCGCCGTGTCCCACATCGGCGAAGTCGTTGATGTAGGTCATGACCGTGCGTCCTTTCTGCCCGGCGCCGGATAACTTGTTGGAACCCGATTCCCAACATACTGGCACTGCCGCAGGCCCGAGGCCATAGCTGCACCTGCCGTCGGTTCTAGTCCTTGTCGAGTTCGTCAAGGAGGGACTTCGCCGCTTTGGCGATGTCGTCGTGGTCGTTCTGGGCGGCCCGGCTCTCGATGGCAAGAATCGCGCAGCGGTGCAGCCGCCGGAAATCCCCAAAGGGAAAGCTGTAACGGCCCTTGGTGTCGTCGGGTTTCTCGGTGTCTTCGCCCAGATGCCACGTGCCGTACTCGGTGTAGCCGTGCCGGTCGATGAACGCGTTTTCCTTGTCAGCGTCAGGGGCGTGCTCGCTCCAGTCGCCCCGGGTATCCCGGGCAATCGTTGCGTCCTTGATCAGACGTCGGGCATGGCGCAGCGCCTCGGTGTTGAGCTTGATCGTCATGGGGGTCGTTTTCGCTCTCTGGGTGCCGGTCAGGTCAGGGAGTTTTCGGGTGCCTCTGGCGGCTGGCCCGCACCACGTGAGACGTAAACTTTCGTGCCCGCACCTCTGCTCACCGTTGTGGGGCGGTTGGAGCGAAGACCTCGGCCGCGGGAGACTTCCGGAGTCTGTGCTCCACGAAGGCTTGCGGGGCAGCCGGGCCAGTCTTGGGCTTGGGCATCGTGCAGTGTGAAAGCCGGCTGTGTCAGGGGAGCACCCCGGGCGTTGCGTCCCGGGGTGTCACAGCACCGGCCAGCAGCCGTCTAAAAGAAATCGCAGTCCGCCCCTAGGGGAAGATCATGCATGCAATGGCTCTAAGCCCTGCTTCGGCGCCCGGCAACGGCGCCATAGATCAGAAGCACAATGACGGCCCCAAGAATTGAAAGGAGCCAGGTCCGCAGGTCAAAGAAGTCCGCGAGGCCTCCTCCGAAGATCAACGAACCTATCCAGCCTCCGAGGATTGCGCCTACGACGCCGACAACGAGTGTAATAAGCCAGCCGCCTCCCTGCCGTCCGGGAAGGACCGCCTTGGCGATAGCTCCTGCGATAAGGCCGAGAATGAGGAACGCAAGAATTCCCATTACTGTACTTCCTTTCGGTAGACCGGTCGTGGAATGCGGCCGTAACCGCGATTTAATCAGCATGCGTTGTGTCGTGCAATACCCGGTGTCGTGGTTGCTGTTTGCGGCGCTCCCTTCGCGGCCTTGCATGCAATGGATGCGGCGGCTGGCCCCGGGTCACGGATGGCAGGGGGATGGGGATCCGCGCGCGGGAGCCTAGTCCTTTGGAGTTGCCGGGTCAGGTTTGGCCGCCGAAGGGGCACTGGCGCCTGGAGTCCTCGGCCGGGGGGTCTGGAAGAAATCCACAAACCGTGCGAGTTGTTCCGACAGGATCTCCCACCCGTCGAAGTCCGCGGGGACGGCAGCCCTCTCTGCCTGGCGGGCCGCACGCAGGGCGACACTTCCGGCGTCCGTTATCTGGACGTGAAATTGACGTCGGTCAGCTGGATTGCGTGTCCTCGTGACCAGACCTCCCTCTTCCAGTCGGGCGAGGACGCGCCCGACTGTCTGGCTCTGTACATGAACCTTGGCGGCGAGCTGTTCCTGGTACATGGGGCCGGGTGCCACGGCTTCCAAGGCGATGACGGCTGCACGTGTCAGTCCCAACGGTGCCAGGGCATCGTCGTGGAGCCGCTGGACTAAGCGGGCCGCTGCGGTCAGAAGCCGGTAACCGTCCCAGGCGTGGGGCTCAGGGGCGTGGATCACGAAGAGGGCCTTCCTGATTGGGTGGCAACGAAATCACGTTGTCAGGGACGGCGCCAATATGTGCCGACGTCCTGCTCCACACTAAGCATGTCTTGCATCAATTTTGCAAGCATGCTTACTATTTTTCATGCGGGAAGCCCGCGCCGCACGCTGTTTCCCCTTTGATTTTCGCTAAGGCCTTGCGGAACAGATAGCAAGTGTGCTTACTATCTAGTTAGTAACCGTGCTTACTAATTCATCCGGTGCGCCAGCCACGATCCCAAGCAGACCATTCCTGAAAGAGAGCAACGATGACAGAGAACCCATGGGCCCAGGCAACACCCCAGGCTTCCACTGACCAGTACGCCGGCGTTGGCGTGGTGCCCCCTCAAGGTGCGGAGCGCGCTGGCTCAAAACCGGAGGCAGCCAAGGAGGAAGCGGCGGACGTAAAGCGTCAGGCCACAGACGCGGCCCAGAACGTCGCGGAAACGGCCAAGACGGAGGCAGCCAACGTCGCCGCCGAGGTCAAGACGAATGCCATGGGCCTGCTGCACCAGGCCAAGTCTGACCTCACCGATCAGGCAGGGACCCAGCAGCAGAAGGTCGCCGAAGGCCTGCGATCCGTCGCCGGCGAACTGCATTCCATGGCCGCTGCCTCCGATCAGCCCGGCGTGGCCAGCGACCTAGTCCGCCAAGCCGCAGAGCGGTCCTCCGCCGTCGCGTCCTGGCTCGATAACCGCGACCCTGGTTCGCTCCTGACGGAGGTAAAGTCCTTTGCCCGCCAGCGCCCGGGCACGTTCCTCTTGCTCGCGGCCGGGGCCGGTGTACTGGCCGGGCGTCTTAGCCGCAGCCTGAGCGCCGGGGCCCCCGAGACGACCGGAATCACGGCTACCGGAACGTCCGCCGCCGGCCGGTTCCCCGATACCGGGGTAGCGGTTCCGCCGCCGCCGGTGCAGATGCCGGCTCCGCAAACCACGACGGCGGGCTACGCGGACACGTATCCTCCGAATCCGCTGGACTCCGAGTTGGGCGCTATCGATCCCCTCCGCGACGCCGCGCCGGGCCGCCGGACCTCTGAGCCCCTTGCCGGCGAGCCCCTGCGGTCGGCTGATCCGTTGCGCGATGACCCCTTTGACGGCGGCCGTCGATGAGCAGCGAAATCCCTCCCACCGCCGCCCACGCGAAGGCGGAGTCCAATTCCCTGGGTGACCTGCTGGGCGAGGTCACGCGGGACATGTCCACCCTGATGCGGCAGGAAGTGGAACTGGCCAAGGTCGAACTCAAGCAGTCCGCCACCCGGGCCGGCAAAGGGACCGGCCTGCTGGCCGGCGCCGGCGTCGCTGGCCACTTCGTGCTTCTGTTCCTGTCTGTGGCGCTCTGGTGGGCGCTAGGGACCCTGATGGGTCTGGGGTGGTCCGCCGTGGTGGTCGCGGTCATCTGGGCCATTGTTGCCGCCATCCTGGCGGCCATGGGCCGCAAGGAACTCAACGCGATTAAGGGCATGCCGCAGACCGCCGAGACCCTGCAGGAAATCCCGCCCACTTTGAAACCCAACTCTTAGATCCAGCGAGGAAACACGATGAGTGAAAACCCGGATGTCATCCGAGCAGATATTGAAGCAACCCGCGCCCGCCTGGGCACCAACGTGGACGCCGTCGCAGACAAGGTCACGCCGTCGCACATTGTCCAGCGGCAAACAGACAAGGTTAAGGACGCCGTCTTTGGAGTGAAGGAGAGGGTCATGGGAGCCGCGGACCACACCGCCGACAACGTCCATTCAGCCGCAGGAAGCGCCGGCGCGCACGTGAGTGACGCCGGTTCAGCGGTCGCGGCCGCGCCGACCCAGCTGAAGGCGAAGACCCAGGGGAACCCGCTGGCCGCCGGGCTGATCGCTTTCGGCGCCGGCCTGCTGGTGTCCTCCCTGATTCCGGCCAGCCAGAAGGAGCGTGAAGCCGCTGATGCCCTCAAGTCGGCCGCCGAGCCGCTGACGGCGGAACTGACGGACGCCGCCAAGCACGTGGCCGAGGGGCTCAAGGAACCCGCCCAGGAAGCTATGGAAAACGTCAAGGCCACTGCGGCGGACGCTACCGAACACGTCAAGGCAGACGGCCAAACGGCTGTGGCGGACGTCAAGGACCGGACCGCCGAAGCCAAGGACAACGTTCAGCAGGCCTGAGGCCGCATCAGAATCCAGCCGGCCGCCCTCGCTAATGCGCTGGGCGGCCGGCCACTTCGCTTAACCCCAAGAAGGACTTTTCCATGGCCAAGAACCCTGCCAAGGCAGAAAATGACTCCATGACCGACGCCGAAACGGACCATAGCAGCACCGCCAAGGCCCGCACGGCGCCCGCTCCGGACGACTCCCGCAAACCGGACAGCCCCACCGACGTCACCAAGCCATCCTGGAAGTACATCGCCAAGAAGACCCTGCGTGAATTCACGAAGGACCAGTGCCCGGATCTCGCCGCAGCCCTGACGTACTACTCGGTTCTCTCCATTTTCCCGGCGCTGTTGGCCCTCGTGTCTTTGCTGGGCATATTTGGGCAGGCCGGGAAGACCACATCTGCGCTCCTCGAGATCGTCCAGGGCTTCGCGCCCGGCGACACAGTGAACGCCATCCGCGGGCCAATCGAGCAGCTCAGCAGCTCCTCCGCTGCCGGACTCACCCTGGTACTCGGCATCCTTACCGCCCTGTGGTCCGCCTCCGGGTACGTCGGGGCGTTTGGCCGGGCCATGAACCGGATCTACGAAATCGACGAGGGCCGGCCGTTTATCAAACTTCGGGGCACGATGCTCCTGGTCACGATTGCCACCGTGCTCATCGTCTTGGTGCTCTCAGCCATGCTGGTCCTGAGCGGGCCGGTGGCCGAGGCGGTCGGCAACGCAATCGGCCTGGGGGACGGCGTCCTGACGGCGTGGAACATTCTCAAGTGGCCGGTGATCCTGCTGCTCGTGATCCTGGCGATCGCCATCCTCTACTACGCCACGCCGAACGTAAAGCAGCCCAAGTTCCGCTGGATGAGCCTGGGGTCCACAATCGCCTTGGTGATCTTCCTGCTTGCGTCCCTGGCCTTCGCCTTCTACGTTGCCAACTTCAACAGCTACGAGAAGACCTACGGCGCGATCGGCGGCGTCATCATCTCGCTGCTGTGGCTCTGGATCCTGAACATGTCGCTGCTGTTCGGTGCCGAGTTCGACGCCGAGATGGAGCGTGGCCGCCAGCTCCAGGCCGGCATCGAGGCCGAGGAGACCATCCAGCTGCCGCCTCGGGACACGAAACAGAGCGACAAGCTGCAGGCCCGCGAGGAAGAGGACATCCGCCGCGGGCGGGAACTGCGGGAACACCAGGGGGACCAGCACGAATTGCGGGACGGCAACAACCATCCCAGAGACAACGAGGGAGTGGACCGCACCTAGCTTTCGAAAGAGTCAGGCCTCGCTGATTGCGGCGAGTTTGACGCCGTTCTTTTGTCCTTCCCAGGTGCCCGTCAACGTGAGCCGGCCGACTGGCTGCTCGCTAAGGTCCAGTCGCCGGACAACGACTAAGTGGAGGCCGGCAGTCTCGATAGCCGTGCCGGCGTCGACGGGGCGTGGGGTAGCCGAAGTGACGTCCGGAACTGCATCGAGTTTCGGTCCGGTGCTGTGCACGAAGACCGACTGGGCCAGGAGTTCTTGTGTTCCCCCTTTTTGGAGGTATTGCTCAGCCTGCGGGCGGCCCAGCATGATGCTCGCCGCCAGCGCTGCCACGTAGATGGGATCGGCGCAGGCATCGTAAACCCATCTGGGGCCGAGAACCGAGTGCTGCATCGTTCCGACTAGCCATGGTTCCGCTCCGGCCAGGGGCTGGGCCCTGTACGTGAGGGGAACTTGAACGGTGGATCCGCCCACCGAGACGATGATCGTTTCAATGCCGACCTCACCGGCGGGGTCGTCGAACCGGTAGGAGCCTACTTTGCGCAATCCTGCCGTGCCGGGCTCAGTGAACCACGGCTGGCTGGGCAGCCACTCTTCGAGAAGTTCAAGTTTCGTCGGCTGCAGTTCTGCCTGATGAATGATCGCCATGGCTGCAAGCCTAAACCCGCGGCCCGGGGGTGTCCCCGCAGAATGAGCCCATGAGGCTATTTGAGTCCGAGATGTCAGTTATAGATGCGGCTTTGGATCTGGCTGCCACGCTCGGAAGCCTAATCACAGGGTCGCTGCAGCTGCGATGGATGCCGCCGGGACGATACACCGGAGTGAATGTCTATCACTTCACCGGCGGCCCGCGCGCCGAACTCGTCGCTCTCCGTGCGGCTGCCGCTGCTGGGCCGGCCCCCTTCTGAGATCCCGATAGCGCTCGGACCTGCCTTATTCGTGTTCGACGATGATGCCGAGCACCGCACCTTGGACGGTTTGGTTACGGACGTAGTCAGCCGCCGGCTGAATCCGCAACCACCGAATAAACAGCCCCCGAATAGAAAGCCAGGGTGGCTTTCGGTTGAGCTGAGTTCCTCAGCCGACTAGATGACCAGCGGCGCCCAGATGTCCAGCGCTGCCTAGATGTCCAGCGCTGCCCGGCGCTGCGGCGGGGGACCCACCACTGTCAGGTCCATCTCGGCCTGGGCCCGGCCGAAGCCCTCCATGTCCATGTATGGCTGGCCGCCCTCCGTGTACATGTAGTCCTCGGTGGGCTTGTTGAAGTATTCGAAGAAGCCGTTGAAGACCGAGGGCGTCAGGAAACCAACCATCTGGGTGTTGTGGGAGTCGAAGGCGAAGGAATGGATGGTTCCCGCCGGAGCGTGGAGGAAGTCACCCTTGGTGAGCAGCACCTCGCGGCCGTTGGCGTAGATCCACATCCGGCCCTCCGTGCAGAGGAAGTTTTCCGTGTGCTGTTCATGGAAATGCAGCGGAATGTAGGGAGATTTGGCGCCCTTGGTGTGGACGGCAAAGTAGTTCGATCCCGTGTTCGCCGGCCGGGACAGGTACGTGAACATGGTCTGGTAGCTGACCAGCCGCTCGCCCTCGCCGGCGCTGAGGAAGTATGGGCTCTGGGCGGACGGCAGTCCGGCGTCCTGCCGGAAGGACGGCGCCACCCGTTCGACGTCGGGGAACGTCATGCCGAATTCTGCGCCCACCTCGACGCACTCCCGCAGACTGAGCTTTCGTCCCGCCGTGACAGGAGGGACGTGCGAATCGATGGGGGTGCCGACGCGTTCGTAATAGGCCTCGGCGCCGCCAGGAGTCATCCAGTTCAGGAACCGGGTGTAGTGGCTCGCCATCCGGTACGCGTGCGGGGTTCCTGGCGGGATCACCACGGAATCCCCGGGAGTCAGGATCCGGCTTTCTCCCGGCAGCCAGACATGCAGGATGCCGTCGAAGACGTACAGCGTCTTGTGTTCCACGGCATGGGTCACAAACGGCGATTCGGCTCCCATGCCGCCGGAGATGTAGGCGGCGCTGAAGATTCCGCCGGTATCCGCCGCCCGGGCGATAACTGTGACCAGCTGGCCGTTGATCTCATAACGGGCGCCCTCGCCCGACGCCATGTAATACGGGACGGCGTCGCCGGGAAGCACATTCGCCACCGGCAGCTGCTTGTTCATTTCCTCAACGCTGAGGGACATCGCATCCTTCTTTCCTGTCAATGGACCGCGGGCTGTCCCCAAGACTGCCTTGGATTCCCCGCCGCGACGACATCCATTTCCAATGGATGAAACACTTCTGCCGCTTCGCACTGAGGAGAATGAGAGCGGTGGGGCCCACCCGACGACCGCCGGCGCTAAACGTTGACCGTCAGCGTGACGGGCGATGCCGTCTCCGGCCCGCCACATCCGACTGTTCCGCCGGTCCGCTGCCACGCTAGGGACGTCTTTTTCTCGGCGAGAGTCTTTCCTGTTGAGTCGAGAGCGCGGACGACCACTGATCCGGGGGAGTCGATTTCGAACCCAAACCGCCAACTGTCCGAGCCGATCTTCTCTACAACGATGCGACGCACGGTGTGACCACCGCCCGGCGCGGTACCGAGACCGTTGGCCCCGGTTGGAGTTGCCGTCCCGGATGGAGGTACGGCCTGCGGTGCTTGGCTCTCCGCCGCCCGGGAACATGAGTCCGGGGTGCACAGCTGCACCCACGACACGTTGCGGGTGTCCCCATCCAGGGTCACGGTGACGAAGTTGATCCACGCGATGGCCGGGCAAACTCTCGCGCACCCCCCGACCGGCACCAGTGACGGCAGCAAGACTGTCAGCCATGCAAGGGATCGCAAGAGCCTCATGCGGCCAGCATAAGTCCCGGTCACTTAAGAGGCTACGTCCACGGTCTGCAACGAGTCGGGCTTTCCTATGGGAACATCACTGAGGCCGCCAATGGCGCGATGAAGGTGCGATTGGGAGTGGCTGATACAGGGCGGCGTCATGCGCGTGGGCCTAGATGTCAGCGGCGTTCGCCGATACGGTCTAAAGTCCCTGTTTTCGTGTCAGTCCTCCCGGCTACTCTTGCGTGAGGCGCATGGCGGTCCGTAATGCGAGCCGGTGCGCCTTAAGCCAATAACAATGGGGGTACGTTGTCCAACGATTCAGTCATGACCTGGCTTCCCGGTGATGCGGGCCGCACAGCGGCGACAGAGCCTTCCGCACGGGGCGACGCCGTCGCCCCGTGTTGGGACCGGGTCATCCCGCCGCCGTCTGAGGGTGCCAGTCGCGTTGCCTACTGCCGCGACCATTTGCCGCCCTTGTAGGGGCACGGCGGCGGCAGGGCCCTGGCGCCGGCATTGTTTCCTACCCCGCAGCGTACCGGGGTGGCCTCGCGGACGGCATTGTTGGCTGCTATTTACCTAGGATTTACGTGGCCGGCCTTGTGGGCGTTTCAAGGCCGCAGCGAGACTAATAGGACGCAGCTGACGTCATCAGTTCAGCAGCGAGGACAAACCAAACCACTGGGAAGCAGCGAGGCTTTCCCGTCTCTACCGTGGCGATGATGCCCGGACGGGGAGCCCACACATCGGAGGATCGTCATGGCCGGCACATTTGAACTCTTCGTAGATGCTGATGCTTGCATCAGGTTCCGGCTCAGGGCACCGGATGGGGCGGTACTGGCCGTCTCTAAGGGATTTGCAGACAAGCCTGCTGCTGTTGCCGGCATCAGGGCCATGCGCGAGTACGCCGGCATGGGGCTGATCAGTGACCTGTGCCCGGACGAGTTGCGCGCAAGTCCACCGGCACCGCGGACTAGGACCGCCCCCACACCGGTGCCCGGCGTTGACCGACGGGTGCACGACAACGATCTCCGCATCCGCGCCCGGGCCCTCCGCCGTCCGGCGCACGGGCCCGGCGCAATCGGCGTCGGCTGATCCGGCAGCATAAGCAGGAGCCGGGGCCCGACGGGCCGAGGCTGACCGACTCAGGCGGATGCTTGGATGCCGAGGCGCTGTTACGGGTCCATTCCAGCGTGCACCGTAACGAACTCGATCTTGTTCGCCGGCTGGACCGTTTTCTTGGGGGCCCGCGAGAACCCCTTGGCGTCCAGGTGATTCTGGGCCCGGTACTCCGCCACGGCGTCGTCATAGAGACCGTTGAGCCGGCGCCCGGAGTAGACCTGCTCTGAACCGTCAGTGAACGTGATGCTGATCTGTGACTTTTCCGGAAAATGCCTGTTCATGCGGATGAAGCCCTCGGCGTCTTGCTTGAGGTTGATCATGTGGTTCCCACTTTCGTGATCGAGTTGATCCAGTCTCGCGCCTTGGCTGCCACTAATCCAACCGGCCGGCTCCAACGTGGGTGGCGTGCACCTACCCGGAGGCATAGGCGTCCACCGCTTGCTCCAGCACGTCGCTGTAACGGTCCCAGGAGGCGGCGGGTGCGGCGGCTACCAGGACACTGCCGCCCCGCGTTCCGGAAACGAGACAGGCGATCTCCCGGTATTTGTGGCCGCCGATGCGGGTTACATATGTGTCCTCCACACAGGAGCCTGGGCCTCCGCGGAACCGCATGCCGGCACGCTCCGCCAGCCGATTCGCAGATGCGGCGTGTTCGCCCGTGAGGTGGGCGAGCCGGAACTCTGGCCAATTGGACTGCGCTTCGTCGCCTTGTTGCGGCGTGGCGTTGAGATAAATCTTGAGATCACCGTTGGGCGCCGTGACGGTGGCAGATACCGTGCCCGGGTCGCCCGGTGTGGGAGCTGCACCGGGCGGGATGGACAACACCGCTGTTGCTTTCGGCAGTGCCAAGGACTGCCACGCCGCCGGGGCAGGGCCGGCGTGGAACCAAGAGAACGGTGTTGCGCCGGACGGAGAAGCCGCCGGTACCTGGTTCCCGGGCCCGGGTCCGGAACCGCAGCCACCGGCGCCCAGCACCGCCGTCGTCACCAGCACCCCGACGAACAGCAACGACTTTCGGCTTCGTGCTCTAAGCCCCCCGATAAAGCTATTTGTTGCCGTCACCGTCGTCCGGTCCTCCGTTGTTATCGCCGTCCTGGTCGTTCCCCCGAGGCGCCGGGGCGGGCGGAACCATGGGCCGGGGAGTCATGGCGGGCGGGATCATCGGCCGCGGGATCATGGGATTCGGAACCATCGGCCGCCGGGCCGGGGCCGCCGGCGGAACGACGTGTCGCGGTGCCGGGGCGGCCGGCCGGACCATCGGGGCCGGCACCATGGCAGGCCGAGGTGGCGGTGCCGGAGCCACCTGGGGCGGGAGGGCTGCCGGAGCCGGCGGTGCCGTAGCTACCTGGGACGGGGCCGGCGCTGGAGCCGGGCCAGGGCTTGCGGGGACTTTGGGCGACGGCGAGGGGCTCCCCGTCGCGGGAACTGACGGCACTGTGTAGGGGGCCGGTGCCGGCATTGCAGGGTGCCCGGCGAAGCAGGCCGCCAGCAGCAAGGTAGTGCCTAACGCCGCGGCGGCTGACGCCGGGCGGGAAATCTTCATTGTGCTCTCCTCAGGGAAGGCCGGCCAGGGACGGCCGGGCTGTCCCTACAACGGTCCCGGCAGCCTGAGGGTTCAACGGCGGCCCGCCGCTGCCGAAGCAGGGGCCCGGTGAACTGATCGTAGGCCGGCGTCGTCCTACATCTAGGAGGCAGAAATGTCCGATCAGGAGGCAGAGCTACTGCGGTCGCTGCACGAGGCCTACGGCCCGGCGCTTTGGCGATTCGTCATGAGAATGACCCGTGACAGTTCGCTGGCCGATGACGTCGTACAGGAGACGCTGATCCGGGCCTGGAAACACCCGGCGATTCTGCAGCGCCCGGAAGCGGCGGTGCGGGCCTGGCTCTACACGGTTGCCCGCAATCTTGTCATCGATGACCGGCGCAGCGCCCGCCGTCGCCACGAAACGGAAACCGACCAGCTGCCTGAGGTTCCGGACGCGGACCGGGTGGACAGGATCTTGGATGGGTGGTTGGTATCGGATGCCCTCGCTGGATTGTCCGCCGAGCACCGGGCCGTCGTAGTTCACTCGTACTATCTGCGGGAGACAACGGCCGAGATCGCGGAAAGTCTTCAACTCGCAGAGGGCACCGTGAAGTCACGGTTGCACTACGCGCTGAGGGCAATGCGGCTGGCTCTGCAGGAAGGGGGCGTGACGCCGTGAGCTACAACGGGACCGATGAGTACCGCCGCTGGGATGCCGCGTACGTGCTGGGATCCCTGGTGTCCTCTGAGCGCCACGAGTTCGAGGAGCACCTCTCAGGCTGCGAGGGCTGTAGGGCCGCCGTCGCCGAACTTGCCGGACTGCCGTCACTCCTTGCCACACTGTCAGCCGAAGAAGCACAGGCCCTCGGGCGGACCGACGGCGAAAGGCCAACCCCGAGGTTGCAACCCGGGCTGGCGAAAAGGGTCCAGCACGGACGGCGGCGCACCCGCCTGGCTGTCGCAAGCCTCATGCTGGGCGCCGCTGCTGCCGCAGGCGCAGTCACCGTTGCGGTTACGGCCTCCCCGCCGCCGGCCGCTCAGACCCAGGCTGCGTCCGCAACAGCACTGAACTTCACCCCGGTAGCCGACAGCACACTGATGGCCACGGGATCCCTGACCAGGCAGGCGTGGGGAACGCAGATCGACTGGAAATGCACGTACACACCTACCCCGGCCGACTACGCCCCGCCCGGCGCCGTCCGCACTCCGGAGGAGTACGGGTTGGTGGTTGTTGACTCCCGCGGTGCCGCCACACAGGTGGCCACCTGGACGGCAACTCCCGGAACAGTGGCCACGCCGACAGCGACCACGCAGACCCGGGTTGAGGACATCCGCCGCGTCGAAATCCGTGCCGTGGCCAGCGGCAAGACGGTCCTGACCGCGCACCCATAACCCCGGCCACGCGTATTGCAGAGACAATGGAGGCGTGACTTCCGCGACCGCACCCTTGGACCCAGCCTGCTCCAAGGGCCTCTTCGACCTCGACGCCATCGGGGCTGGCCTGACTTTTGCGGTATCGCTGGAGGCGCTGGCGGCGGCGCTGCAAGGCGGCGGTGCCGGGGGGTCCGCGGTAGTGCAGGCTCCTCCTGGCACGGGCAAGACGACGCTTGTGCCGCCGCTGCTGGCTAACGCCGCAAACGCCAACATCGCGAACAGCGGGCGGCCCGTCCGCGGCGGCCCTCCGCGGATCGTGGTCACCCAGCCGCGCCGCGTCGCTGCCCGCGCGGCCGCCCGGCGCTTGGCCGCCCTGGACGGCACCCGGCTCGGTGACCGCGTGGGCTACACGGTCCGCGGGGAACGCCAGACAGGCCCAGGCACCGTCATCGAGTTCGTTACCCCCGGCATCCTGCTGCGCCGCCTCCTCGCGGAGCCGGGGCTCGAGGGCATCGACGCCGTGGTCCTCGACGAGGTCCACGAGCGCGGGCTGGAGACCGACCTCCTCCTCGGCATGCTCATCGAAGTCCGCGAGCTGCGCGGTGACCTCACGCTCGTGGCCATGTCGGCGACCCTCGACGCGCCCCGCTTCGCTTCACTGATCGGGGAAACGGCGGCCGGAAACGACGACGGCGGCCCGGCGCCGGTTGTCGACTGTCCGTCCGCGCTGTTCCCGCTGGAGGTGGAATGGGCCCCCGCATCGGTGCCGCGGCTGGATGAACGGGGAGTGGCCCGGGCCTTCCTGGACCACGTGGCCGACACGGCCGCTGCGGGGCATGCCGCCGCGTTGGCTGGCGGGCGGGACATTGACGCCCTGGTGTTTGTTCCTGGTGCCTGGGAGGTCTCTTACATTGCGGCGCGGCTGCGCGGCCGGAGCGGCGCTGAGGTCCTGGAACTGCACGGCCAGGCCGGCCCGGCCGAGCAGGACCGCGCCGTCTCCGGGCGTGAGCCCGGCGGGGCTGCCCGGATCATCGTTTCCACCGCACTCGCCGAGTCCTCCCTCACAGTCCCAGGCGTCCGGCTGGTGGTTGATTCCGGGCTGTCCCGCGAGCCGCGCCGCGACGCCGGCCGCGGAATGTCCGGCCTCGTCACAGTGTCCTGCTCCCGGGCATCTGCGGAACAACGCGCCGGCCGGGCCGCGCGCCAGGGTCCGGGCACCGTGATCCGCTGCTACGACCAGAGGGCCTTTGGCGCCGCGCCAGCCCACCAGACGCCCGAGATTGCGGCAGCTGACCTGACCGGCGCCGCCCTGCTCCTGGCATGTTGGGGAGCCCCCGGCGGGCGGGGGCTGGCCCTGCCGGACGCGCCGCCCCAGGCCGCCATGGACGAGGCCGTTGAAGTGCTGCGGGAACTCGGCGCCGTCGCTCCGGACGGTCACGCAACCGGGCTGGGTAAAATCCTGGCCCGGGTCCCGACGGACCCCAGGCTTGCCCGCGCCCTGCTGGATGGTGCCGCGACGGTGGGCCACCGCACGGCGGCCGAGGCTGTCGCCCTGGTCTCGGGGGACCAGCGTGCCCCGGGCGCTGACCTCACGCGCCTGGTCGCCGCGCTGCGAACGGGCAGGGATCCTGGATCCCGGCGCTGGGCGGAGGACGTGCGGCGGATGGAGTCGATCGCGCGGCAGGAGTCCTCCGGCGTCGGGCCCTCTGTCCCTGCCGGGGCGGTGGGCGCCGCGGAGGCGATCGGGTTCGTCGTCGCGCTGGCCTTCCCGGACCGGGTGGCGCGCCGCGTTCCCGGCGAGGGTCCGGCACAATACCTCCTGACGTCCGGAACGCGGGCCGGGTTGCCGGCCGGCAGCCCCCTGTCCGGGCACGACTGGCTGGGCGTGGCCGAAGTATCGCGCGCGCAAGGGCGCCACGCCGCGGGGACCGGCGCCGTCATCCGCTCTGCGGCGCCGCTGACAGCGGACACCGCAGAGGCCGCCGCCCGCAATCTCCTGAGCGAAACGCTGCACGCGCGGTTTGGCCAGGGCCGCGTCTCCGCCCGGCGGGAGCGCCGCCTGGGCGCGATCGTGCTCTCGTCCACCCCGGTAAGGCCTTCTGCGGAGGAGGGCCGTGCAGCTGTGGCCCGCGCCCTGGCGAGCGAGGGGCTGGCAACCATCGGATGGTCGACGGCGGCGGATGGCTTACGCCGCCGTCTTGCCCTCCTGCACCGGGAGCTGGGCGGGTCATGGCCCGACGTTTCCGAGCCGGCGCTGCTGGCCCGGCTGGAGGACTGGCTGGCCCCGGAGCTCGCAGCACTGGCCGGCGGGGCATCCACGGGCGGCATCGACCTCGCCGGTCCGCTGAGCCGGCTGCTGCCGTGGCCCGAGGCTGCCCGGCTGGGTGAACTGGTACCGGAATCGCTGGCGGTCCCCAGCGGGTCACGGATCCGGATCGATTACCCGGATGCGGGAGACACCACCGGCAGGCCGGTAGTGGCCGTCAAGCTGCAGGAGTGCTTTGGCTGGGCAGAGACGCCGCGGCTGGCCGATGGGCGCGTGCCGGTGCTCTTCCACCTTCTCTCGCCGGCCCGCCGGCCCCTGGCCGTGACCGACGACCTCGCGTCGTTTTGGTCCGGACCCTACGCACAGGTCCGGGCGGAAATGCGCGGCCGCTATCCGCGGCATCCGTGGCCCGAAGACCCGTGGACCGCACCCGCGACAGCCCGAACCAAGCCCCGGAACTGACCGCGGGGGCCGGCGGCGGGGCGCCGCCGGCTGAGCTCTCGCGCCGGCCGGGCAACAGGGGCATGATGAAGTTGCACGACGCCGGCGTGCCTCCTGGCCCGCGGGATGCCGGGCAAAAAGGCCGGTCCAGTGGCAAATAAAGCGTGATCTCAGCCAAGCGATGAAGAGTGATGGCCATGCATCTTGCGTTCGTCTCCATTCCCGCCTACGGACACGTGAACCCGACTCTGCCGTTGGTGGCGGAGCTGGTAGGCCGGGGGCACAGGGTTACGTACTTCACGTCGGCCGACTTTGGACCGCAGATCCGCAACGCCGGCGCGGATTTTTACGCCGCCGGCGGGAACTGGATGGCGTCAATGCCTGCCCTGGCGCCCGGGCAGCGGGCGCAGGCGCACCTGATGCTGCCGATCATGAACCGAGTGTTCGAGGACATCAGATCCAGCTTTCCGGCGCTGGTGGACCGCCTGCGGCAGGACCGGCCGGACGCCGTCTGCTTTGACGCTATGACCCTCAGCGGCAGCATGGCCGCAGAAAAGATCGGCGCCCCGGCCATTGCGCTCATGCCCACCTATGCCAGCAATGAACATTTCTCGCTGAGGTCGCTGATGCCTGGCCCGCCACCGGAAGGAGCCGACGCCATGGCCAAGGTTGCGCTGGCCATGAGCCGACTGCTGGCCGAGTTCGCGGCCGAGCAAGGTGTGCGTACGCCCCGGATGTTCGACGGGCCGCCTGCACCGTTCAACATCGTGTTCCTTCCCCGCGAGTTCCAGCCCATGGGGGACACATTCGATGACCGGTTCCGGTTTGTCGGGCCCAGCGTGGGCGGCCGTGACACCCACGACGAATGGATACGTGCCGGAGCGGGTCCGCTGCTCTTCATTTCGCTGGGGACCACCCCACTGAACCGCCGGCCTGACTTCTTCCGGATGTGCCTTGACGTCTTCGGCGGCAGCGACTGGGATGTCGCCATGGCCGTCGGGGACCAGACCAACCTCGCCGATCTCGGGGCTATCGCACCAAACGTCCAGGTCCGGGCTTTCTTCCCGCAATTGCAGGTACTGCGCCAAACCGCTGTCTTCATCACCCACGCCGGCATGAATTCGACCATGGAGGCGCTCTATTTCGCCGTCCCGCTAGTGGCTGTGCCACAGCAACCGGAGCAGGTTGCCACCGCCCGCCGGCTGGAAGAACTGGGTCTTGGCCGGCACCTTGCGGCTGAAGACGTCGGGCCCGAGGCGCTCCGGGCCGCAGCCTCCGCGCTCCACACTGACGCCCAGGTCCGGCGGAACGTGGCTGCGATGAGCGAGATTGTCCGGAGCGCGGGAGGTGCCGTGGCGGCCGCCAACGCCATCGAAGCGCATGTGCTCCACGGCGCGGGCCGGTTCGGCGACGTCGGTTAGGGCAGTGGCCTCGCGGCATATTCGCCGTGTTTCTTGAGGAACTCAGCCACCGTGGCGGCCAGGGACGCCCCCGCCTCGTCGGCACTGCGCTTGGCGCCGGCAACGGCAAAAGAATGGTCGCCGCCCTCGCGCCACTCCACGGTCGCGGCGGGCCCGATTTTGCCGGCCACCGCCTCCAGGAGTTCCGGGGTGGCGAACGTATCGCGGGTGCCCTGCAGGAAAAGCATCGGCAGCGCCAGCCCGTAGAGGTGCTCATCGCGAAGTTTTTCCGGTTTGCCCGGCGGGTGCAGCGGATAACCCAGGTAGACCAGTCCGGCAGCCGGCATGCCTTCCGCCACCGCCATTGAGGCCATCCGTCCGCCGAAGGACTTCCCGGCGGCCCACAGCGGCCGGCCGGCGGACCGGGACGCAGCGGCGTCCATGGCCGCCCGCCACGCGGCGATCGCCGCCGGTGGCCTGTCAGGGAACTTCCGTCCTGCCTCGCGGTAGGGGAAGTTGAAACGCAGGGTGGCGACGCCGAGGTCGTTCAGGGCGCGGGTGAAGCCCGCGAGGAACGGATGGTCCATCCCCGCACCGGCGCCGTGGGCAACGACCAGGGTGGCGAAGGAGCCGTCGGGCTCGGCAAAGACGCCCGACACTGTGGCGTCGCCGACCTCGATGGTGATCGGGAACTCCGGCGTTGTCATGCGTCCATCATGCCGGTTCAAGGGCCGTTCTGCCGCACGGCGTCTGCCCCACCGCTCTTCGGGGCTGGGCCTCCGTTCCGTGACCACGACGGCGCACGCCAGTTCGCCGCTGTCCGCCCGCTGTGCCCGTTTCGCTCTTCAACTGTCCCCGCCGCCGGGGTAGGTTGTCCCCATGGCCAAGGAAGAAGTCCACCTCAATGTCAGCGGTCCGCACGGCGACCGGGAGTTGCGGGTGTCGAGCCCGGGCAGGGTCGTCTGGCCAAGCCTGGGACTCACCAAGCTGGACCTGGCCCGGTACATGGTGGATGTCGGGGATGCCTTCCTGGCAGCGAACGGGGACCGGCCGGTGACGCTCCAGCGGTTCAAGGACACGGTGGACGGTGAGCAGTTCTTCTCCAAGAACCCGCCCAAGGGTGCCCCGGATTTCATCCGTACGGTCGACGTCGTCTATCCCAGCGGACGCTCGCACCCCCAGCTGGTCATTGACGAAATCGCCGCGGCGGTGTGGGCGGTGCAGATGAATACGGTGGTCTTCCACCCGTGGCCCTCCCGGTCCGGCAACCCGGACAATCCGGACCAGTTGCGCATCGACCTCGATCCGCAGCCCGGTACCGGTTTCGCGGACGCCGTTCCGGTCGCACTGGAGTTGCGGCGCGTCCTCGCAGAGGCCGGCCTGGACGCCTTTATCAAGACCTCAGGCAACCGGGGGCTCCATGTCTTTGCCCCGATCGAGCCGACCCGGGAGTTCCTGGAGGTGCGGCACGCCGTCATTGCGGCGGCGCGCGAACTCGAACGGCGCCTACCCGAGCTGGTAACCACCGCCTGGTGGAAGGAAGAACGCGGCGCCCGCATCTTCGCCGACTTCAACCAGGCGAACCGCGACCGAACGATAGCGGGTGCTTACAGCCCGCGTGCACTCGCCAACGCGACAGTGTCCTGCCCGCTCCGCTGGGAGGAGCTCGAATCCGCGGATCCGAATGCCTTCACTATCATCACCGTCCCGGAGCGGCTCAAGGCCACCGGCGATCCCTGGGAGGGCATGCATTCGGGCGGCGCGGGCACCGTCGATCTACTCTTGGAATGGTGGGACAGGGACGTCGAGGCCGGCCTGGGGGAGCTGCCGTTCCCGCCGGACTATCCAAAGATGCCGGGGGAACCGCCGCGTGTACAGCCCAGCCGGGCGCGCAACAACGGCTGACGTATCACCGTCAAGGGACGAATCAGAGGTCTCTACCGTTGGTAGTAGCAGAGGGCGGTTGCGGCGGGCCCACGGGCCCATCATGTCCGGGCGGTGGACTGCCCACACGGCCGTTGGCCAGCACCCCTCCACGGCTGGCCGATGCCGTGGAGACAGCCATCCGTCAAGGCGCCCGCATCGAATTACCGGCATGAGCAAGGCTGAGAAGAAGAAGCTGCGGTATTGCGATTACTACTGCATCATGTCGCTGAAGGACTTCGCGGCCTGGGTCGACGCGGACGACGACCGGGAACCCGTCATGTCCTACGCCGCGCCGCCTACCAGGTAAGTTTCTGGGCTTTGATTTCGTAATGACCGTCACGCTGCGTGAACGTGGCCCGATACCCGCGCTTGACCCCATTGACCACCATCTGGCAGTCCGTATGTGTGTTCACCTTGATGTCCGGGAAGTTCTTGCACTCCACGACGGAAATCGTGATGCCAGGCTTATTGGGTTTGGCGCGGGCCTTGATCCGCTCGGCCAGAATCTTGCCGCTGGTCTGCGGATCGAAGACCACCACCGACGGCGGGGGAGTCGCCGTCACTGTGGTCGTGGGTACCGGCGTGGCCGGAGGTGCAGCGCATCCTGCCATCAGGAGCGCTCCGACCATGGTTGCTGCGCATGCGGTTCTGAATGTGTTCATCGTCGATCATGTCCATCCGACGCCCGTCAACGGAGCTGCCCGAGACCCAGGCTGCCCACGCCAAACTATGCCCTGTCCGGCTTGGGGAATCCTTGGCCCCTGGGCCACGGTGCTAGCGGCGCGGGCGGGCGGTCCGCAGTATGCTGCGGATCGAAACGCCGACGGCGCACACCAGCGGGGCCAACGCCACGAGCACCACCACGGTGTTGGGCCGGAACCTCATGCGGCCCGAGGCGCCCTTGGCGTAGACACCCAGAGGCAGCACGAGCCCGCCGCCCCCGCCGCCACTTCCGCCGCCCGTCTGGGCATCTTCGGTGCTGCTGCCTCCGCCGAAGCCGAACGTCACCACAGCGACGGGGATGACATCTTCCCCTGCGATGCTCACGGCGGGGCCGTACGCCCGGGAAACACCCACATTCTTGAATGTGTCCACGAGGGACGAGAAAGACTCAGACATAGGACACACCATAGGCAACCGCACCCGCTAGTGCCAGAGCCGCCCACCACCGCCCGGCCGCATTGGAAAGGAGCGGGGAGAGGACTGGCCGGAAGGGGCTGGCCCGAAGGGCTGCAAAAGGAAACGGTACCGGGGCTCTGGTTGCGGGCACTGTCCTGCGCTTAGATTTGGAACTGCCGGGCGCAGCCCAGGGCATTAGAGACGAGTCACGAGAATCGAGGCACCGGACATGGGGACATCTACGAATGCGGCTTCACGGCTTGCCGACGCATTGGCAATCATCCTTGGCACCGACGGCATCCCCCTGCGGCTGAGGGCCTGGGACGGCTCGGAAGCGGGCCCGGAGAATGCACCCGTTGTCGTCTTCCGGTCCCGACGGGCACTTCGCCGGATGCTGTGGTCCCCCGGGCAGCTCGGACTGAGCCGAGCCTACGTCGCCGGTGAAATCGAGGCCCCCGGCGACATTTTCGCCGCCTTTGCCGCTCTTAGCTCGGCCGGAAAATTCGCCGAGCCCGGACCGTTCCGGCCGCCGACACCCCGGGAGGTGCTTGCGCTGCTGAGGATTGCCGTCCGGCTCGGCGCGCTGGGACCGAATCCGGCACCACCGCCCGAGGAAGCCCGCGTGGGCCGGTACGGCAGGCGTCACTCCAAGGGCCGGGACGCCGCAGCCATCTCCCACCATTACGACGTCGGCAACGATTTCTATTCTCTCGTTCTGGGCCGGTCCATGGTCTACTCCTGCGCGGTCTGGGAATCCGACGCAACCGGGCTTGACGCGGCACAGGCAGCCAAACTCGATCTGGTCTGCCGGAAGCTGGGACTCAAACCGGGCATGCGGGTGCTGGACGTGGGATGCGGCTGGGGGAGCTTCGCACTTCACGCCGCCCAGCACTTCGGGGCCGACGTCGTCGGCGTGACGCTCTCGGTCGAGCAGGCGGCCATGGCTCGCAAACGGGCGGCGGACGCGGGGCTGACGGAGCGGGTGGACATCCGGGTGCAGGACTACCGCGATGTGGATGACGGGCCGTTCGATGCGATCAGTTCCATCGGCATGTCAGAGCACGTAGGACGCGAGCAGATCCAGCACTACGCCTCCCAGCTGCACGGGTTGCTCCGCCCGGGAGGCCGGCTGCTCAACCACGCGATCTCGTGGAACGCCGGGCCCACCGCGGCGGACCCGGATTCCTTCATTCCCCGCTATGTCTTCCCGGACGGCGAGATGCTCAGCCTTTCCGACATGGTCGCGGCCCTGGAATCGGCGCACCTGGAGGTCCTGGACGTTGAGGCGTTGAGGCGCCACTATGCCCTGACGCTCCGGGCCTGGGTGCGGAACCTCGAGGAGCACTGGGACGAGGCCGTGCGGTTCGCTGGCGTGGGCAGGGCCCTCGTGTGGCGGCTCTACATGGCCGCCAGCGCCCTCGGTTTCGAGGGCGGCCTCACGGGCGTGAACCAAGTCCTGGTCCAACGCCCCGGCGGCGCGGAACCCCCGTTGCGCCGATCCGCATGGATCTGAGGCCGCTCCCATCCGTTGACGCCGGGTCCGGCCCCGACGAACCGAGTCCCGCCCGATGAGCCGGGTCGCGCCCGATGAGCCGGGTTCCGGAGGCTGACCCACGGACCGCGCGAAGCTAGGCTGTCTTCATGAGCAATACCGAAGTTGCGCCACAGGAAATCCTCTGCGAAACGGAGGGGACACCCGCCGGCGTCGAACTCCTGGCCCCGCGGCAAGTCCCACTGGGCGGCCCGCGCGCGATGGACGTGCGGCGCACGCTTCCGCAGCGCCAGCGCAGCCTCATCGGGGCGTGGTGCTTCCTGGACCACTATGGCCCGGACCGGGTCGGCAATTCTGGCGGCATGAAAGTCCCGCGGCACCCGCACACCGGGCTGCAGACTGTCAGCTGGCTGTTCACGGGGGAGATCGAGCACCAAGACTCGGCCGGCTTCCACGCAGCAGTGCGGCCCGGTGAAGTCAATCTCATGACCGCCGGCCGCGGCGTCAGCCACTCGGAATTTTCCACCCCGGACACAACTGTCCTGCACGGTGCTCAGCTGTGGGTGGCGCTGCCGGACAGGGCACGCCACATGGCACCCACGTTCGAGCACTATCGCCCGGAACCTGTCAGCGGAAGCGGCTGGACCATGCGGGTCTTCCTGGGCGCGCTTTCCGGGTCCGTCTCGCCCGTCGCCACCCACACGCCCCTGCTGGGCGCGGAGATCCTGCTCGGGGCAGGTGCCGAACTGACCCTCGAAACAGATTCCTCCTTTGAACATGGCCTGCTGGTGGACTCGGGCAGCCTGGCCCTCGACGGACACCCCGTCCCGAAAGACCACCTCGGGTACGTGCCGGTCGGACGCGGCTCCCTGGCGTTGTCCGCAGGCCCGGACGGGGCCCGTGTCCTGCTGATCGGCGGCGAGCCGCTGGGCGAAAAGATCGTGATGTGGTGGAACTTCGTGGGACGCAGCCACGACGAGATTGTCGCGTACAGGGCCCAGTGGCAGGCCGAGATCGGCGCGCACGACGGCGCTGAAAACGGTTCTGCGGACGGTTCCGACGCCGGCCCGGCCGGAGCAGCGGCGGCCGCCGCTCCGGCGGCAGGCACGGACCTGCGGTTCGGCCCTTTTCCGCCCGGGGGGCCCGCCGCCCTCCCGGCCCCGGCACTGCCGAACGTCCGCATCAAGCCACGCGGCTAGGCCGTGCATGAGCCGTGCCCAGCGGCGTCCAACGCCTGCACCAGTCCAGTATCCTCAAGCCAGGCCACCGCGCCAACCCGCCCCATCCCAGGAGACCACGCTGACATGATCACCATCAGGAACAACCCCGAGCGCAACCGATTCGAAGTGCTCGCCGACGACACCGTGATCGGCCAGGCCGCGTACGTGGACGACGTCGGGGAGGCCCAACGGATTTTTTACCACACGGTGATCAATGAGGAATATGGCGGCCAGGGGCTGGCCGGCATGCTTGCCGCACAGGCACTGGATGAGACCGTCGCCGCGGGCCTCATGATCGTTCCAGTGTGCCCGTACATCAAGAAGTACCTTGCAAAGCACCCCGGCTATGCGGCCAACGTGCTGGCGCCCACTCCGGCTCATCTGGAGTTAGTGAAGGCTTGGCTGGCCCAACGCGTCCGGCAGTGACCGTTCCTGGCGCTCAGGGATGCGCGATGAACCGCTCCACACGCCGGTCGGGGATGAGCCAGATCGCGGCAACCA
Source organism: Arthrobacter sp. 05T420 (assembly GCF_056396305.1). Lineage (NCBI taxonomy): Bacteria > Bacillati > Actinomycetota > Actinomycetes > Micrococcales > Micrococcaceae > Arthrobacter > Arthrobacter sp. 05T420. The sequence continues at coordinate 2,327 of NZ_JBFTLG010000011.1, read as the reverse complement.
CCGTATAAGCCGCGATGCCCAAGAGCGGGTTCACGAGGCTGAGCCCCATCCCGGCGATGTACAGCACCGGGGATCCCTTGCCCTTCCAGTCCTGCCCCATGGCCTCATCCAGCGCGCCACCGCGTCCCTGCTGGCCGATCAGCGCCGATTTCAGGATGTAGTAGGCAATAGCGGCGAGCAGCAGGTTCAGACCGTAGACCAGGACGGGGACCTCTGCCAGGCCGGCGTCATTTATCCACCGAGTAGTGAACGGGATGAGGGACAACCAGAACAGCAAGTGCAGGTTTGCCCAGAGAACGCCGCCGTTGATCCTCCCAGCCAGATGAAGCATGTGGTGGTGGTTGTTCCAGTAGATCCCGACATAGATGAAGCTCAGCAAGTAGCTGAGCAGTGTTGGAAGCTCGTGGAGCAGCGCCGTCCAGGTGGGTTCGGCGGGGACGTGAAGCTCCAGCACCATGATGGTGATGATGATCGCAAGCACGCCGTCGCTGAACGCCTCCAGCCGGTTCTTGTTCATGGGCCGCCTTTGATCAGGGCATCGTGGCAGATGCAACGAGGAACTGCCGACGCCGTGACGTGCGGTTCGTAAGAAACGGTACCGTCAAGTTTGTCTTTCGGCGAGGACGGCTCAGCCCTCGGCCTCTGCTTCAAGCTCTGCCTCGGCCATTTCGAGGGCAAAGCCCAGTGCGCTGGCGAGGTTGCCGGCTGCCGCCACGATCCGGGGAGTCCCAACGATGGGAGCGACCGCGATGAGGATGCCTTGGACGTCCTCTAGGGTGATGCCAACGTCCATTGCGGTGCCGGCGTTGAGCAGGTAGGAGGCGGCCGGGGCGTCCACTGCAGCGAGCACCGCAATCCGGGCCAGCATCAACTCGCGGGGGTTGAGGGTGGAGCGTTCGAGCGACACGGCAGTGATGTCGGCGAGGGCGGCGAGGACGGGAGCTTCTTCTTCGGCCATGGTCATATCTCCATCTGATTGCGGTCTGGTGTGCCCAGTGGGCAATGAGAGCGGGTTTGCCCACTCGACTGCAACGTAACCCGACACAGTGGAAGAAGGCATCACCCGAACGGGATGAGCCGATTGACAGCCGTCCGAGCGTGGCCGGAACCGTCAGCAGCGCGTTGACGAACGCCCGCGCAGGGGTTCGGCAAGGCATCGCCAACGCGTTGACGAGGGGCCGCTTCGGGGCCACAATCGCATTAGCTCGACCCAAGGCGCGTTCGCGCGCTCAACAGGACTGACCCAGGCAATCAGTGCCGGTGGCGGTTCCTGACGTCAAAGGGAGGTCGCCGAGCATGGCTGAGAAGAAAGTCAAGCATTTGAGCGTCGAGGAACGCGAATCAAAAGGCAAGGGCAACCGCAAGAAGACGCCCGTCTCGAGCCACACCGGGTGGAAGCCCGCTGCCGACAGACCCGATCCGGTGGCACTCCTCGAGGAACAGAATTTGACCCGGGAGCAGGACCTCGTGCCGGTGCGCCACGGCCGGATGTTGGTCTCACCGTTCACGTTCTACCGGGGTGCGGCCAAGATCATGGCCGCCGACTTGAAGGACACGCCCCGGGCCGGCCTGCGCGTCCAGCTGTGCGGCGACGCCCACCTGTCCAACTTCGGGGTCTTCGCCTCGCCAGAGCGCAACTTGCTGTTCGACCTGAACGACTTCGACGAGACACTCCCGGGACCGTTCGAGTACGACGTCAAGCGGATGGCGGCGAGTTTCACGATCGCGGCGCGGAACAACGCGTTCACCAAGGACGAAACACGCGACGTGACACTGACGGCGGTTCGAGCCTACCGCGAAGCGATGGCCGAGTTCGCGCAAATGCGCACCTTGGACATTTGGTACGCGCGTCTGTCCGAGGAGCAGTTGATGGAAGCCATCAACCTGGCAGTGGCAAGCCAGAAGGGGAAGGCTCTCAAGAAAGCTGCCCAGGGCATGGAAAAGACGGCTCGACAGAACGTCGCAAAAGCACATACCAGGGACAGCCTGCAGGCACTGTCGAAGCTGGCCGAACGAGTTGACGGAGAGTATCGAATTGTCAGCCAACCACCGATCGTCATTCCCGTCCGGGACCTGGGAGATACGTACGGTATGTCTGGCGACGAGGTTGAGAAGGCGGTTCGTGAACAGCTCCGGGCCTACCGGGCCACACTGCCGGACGACCGGCGTCACCTGCTCGAACAATTCGAAGTCATCGACGTCGCCCGCAAGGTGGTGGGCGTCGGCAGCGTCGGCACACGGGCGTTCATCGCCCTGCTCCAGGGCCGCGATCAAGAGGATCCCCTGTTCCTCCAGGTCAAGGAGGCCACGAAATCGGTGCTTGAGGA